>JAILMY010000079.1 GCA_024692165.1 Butyrivibrio sp. | reverse complement strand
ATTATTACTGCAAGGTAATTCGTTTGCGTGCTAATTTTTTCTGTAAAAGAACAAATTTTCCTTGATGAAAAATAACTAATTGGAAAAGGGCGTATTAATGCGGCTTACAGCAGTGTTTTTTGTTGTAAGCCGCTTGTTTCTTGGATATAATAATTGAATACTTTGATGATACAGGAGGCAGCTGGGATATGGATTATACCAAATGGTTAAGAAGCAAAGTTGGACATGAAAAAGTTATTCTTGTTTTTGCAGGAGGGTGCTTGTTTGATGATGCTGGCAGAGTGCTTCTTCAAAGGCGTGGGGACAGTAATAAATGGGGATTTCCAGGCGGAGCGATTGAACTTGGAGAAACACCTGAAAAAGCTGCTGTTAGAGAACTAAGAGAAGAAACAGGGCTAGAAGTCGCTGTAGAATCGCTGATAGGAATTTACACAGATACTGATATGCGATATCCAAATGGAGATGAGGCGCATAGCATTTGCATTGTGTATAAGTTAAGGGCTCTTTCCGGAGAGTTAACATGCGATAACGTAGAGACAGTAGAACTTAAATACTTTGATATAGATAAGTTACCAGAAATGTTTTGCAAACAGCATGAAGAAATAAAGGCTACTTTAGTAAAGCTTGTACAATGATTAGGATGGTAATTTATGAAAATTGAAAGAATAGGAATTGATCAAAAGGACGAGATAAAAAAGCTGTTTGCAAGTGTGTTTACAATCGCCCCCTGGAATGATGACTGGTCTGATGAAAATCAGTTGGACCGTTATATAATCGATTTGATTGGACAGGGATATTCGCTTACATATGGATTGTACGATGGTGCTGAGCTCATCGGAGTGTCCATGGGATACATAAAACACTGGTATACAGGGACAGAATACTATATCGATGAACTATGTATAAGAACTGACAGGCAGGGCGAGGGAATCGGTACTTTTTTCTTGGCTGAAATAGAAAATGCAATGAAAGAACTGGGACTGAAGCAGATTTTTTTACAAACAGAAGCTCATGTTCCTGCTTATGAGTTCTATAAAAAGAACGGCTTTACTGAATTAGAGGGGCATGTATCATTCGCTAAGGAACTGTGATGTGAATTTTCGAAAAAACACAAATAGTTATATAAACTTGAGATCTGCGAGGTTAGTATGGAAGAGATTAGATTACAGCGTATGACAAGAGCAGAGCAACTGGCAATTGAGTATGCTTTCCGTGAGTTAGGGATGAATGCTGTAAATGCAGATGCGGTAAAAAAGAATATACGCAGCCAGCGCGTCTTAGAAAAGGTTGGCTTCAAATTAGTTAATGAGGACAACGACTTTAGATATTATCGAATTGAGAGATAATGAGAGTATCAAAAAGCAGTATTCGAAAAGGTCAGGGTTAAGGAATAAATGAGATTGTTTGTTGGATTCAAGGGAAAAATAATACATCAAGTGTGTTAGTAAATGAACTACCTCCAGAGCATCTGCTTCTCACTAATTCTTTTGCCGGACTTAAAAAGGATATTGAGTCCATCGATAAAGAATATAACCTAGTTATTATGTTTGGTGTTGATAAAACACTGACTTCAAGTGTAAGGATAGAAAAGTATGCTGCTAAGGAGGGCATAAGGAATGCTTCATCACTGAATCTGGAAAAGATAGCCGAGTCCATAAACGACGCCGGAGTACAGGTAGTGATATCGGAGCGCCCAACAGCCTATCTTTGCAACGAGGCATATTGGCATGCTCTTGATAAGTTTTCAGGAAGAGCAGTTTTCATTCATATTCCAACCATAATGCATATGAATAAGCACATGATTGAGGCAATGAAGCTGGCATTGGGAGAAAATCTTTATATATGAATGACAGATTAGAAAGAATAAGGGAAAGTGAAAAGAAATCCCATACAGAGATATACATGAAAGAGCAACTCTATAACACAAATACCTGGCTGGCAAAGCCAATAAAAACTGTGCAGGAGATAAGTACGCTGTTCTCAGAATATAAGGAGATAAGGATATTGGATCTTGGAGCATGTGGACAGTAAGGAATCGTTTATCAACAAGCTGGGAGAAATAGAGCAGGGTGCAAGACATGATGGCATAATCTGTCTGGTAATGAATTCTGAAATCAGGGAGATCAATGCTGAAACTTCTGAGGAACTGGACACTATGTTTGAAGTGAATCTATCAACAGTGGAGATGCAAGCTATTTTGAAAAGGGTATTCCTAAACTGGGCAATAATAAAGGAAGGTGTCGTTAATCAAGCCTATGAAATACCCAGAAAAGGAGTTAAAAGCAGATTGACAACAAGTGTGATAACGTATGTGGCACGCAAAGGCTATGACGAGAGGCAGTTGAAATGAATGTTGAGCTTATAAATCTTACAGAAGAGAATATCAGGCAGTGCTTTGAACTGAAAGTTGCAAGCGATCAAGCTCAATATATCGCGCCAAATGCTGCTTCATGGAATGCAGCAAATGAAAACATAGACATCGCCCGTCCTTTTGCAATATACTGCGATGGGAAAATGGTGGGCTTCACCATGTTTGCTTTTGATGAGAATTATGAGGATCCTGATGACAGATATTGGCTGTGGAGATTTATGATTGATGAAGACCTGCAAGGGAATGGGTATGGAACAGCTGCATTGCAGGTAATTATCAAATACTTCAAAGAACATGGAGCTAACAATATTTGCTTATCAACTAAGGAAACTAATGAAAGAGCGCTGACAATGTATCGAAAGGCAGGCTTTCGCGATACGGGAGAGATGAATGACGGAGAACTAGTACTTCAGTTAGATTTATAAGCCGCCTATTTATTCGATATAATTTGCAAGACAATATTTTAATCAGAAGGTGCGGAGAATATGAAGAAAGTCTATATGATACTTTGTGGGAATGTAGAGAAGAGCACATCAAAGCCAAATGAAAATGTAGGTGTAGTTTCTGTTGTTTATGTTTCTGAAAACCATAAAAATGTAACATCCAAGCTAGAAGAGTTACAGACAACCAACCCTGATGTTTTCTATATGGAGTACGAAGCACCGATGGATACTGCCCTTACTACGTTGAAGCATTATCCGTCAATTGAAATCTCAAAAGAAGATTTGCAGTAAGGAGCATAGACTATGATTACCTATTCAAACAACATACCTGATGTAGAAACCTATCATGATCTGCGGAGGTCTGTTGATTGGGCTGTATTCTGCAGAGAACAGTCAGAACGGGCGCTTGGCAACAGCTATTACTGTGTTGTTGCTAAAGATGATGATCAGACTGTAGCAATGGGAAGAGCAGTAGGCGACGGCATGTATTTCACGATTGTGGACGTTATGGTCAGACCGGAGTATCAAGGATGCAAGATAGGCTCTGCCATAGTCAATAAGCTTGTCGAGTTGATTAGCGCCGGATTACCTGATGGAGGAAGGACGAGTATTCAGCTTATAGCAGCATCGGGAAAAGAAGAATTCTATGTTAAACAGGGTTTTAAAATTCTACCAAATGAAAACTCTGGGCCTGCATTAAGAAAAGTAGTATACACATGATATGTGCAGTGGATAAGGGGGGTAAATAATTGAATATTGTAAAGAAAAGTGTGGCTGAAGATAAAGTTGGTGATTTTATCAATGAAGCATTTACCGATTATGCCGTAACAAATAATGTTACCTTGAATTTTGAAGAGTACTGGTTTGTGGCTGAAGATGACTCAGGCGAGATTATCGGAACAATTACTGCAAGGCTCTAAAGGATGGAAAAAATGGAAAAGATATGGACTGAATTATACGAAAAGGCTAAGGCGGTACAAAACCCAAGAGAAATATCAGAAAGAATATATGCAGGAGGCGTAGCTGCAGCAATAGAGTCTACAAACGGCAAGATATATACCGGAGTTTGTATAGATACATCAAGCACTCTTGGAATATGTGCAGAGCGCAACGCCATGTTCAATATGATTACGAACGGAGATAATGAGATCAGAAGAGTGCTTGCAATTATGCCAGATGGAAGGACTGGAGCTCCATGTGGTGCTTGTAGAGAATTTATGGCTCAGTTGATGCAGGGAAAGTATGAGACTGTAGAAATTATGCTCGACTATGAAAATGAAAAGATTGTAACGCTTACTGAACTTACACCACATTGGTGGTTGGAATAAGTACAGAAGTTAATTCGTTTACGCGCTATTACAATATGCTTCATTTGCGCGAAAAGTAGGCATTATGTTACAACGACATTTGTTGATGTTTTTTAATTTCAAAGGAAGAACCTCTCCTTTCGGATGCTAGTCTGGTTTTTATTAATGCACATAAAATAGTAATTAATATGCATATTTTTCTTGAATATCTGCATATAATGCAATAAAATATATGCAGATATTGGAGGGACATATGCATATTTTTGATTACAGTTTTTTGGATAACGGCTTACTTCCTGCAGAGATTGTCAATCTGACAGCAACTATTTCTGCCTTTAATGCACTGTCACAAAATAGACAGCATGAATATGAGCAAGTATATACAGAGCTTGAGAAAATAGCGAGAATACAATCAGTTAAAGGTTCAAATGCTATCGAGGGCATTGTCACTACTGATACCAGAATTAAGGAAATTGTTGATAAGAACAGCGCCCCTTTGAATCATAATGAACGTGAAATCGCTGGATATAGGGATGCTCTTGATGAAATTCATACTAGCCACGAGCAAATGTCTTTTAACGAAAAGACTATACTTCATCTTCATGAAAAGATGCTTCATCTTACGGATTACTACAATATAGGTAAATACAAGACTGAAGACAATCTGATCATGGAGACTTCTCCAGATGGTAGAAGAAGTGTGCGATTTGCACCAGTTCCGGCTTCAGAAACAAAAGATGCCATGGAGCAGCTTGTTTACGCTTATATTGAGGCAAGAGATAATCCGAATGTTAATAAGCTTCTGCTTACTCCTTGTGTAATCCTCGATTTTCTGTGTATCCACCCATTCTCTGATGGAAACGGAAGAGTTTCACGATTATTGACTCTTCTTTTATTATATAAAGGTGGGTTTAATGTAACGAAATATGTATCTCTTGAAGCTCAGATAAATGAAGATAAGTACTTTTACTATGAGGCGCTGGCAGAATCATCTGAGAATTGGCAGGATAATAAGAACTCCTATTTCCCGTTTATGAAGAATTATCTTTCGACGCTTTATAAATGCTATAAAGAGCTTGATACCAGGTTTTCTACTGTTAATGGGAAGAAACTTAAGAAAAATGAGCGTATAGAAATGACTGTGCTCAACAGTGTCTTACCAATTACCAAGGCAGAGATATGTGAAATATTACCGGATGTGAGCCCAACAACTGTTGAAGCTGTATTAGGAAAAATGGTGAAAAATGGCACTGCCAGGAAGTTGGGAGATGGCAGAGGAACGAAGTATGTAAATGCTAAGTATGTAAAGTGAATTTGATATGGGCAAATTACAAGAGCACCGTTTTTCTCCCTTCTTTACATGGTTTTCTTTTTGCAAATGCATTGTATAAGCTGAACCTAAATATTCCCTAAAAATGAAAAATGCCATAAACTGTGTCACTTTTGCGGTTTTCAAAGTAAAATGGAGTGGTATCATTGCTACATAGATCATATGAGTAATTGACGGGGAGAATACTATGACTAAAAGGAATTACAGAATTTTTGGGGCTCTAATGGCAGCGACAATGGCCATGGGCAGTATTTATGGCTGCGGAAACGGCGCTGCAGGGAGTGAGACAGGCACGGTACCGGCTACGCAGGAAGAAACATCAGGAAATACGACTACGGATTCAGCAGAATCAGGCACAAACAGTGCAGGGGACAGCGCAGCGACAGAGGAGACAGGCAAAAGCGGTGATGACAATGATGCAGAGCAGCAGGAGAAAGTTACACCTGCAGCGCCAAGAGATAAGGTCAGCAGCGTAACACCACAGGATGGCCTGGATCTGGCCCAGGATATTTTTATTAAAAAGATAGAGAATCTCCCGGAGGACTTCATCTGCGGAATGGATGCTTCTTCCGTTCTTGTGGAGGAGAACAGCGGTGTTAAGTACTACGACTTTGAGGGAAAAGAGGCGGATGTCTTCAAAACCCTGTCGGAGGCCGGAGTTAACTATATAAGGCTCAGGGTATGGAATGACCCTTATGATGAGGCAGGACATGGCTACGGAGGAGGTAATAACGACGTTCCTACCGCAATAGAACTGGGCAAAAGAGCTACCGAGTACGGAATGAAGGTCAGCATAGACTTCCATTATTCCGACTTCTGGGCAGATCCTAAGAGACAGCTATCGCCCAAGGCCTGGGAAGGCATGTCTGTAAAGGAAAAGAGTGAGGCTCTCTATGACTTTACAAAGGACAGTTTAAGTCAGCTCCTTGATGCCGGTGTTGACGTGGGAATGGTGCAGATTGGCAATGAGATAAACTATGGCATGAGCGGAGAAAACTCACAGGCTAATGTTACAGCTCTTTTAGCAGCCGGAAGCAAGGCTGTAAGGGAGATTTCCAAGGAGTTTGATCAGGAGATAAAGATTCTGGTCCACTATACAAACATTGAAGACGTGGATCAGGTTGAGAATCGCGTCAAGAACCTGGGACTGGCCGGTGTGGACTACGACATCATCGGGTTATCCTTCTATCCCTTCTGGGATGGGAATTTCGAGAACATGCAGAACGTGGTCAGGATGATCAGAGAAGGCTACGACAAGGATGTGCTGATTGCTGAGACCTCATACTGCTATACATCTTTGGACGGCGATGGCAGCGGCAACAGCGTATCCGGAACTGATGATATAGTGGAGGGTTATCCTGCGACCGTTCAGGGACAGGCCAATATTCTTCGTGATACCATGGCAGCGGCAAATGAGGCCGGCGCCCTTGGAATCTTTTACTGGGAAGGGGTATGGCTTCCTGTTGGTGCAAATACCGATGATAATTCAGAAATCTGGGAGACCTACGGAAGTGGCTGGGCCAGCAGCTTTGCAGGAGTTTATGACCCTGATGATGCAGGACTTTACTACGGCGGATGCTCCTGGGAGAATCAGGCAATGTTCAGCTTTGCCGGAAATCCTCTTCCTTCACTGAATGTCTTTAAGTATATCAGGACCGGTGCAGAAGCTGAGCTTAAAATCGATGCGGTACCGGACGTATATCTAAACTTTGTAACAGGGGATGAGATCAGCCTTCCGGAGAAAACTCCTGTTATTTATAACGACACCTCAAAGAACACTAAGGTGCCTGTAACCTGGGATAACGACGAGGTTTCAAAGATCGACAGTTCCAAGGAGGGTAAGTACGATATAACAGGAACTGTAGGTGATGGCACAACCCTTACCTGTCATGTGGAGGTAAATCTTCCCAATGTTGTGGTAAATCCAAGCTTTGAGGATGAAGATACATCCATGTGGAAGATAAGCTCTAAGGGATCAGATCCAACGGATTTCCAGGACAAGGCTGATGATGCCCACACTGGAACTAAGGCTCTTCATTTCTGGGCCGGAGATGGAAACGTGGATTTCGAAGTGAAGCAGGAGCTTAAAGATATCCCGGCAGGTACATATTCTCTTCAGTGCTTTGCTCAGGGCGGTGATACTTCAGAAGATTCAGAACTTACATTGATCGTAGTAGTCAATGGAAAAGAGTATACTGAGCCCTTTATGGTTACTAACTGGGCTGAATGGAAGAATCCTGTAATCTCCGACATTAAAATAGCTACAGGTGATACAGTTACCATAGGGGTTCACTATATCAGCAATAAGGGAAGTTGGGGAACAGTGGACGATTTCATCCTGGAAAAAACCGGAGATTGAACCTGTGGTGCGAACCCAGATTCCACGGGAATTTCTTCGATAACAGATGGTTGTTGTTGAAAATAGGACCCGAATATTGTATGTTATATGTGTCTATATAACTGGCGGATAAGTGGGCAACCACAAGGGAGTATAGATTAATAATTTGAATGTCGACCGCCTGGGCAACCGCTTTGTAGTGGAATGCTCAGGCGGTTTCTGCGTTTAAGGAGAAAAAAATGGTAGATTTACAGAAAGAGATCAGCAGCACCACTTACCCGGGAAGAGGAATCGTTATCGGAACTACTCCTGATGGAAAGTACGCAGCATGCGCATATTTCATCATGGGAAGAAGCGAGAACTCCAGAAACAGGGTATTTGTTGAGGATGGTGAAGGAATCCGCACACAGGCCTTTGATCCATCCAAGATGGAGGATCCAAGCCTTATCATCTATGCACCTGTAAGAGTGCTTGGAAACTCAACTATTGTAACAAACGGTGATCAGACAGATACAGTTTATGACCTTATGAAGGAGGGACAGACCTTCGAGCAGTCCCTTAGAACAAGAGAGTTTGAGCCTGATGCTCCTAACTATACACCTAGAATTTCAGGAATCATGAATGTGGCAGACGGAAAGTATGACTTCGCCATGTCAATTCTTAAGAGCAACCACGGCGATCCTTCTTCATGCCAGAGATTTACATTTACTTATGAGAATCCAAAGGCAGGCGAGGGATATTTCATCCACACATATATGGGCGATGGAAACCCACTTCCTTCCTATGAGGGAGAGCCTACCATTGTTAACATCGAGGGTGACATCGATACTTTCACAAAGAATGTATGGAATGCGTTAAACGCAGATAACAAGGTGTCTCTTTTCACAAGATACATCGAAATCGCAACCGGCAAGTACGAAAGCCGCATCATCAATAAGAACGCATGATTTGAACCATGGGGACGGGGGTTGTGGTTCAAAATAATGGTCCACAAACCCCCGTCCCCATGGACCATTAAATATGGAGGAATAAAAAATGAACGAGATTCAGCTTAAATACGGATGTAACCCTAATCAGAAGCCTTCAAGAGTATACATGGAGGACGGCTCAGACCTTCCTATCGAGGTACTCAACGGAAGACCTGGATATATCAACCTTCTTGATGCCCTTAACGGATGGCAGCTTGTTTCTGAGCTTAAAAAGGCTACAGGACTTCCTGCAGCAACATCCTTCAAGCACGTATCACCTGCAGGCGCTGCTGTAGGCACACCACTTTCAGATATTGAGAAAAAGATCTACTGGGTAGAGGATCTTGGTGAGCTCAGCCCTCTTGCAAATGCTTACGCGAGAGCTCGCGGTGCAGACAGAATGTCATCCTTTGGTGATTTCATTTCTCTCTCCGATGTCTGTGACGCTGACACAGCTAAGCTTGTAAAAAGAGAAGTTTCAGACGGAATCATTGCTCCCGGCTATACAGATGAGGCTCTTGAGATCCTTAAGGCAAAGAAGGGCGGAAACTATGCCGTTATCAAGATTGATGAGAATTACGTACCAGCTGATATTGAAAAGAAGCAGGTATTTGGCGTAACTTTCGAGCAGGGCCACAACTTTGTTGAGATTGGTGATGACATGCTCACAAATATCGTAACTGATAACAAGGAGCTTCCTGAGTCAGCAAAGATCGACCTTATCATTGCTCTTATCACTCTTAAGTACACTCAGTCTAACTCGGTTTGCTATGTAAAGGGCGGACAGGCCATTGGTATCGGCGCAGGCCAGCAGTCAAGAATTCACTGCACAAGACTTGCAGGCTCCAAGGCTGATAACTGGTTCCTTCGTCAGGCACCACAGGTTCTCAACCTTCCTTTCCTTGACAGCATCAAGCGCCCTGACAGAGACAACGCTATCGATCTTTACATCGGAGCTGATTACATGGATGTTCTTGCTGAGGGTAAGTGGCAGAATATCTTCAAGGAGAAGCCTCCGGTATTTACAGAGGCTGAAAAGAGAGCATGGCTTGATAAGAACACTGATGTAGCTCTTGGTTCAGATGCCTTCTTCCCATTCGGAGATAACATTGAGAGAGCATTCAAGAGCGGAGTTAAGTATGTTGCTCAGCCCGGTGGATCTGTAAGAGATGACAATGTTATTGAGGCTGCCAACAGTCATGATATGGTAATGGCATTTACAGGACTTCGCCTTTTCCATCACTAATAATTATTCACTAGTTTGTGGAAATTCGGCGTTTTGGTGCCTGAATGCAAATTAGCATAAATGGTGCTTTTGAAAAAAATATAGCGAAAATATGTTCTGGGATCATGGTCGATTTTTGACCGTGATCCTGTTTTTTTATACAAAGATACAACGCCGGAAAAGCCCACCACAAGCAGGGATATGTGCAATATTTAATGTAATTTTAATACTCTATTCAGACAAATTAATATCGGTTATATGATAAAATTTGTTACGGGTAAAGATTCTCTGATTCAATTAAATATTGCTGTTTGGAAATCAAATAATATGTTACACATGCCTGATGGTCTGTGTATATAAAAGGAGGGTTTGCTGTGCAGGTTAAAGTAGGTAAATCAAAGAATACAGGTGCAGAAGCAGCTGTGAAGGAAGCAACAGGTGGCATATCTTCTGCAGCAGGTATTCTGTTCCAATCACCATTTGAACAACTTGAGGAAGTATCCGCATTACTTGCGAAAAAATATCCCGATACACCTATAATCGGAACCGGAGGTACTTCTTACATAGAATCCGAGGCAACGGATAAGATTCTTATTGT
>JAILMY010000242.1 GCA_024692165.1 Butyrivibrio sp. | reverse complement strand
TAATAGAGCAAAAACAGATCGAATTAGTCACACTTTCCCCCAGATTTCCAAGGCCACTGTGACTAATATGTTTAATAACATTTGTTATAGTCTAAATTCTCCCTTCATTTTCTCCTCAAGAACTCCAAAAGCCCCTGTTTTTCAAGAAAAAATGTGACTAAGGAGCTTCGTAACGCACGAATTAGTCACTTTTTGATTTTTTCAGGTTATTAGTAAGACTTCCCACACCCCGAACAGCTGCAAGTACAGTCTTTTTGCTGCGACATCTCAAAACATTATATTGGCTGAGGGATTAGATAAACCGCATGGCTACGCCATTTTTAAGAACCACTTAGGAACCACTTTTTTCACACAAAGCAAAAACCGCAAATATAGATAAAATCTACATTTGCGGTTCCAATATTCAATCGGAGTGACGTGATTCGAACACGCGGCCCCTACCTCCCTAAGATAGTGCTCTACCAACTGAGCCACACCCCGACGACGTTTTCCATTATATAACGCCCCCTAGAATAAATCAATAGTTAATTTATCCTAATTTCCAAAATAGATACAGCAACGCAAATAACTGAATGTATTATTCACTCTCTGATGACGCATTTGTTTCTGCCAATATCTCATCAACATTGCCGGCACTGACCTTCACATACTCGCATCCGATATAATGCTCGTTTTTCTCTCCGGATATGTACCTGATAGCTGCGTCTGCTGCGCTGTGAGACTGACAGATGTAGTCGTTAAATACTGTTCCTACCAGTCCTCCTGACCTAACCTCTTCAAGAGCCTCGGGAAGAGCATCAACTCCCACAATAAAGACGTCTCTTCCGGGCACAAGGTCCACTTCCTTAACAGCCTCTATGGCACCAAGAGCCATAGCATCGTTGTTGCAAAGAATAACCTCGGGAATATCATTAAGTGCTAAGCCCTTTTCAGTAATAAGCTTGGCAGTTGCCATATCCCAATTGCCCATCTCATCAAGCACGCAATCCATCTCAAATCCGGCATTTGTCAAAGTTGAAACAGAATAGTAAGTCCTGTATTCCGCATCAATATTCTCCGGGGCACCTTCAATCATGAAGTACTGTATAGCCCCGTCCTTATTGATGTCCAGTTTGTCCAGTCCCAGGTCCGCCAATAGCTCACCCTGATAGATTCCGGACTGCCTTGCATCACATCCAACATATGTCACGTTCAGATCTAACTCTTCCCAGCTATACTCCTCGTCAGCACTGGGCTCACGGTTGATATACACCAGGGGAATACCGCTCTCCACAGCCATATCCGTTATAGTGTGAACTATGGAGGGATTCACAGGGTTGACGATCATGGCATCAACCTTCTTGTTCACCAGCTCTTCAACCTGAGCAAGCTGAGTAGCCTGGTTATTGGAACTTCCGTATACTATTATGTTTTCCTTGGAAAATCCCAGTGAAATCAGATACCTCACAAGTTCCCTTGAGAAAAGCGACATGAAGTTGTCGTTGAGCTGGTATATGCATACTCCAATCCTGGTCTGGGCAAAAGAAGCCGCAGAAATAGAGGTGGCATCCTCTGAACTGACATTGTTCAAATTGGACGCACACCCCGTAATAATCATAAACACAGATAAAACTGCCACTATATCGCAAAAAAGCTTATTTTTCATCTAAGGAACTCCGACTAAATTTAGCTTATTACATTATAGCAGAGAAAAACCGCAAATCAAAAACATTTTTTATGATGATGGTCTATAAAAATCCACAAAATCACAAGTAATACTATGCCCACAAAACATACATTGTGCATATCAAACATCAGCCTGTTGTCTTCCTTCTGGATCAGACTATCGTTTGCATCCTGATAAAGAAGAAGTCCCGGGCAGAAGTTATGTGTATTAACGGTGACAACATCCGCCTCAGGCGTGGCATTAGGCA
The DNA here is from genome assembly GCA_024692165.1 of Butyrivibrio sp. Classification (GTDB taxonomy): domain Bacteria; phylum Bacillota; class Clostridia; order Lachnospirales; family Lachnospiraceae; genus Butyrivibrio. The sequence goes on along the minus strand of JAILMY010000242.1, from coordinate 14,293 downwards.
AAAGATTCATCTCTCCCCTGTTGTCTGCAAGGATATAGTATGAGCGATCCTCTTTAACCAGAAACAGCGGAATATCCATCTGAAGCTCCACATCATTGGCGCAACTCACAAGATTTGAGGGTTCATCAGCTCCAATGACCTTTGTTGCCGACAGATCAATGAGTATTCCTTCACTGAGATTGCCCAGCTCTGATTCGTTCTCCGAAATAGCTCCCTGATACTGCTCCTGTAAAAGCTCATCCTCTATCTCATCTGTGACAACAAAATAGAAGGTAATCTCCGCTGTATTACCTTCACTTATCCTGTCCAGTTCTTTAGGAGTAAAGCACGAGGATACTAGAGCCGCGTAATCGCCAAATCTGAAATTCGGCGCCGCCACTGATGTCTGACTTGATGAATCCAGCACAACATCAACTCCACCATCTCCATATGATATATGAGTTACTTCGTGCATAGGTGACCTCGTTCCAATGCTATAGAATTATTGTTCAACCACTACTGTGCCGTCTTCGTATCGGATGATCCAGTATCCCTCGCCGGTGCCGCAGTCTTCGTGGTATTCCTTGTCTACAATTACAGGAAAAAACTCTTCCTGACTTTCTTCTTCATCGCTATTATCATAAACCGCTGAAAGAGGGACTTCCTCTTCCTGAAGCTCGTCGTAAATAACACTTTTGTTGATCACATTTTCGTTATCGGTGCTAAGCTCCAAATCCTTATTAACATCAACCACCGGTATGATTTCATCTTCCTCACCGGTAACCGCGCCCCTGAGCGCCGCATGGTACTCGGAATTGAAGCTGTATAGGAAAAGATTCACTATGAAAATCACAAATACCAGACCTGCAAACATAAGGCTCAGTCCTACAAATCTCTTCATATATAACACTCCTTTGTTATATTATTCCCCTATCAAAAACTAACCGTATACTCTTTTTCTTTTTCCAGCGGCCCTGCCGGGTAAGAATCGTAGGTCTGTTTGTAATAGCCGCTTCCCTTGGCGTTTTGCATCTCAGCATCGAACACGTACCACTTTCCTCCCACCTTTACCTCAGTCCAGGCGTGGGCTGTTCTTCCCCCAAGAGATGACCTTACTGTTCCGGTACATACTTTTGCATCGTACCCCAGCCCCTTTGCAATATAGGCAAAAGAAGCTGCGTAGCCATAGCAGTTACCGCTTTTGGTGCTCATGGTATTTACCGCATAATCTTTTACCCAATCATCAGATGGAACTTCGCTGCTTCGCACATAGGAAACTGTATTAGCAAGATAGTAGAAGGCCGCTTCCAGCTGCTGCGCGCTCTTCATGGAGCCTGTTGAGCTTGCTGCCACCACTGCTCCTGCCAGATTCATCAGGCTATTGTAGGGATAGACCACATCTCCCGATTCGGTCATCCATTTGACGCCATTTCCGTAGTGAACAAAGTGAGCTCCCGGAATTTCATACTCGCCAAGGTCTCCCTGGGCCTGAAGTTCAATAACGGTTCTCACCTGATCTTTTAGCCCCTCCGGAACACCCTTAAGGGCATTGGGACCAATGCTCACCGCAGTTGAAGGAATCATTGCTCCGGAAAGTGCGGCCGGGAAACATAAAAGCTCCGTAAGATCTTTGTCATACAGGCAATCACTGTAGGATGAGTAAAAAAGATTATTATTACTTACAGTTATTGACCTGAGATTATTTAAGTTCTTAAAGGCATTTTCTGTAATATATCCAACATCAGCACCAATATGGATAGAAGTAATGCGGTAATCACTCCCAAATGTCGTCACATCGATTGTCTCGAAGCCCACTGCTTTCGCACTGATGGTTCCTATATTCAGCATGCACAATATAAGCATTATTGATAATATTGATAATATTCTTCTCATGGCCTTCTCTTCTGCTTAATATGTATTGTTATTTTTCTGAATATTCTTGTTTTTATCCGGAGCATTCTTAGTAACAGGTGCTTGTGTACTGTCAACTATCGGAGGCCTTGTTGTGATTATGTCGCTCTCAAAGGCAAATGAAACATAGGTCTGGTAATCCTGCCTCCTGCCGCCTTCATTGGGATGCTTTCCGTATCCTGCCAGTGCTGCCACAGGGTCTGCGTAGGCCTCATGATAATCGCAGACAAGCTGCATGTACTGATCCTCCCAGGTGTTGACGTTCTTATGTACCCACTTAAGAGGGCCATAGTTATCTTTTGCATCGGGGTTAGCCTGATTCCACTTCTGGCAAAGCTCATCAAGATAATCTACTACAAGGCCAAGAGCTCTTGTGGCCCCTGCACTTGAATAATCACCTTGTAAAAATACACCATAAGCTGTCCTGTAATACGTTCCTGTTGTTGTGAAGGTTCCGCGGTCGCAATATGCTCTGACTATTCCCGTAGCATATGCCACCATCTCTATCTGGGAGCCTTTGCCAAACTGCCTTACATGTTGGAAAACATGCTCCGCCACCTGATAGGCAACACTTCTTGCCTGTATTTCCTGCTTTCTGTTCATTCCTCCATTGCCATGAACCTGCCCGGGGATAACAACCATTCCATCCTTGGAGTTTGATGTTTTCTGGTATGAGGGAACTATATATTCATAACTGCTGCTCCCGTACTGGGTAAAAGAGTCATTGCTGGCACCATCTCTTACGATAAGCCCATTAGCAACTCGTCCCTGACCAACGCCTCCGAATAATACCCAGTTATCCACAAGAACCTGAGGGTTTGCGCCGATTGCATCCCTTACGTCCTTGTAATTCAGATAATAGTACAGTGCGTTAAAAGTTGAATTCGGAATAACAGACTGACCTGCCGTATATTTAACACCATTTACAGTTCCGCTGACAGTTGGGATATTAGAGCCGTTACCTGTGGTACCATTCCAGAGAGTCTGGGCAGTATCCTCAGGAATATATACATCATCCGTGTAACCATGGATCTTCTGATAGGCTGCAGGCCAGTAGGGAGTCTGATTGATTGGAGTATTGGCGGGCACATTTGAAGTGGGATCTACTATTGTAGTGTTGGGGTTTACACTATCCAAACTGGCAGGCTCACTATTAGTCGTGATTCCGCCTGTCCCTGCTGTAGCATAAGATTTTACAGAATTTGAGGGTAATGAAAAAAGAAATAGAAAGAAAAATATAATAAATGCCTCAAGGCATATCTTTTTCATAATAGAACAGGAATTCTCAAACATGAACCAGCCTCCATGAATACTTTTTGAACTTGGGCATAAAAATAATGCCAACAAGATTTCATACATAAATCTTATCGGCATTAATTTACAAAATTATAAGTGCAAAATTGAGTTAATTTTTCACAAAAAATCAATTGTTACTTCTCTTAATATTTATGACCATTATAGCCATCAGGCACAGTACAATGAAGGCTATGCGCAGTTCTGTGGGAATTCCGATGTCGGAAGTCTCTGATTTTCTGGCTCTGGATAGAACTCCCGATGAAGCGCCACTATTTCTCCGGGCTCCCAGCACGGCTGCGCTGCCAAAGGCAGTGATCTGAGCGCTATCAAGGGCAGTGGTCTGAGGACTGCCAAGAGCTGTGGACTGGGCACTTCCAAGACCTGTAGATACGGTGCCATTCAGGTTGTCCAACCGGGTGCTGCCAAGAACTGCTTCCCCTACACTATCAAGGACGCCTACCTGGGTGATGCCTTCTGCAATCATGTCCTGCTGCGCCTTCTGCGTATTTCCCGATGCAGAAGATGTGCTATTTGAAGGCTTTACCAGCACCAGTCTCCCGTTTTCCTTTGTGACAGCGTACATGCCCTTGTAGCTCTTTCCATCCGCATCCACAATATCGTAATAGGTGATCTCATTCACGGATTCTCCGGGCCCTGTCTGGCTTCCTACGATGCTGGTCACTAGTCTGTGCCCCGGAAGCAGTGACCCTGAAGTAATAGTTACATTTCCGTTAGTTATGGTACTTCCATTGTCATTTTGTACCGTTGAACCGGCTGTGATTGTTATCTTTCGCTGAGAAATAGCATTCACCACAGGGGGAGTCTTTATTTCCGTTGCGCTATCAACAATCCTGCCACTTTCGTCCCTGATAATAATATCTGCTGCTGAAATCTTCTGTCCTCCAAACATGAGCGGAATCTCATAATTGCCCGGATTCTTCACCAGAAGATAAGCGCTGTCCACATTTACATTGTAGCCGTATCCCTTGTAACTGAAATTTGTTCCGGCTGATGCAGCCCTGGTGGCCCTTAGGCCTCCTACCTTGGTATCTCGGTAATCTCCGTAGGGTCCATAGGAAAACTCGGTCACTTCTCCATTTTCTGTATCTGTGACTCTGATGATATATCCACCTATCAGATGTTCCTCTCCATCATATTCAAAGGGCTGCTCCAGATTGGTGGAGAAAATCTCAAATATAAGGTCTGACTCCACATGAGGAACATCAGAGATTTCGGAGCTACCTGTTTTCTCCGGATCGACCGGATTCTCTGGACTTTCCGGATCAACCGGGTTCTCAGGACCTCCAGGATTCTCAGGATCTCCAGGATTCTCAGGATCTCCAGAATTCTCAGGATCTCCAGAATTCTCGGGTTCCTCCGGCTCTAAAGGATTCTCCGGATCCGTCTCCCCAGAAGCCTCTTTTTGTAAAACTACGCCATCCACATGGATCTTAACATCATTGTTGGGCGAGGGCGTACTTGCCTCTTTGATTACATACCAAAAAACATATTGTGATCCGGAATCAAATGATGAATAGACATTTTGAATCTCTGCTACTGAAGGCACATTCTTAAGAACACTGCTGACACTATTGGACGCAGTGTAACCATCATCACAAAGATTAGAAGTTATATTTTTGTCATAGACAAAGCTGTTATCGGAAACAGCATTATTTACACGTATTGCTGATGAATAATTCCTTGCAGGCTGATCCGAGGGTTCATCAGGAATAAGCGAATTTTCTACATTTGTTCTGATGTAGAAACAGACGTCTAAACCTAATGATCCGGACTCATCCTCTTCATACACTTCTGACTCTTCCCCTAGCCCTTCACGCTCGGCTAGATCTTCTAGATCATTTTTTTCAAGTTCCAAGGTAAGCTCCCCAAAGTCGGAATCATAGGCATAGACATTAATGCAGCTAATCCCCATTAGAACTGCTAATGCCATCGGCATAACTAACTTTCCCCAAAGCTTAGTAAATCGCCCCTCCATCGTTCCTACGCTTCTCCTTGTCGGCTTGAAAAAACATACTTATTTCATACTCATTTATCATAGCAGAAATAAAATCATAAAAGTAATCATATTGAAGTGAATTTTTGTTGAAAGTCAAAAAATATATGATTGCATGCCATTTAATTAAATAACCTTCATTGCATCCGCCACCGAGGACACTCCGATTATCTCAATTTTCTTGCAGCTGTTTTTCAATTTGCTCTCCAGAGCCTTAGGCACAATGCAGGTCTTAAAGCCCAGTTTGGCCGCCTCCTGTACCCTGGACTCCGCCATGTTCACTGACCTTACTTCTCCGGAAAGGCCCACCTCTCCAAAGGCCACCACATCATCGCTTATGGGCTTATTTCTGAAGCTTGAAATAATAGCAAGGCAGATTCCAAGATCAAGAGAAGGCTCTGCCACCTTCATTCCTCCTGCCAGATTTACATAGGCATCAAAATCTCCAAGGGAGAGTCCTATTCTCTTTTCCAAAACTGCCATCAGAAGGTTGACCCTGTTATAGTCCGTTCCATTGGCCTGTCTCCTGGGAAAACCAAAATTGGTATGAGTCACAAGAGCCTGAACTTCGATAAGGATAGGTCTTGTACCCTCCACAGAACAGGTCACTACTGAGCCGCTGGCATTTTCAGGTCGTCCATCCAGCATAAACTCTGATGGGTTTGCCACCTCCACAAGACCCCTGTCCTGCATTTCAAAAACTCCGATCTCATTGGTGGATCCAAAACGGTTCTTAACAGCCCTTAGTATCCTATAGGAGGCATGGCGGTCTCCTTCAAAATAAAGCACAGTATCCACCATATGCTCCAAGACTCTTGGGCCTGCCACCTGTCCCTCTTTTGTTACATGTCCCACGATGAAAACTGAAATATTCATGCTCTTGGCGATACGAAGAAGAACTCCTGTGGACTCCCTGACCTGTGACACACTGCCGGGAGCTGAAGAAACCGACTCATTGTACATGGTCTGAATAGAGTCGATGATGATAACCTCAGGTTTTGTCCTGGTTATCGCCTCTTCAATATTTGAAAGATTGGTTTCGCACATGAATTTCAGGGTATCAGAAAACTCGCCTATTCTTCCGGCCCGAAGCTTGATCTGACTAAGAGATTCCTCTCCGGAAACGTAAAGGATATCTTTTTTATCCCCTGAAAGATTTCCAGCCACCTGCAAAAGAAGTGTAGACTTTCCGATACCCGGATCTCCACCCACCAGAATAAGAGACCCCTTTACAAGGCCTCCACCTAAAACTCTGTTAAGTTCGCCGATGTGAGTATCTGCCCTCTCCTCATCATTAAGGACAATCTCAGAAAGAGACATGGGCTTTGAATAGTCCCCCAAGGCGCTTGCGGACCTGCTTCCTGCCCCTGACTTAGATGATGCCTTTGCCGCAGGTTTTACAATCTCCTCCACAAAGGTGTTCCATTCCCTGCATCCGGGACACTGACCCATCCATTTACTTGATTCATACCCACAACTCTGGCAAAAATACACAGTCTTTATCTTTGTTGCCATTATCCCTCCAACATAAATACAGAAAAAGGGCCTTCTGATATAAATCAGAAAGCCCTAAGATTATCTCTTAATTCTCTTCAACTCTTACCTGAGCTTTTCCCCCCTGAGAAAGCTCTACGCTAAGATTAAGCTTTCCCCCAAGGTTTGTGCTCATCTTTCCTATGCTGCTTCCATTTACGAACACACTGTATTCGGTATTCTCCAAAAGACCTAGTGTTATCTGGGCATCGCTATCGCCCTCAACTGTAAATTCCACACCCTTTTCGGTGTACTTAAATCCTGTTACTGCAGTTCCCGGAACTGACTCGTACACGAAGTTCTCATTGCTCTCCAGCTTCGTGATATCCTTGTAAGTCTTGACCTTAAGCAGATTTCCGTTGTGCTCAAAGTTCTCCACCTTTTTCTTCTCGGGAAGTTCGTAGTTACCAAAGCTGATGCTTCCATCCTTCTCGGCGCGAAGCAACTGTTCAACGACAGCCATATTTAACCTCCTGAATCATCGTTGTAAAAAGACCTCTTTCCTGCTTACAACATTGCATATTTATTTAAGCTACCTTAATTATAATAGAAGTTGCCCTCATTACAAATTAAATCTTTTTAAACTTTTTTTGACGTTTTTTTCTTGGTTGTAGCAGTCTTTGTAGCTGTCTTCTTTGTGGGTTTCTTAGTTGTCACAGCAGCAGAAGTTTTGGTCTTTCTGGTGGTCTTTGTGGTCTTAATGTTAGCTTTTTTCACTGAAGTCTTGCCCTCAGTGGTTGTAAACACGATTTTATCGTCCTTCAAAGCCACAGTAACTGCTGTATTTGCCTTAATATTGCCCTTTAAAAGCTCCTCTGCCATTGCATCCTCGATGGTCTGCTGGATAGCTCTCTTAAGAGGTCTTGCACCCATCTTGGCATCAGAATGTTTATCCACCAGGAATTTCTTAACAGCTGGAGAAATTGTAAGATCGATACCCATCTGAGTCTTGCATCTCTTTGAAAGATTCTGTGAAAGAAGAGTTACAATCTCCATCATCTCTTTCTCCGTAAGAGTATGGAATACCATGATCTCGTCGATACGGTTTATGAACTCAGGCTTAAAGAGTCTCTTAACTTCCTCCATAACACCTGACTTCATGTCCTCATAATCTCTCTTGGCATCTGCTCCGGCACCAAAACCAAGCTTCTTGGGATCCACGATTCTCTGGGCACCAACGTTTGATGTCATGATAAGAATTGTGTTCTTGAAGCTGACCTTTCTGCCCTTTGAGTCTGTAATATGTCCATCATCCAGAACCTGCAAAAGAACGTTGAAGATATCCGGATGGGCTTTCTCAATCTCATCAAAAAGAATTACAGAATATGGGTGACGTCTTACCTTCTCAGAAAGCTGACCGCCATCATCAAAACCAACGTATCCGGGCGGTGATCCGATCATCTTGGATACGGAGTGGCCTTCCATGTACTCTGACATATCAACTCGGATAAGAGCATTCTCATCCCCAAACATCGCCTCGGCCAGAGCCTTGGAAAGCTCTGTTTTACCTACACCGGTAGGTCCAAGGAACAGGAATGATCCGATAGGTCTGTTAGGATCCTGGAGACCTACACGACCTCTTCTGATAGCCTTGGATACAGCCTTAACTGCATCCTCCTGTCCGATAACTCTCTTGTGAAGAACAGATTCCAGCTTAAGAAGCTTCTCTGTTTCTTTTTCTGCAATCTTCTTAACAGGGATTCTTGTCCACTCGGCAACAACCTCTGCGATATCATTTTCATTTACAATAAAGCCTGAAGATATCTGTTTCTTCTTCTCGGCATTCTTTACTCTGCTCAGCTTTCCAAGAAGAGTATTCTGCTCCTTGTTGAGTTCTCCTGCCTTCTTAAAATCTGCACTCTTAAGAGCAGCTTCAATCTCATCATCAAGTCTCTTAATACTCTCCTCCAGCTCTTTGACCTTGGGAGAAGTGCCCATTGTTCTGAGTCTTACAGCACTTGCTGCCTCATCAATAAGGTCAATGGCCTTATCAGGCAGGTTTCTGTCGTTGATGTATCTCTCAGAAAGGTCAACAGCGGCCTTTATAGCCTCAGGAGTAATGGTAACCTTGTGATGTTCCTCATACTTGCTGACTATTCCATTGAGGATGTCGGTAGCCTCTTCCTTGGTAGGCTCATCCACATTAACAGGCTGGAATCTACGCTCCAAGGCAGCATCCTTCTCAACATATTTGCGGTACTCGGTGATGGTTGTGGCACCAATCATCTGAATCTCGCCTCTGGCAAGAGAAGGCTTCAAAATATTAGAGGCATCAATTGCACCCTCTGCGCCTCCGGCACCGATAAGGGTGTGCATCTCATCTACAAAAAGAATGATATTGCCATCATCGGATACTTCCTTGATGACCTTCTTGATTCTCTCCTCAAATTCGCCTCTGTACTTGGAACCTGCGATCATTCCTGAAAGATCCAGGGTAACAAGTCTCTTGTTCTGCACCGTAAGTGGAACGTCACCTGCTGCGATGCGCTGTGCAAGGCCTTCTACAACGGCAGTCTTGCCCACACCAGGCTCACCGATAAGGCATGGATTATTCTTGGTGCGGCGGCTAAGTATCTGAATAACTCTCTTGATCTCGCGCTCTCTGCCTACTACAGGATCAAGCTTGCCATCAAGAGCAAGAGCTGTCAGATCTCTGCTATACTGGGCAAGGATTGATGCCTTCTTGCCGCCCTTAGGAACTGCCTTCTTGCCAAGATCCTCTTTTACCAGGTTGGGATCCTCTCCCATGGCAGCCAGGGTCTCTGCGTAAATCTTCTGAACAGGAACATTTAATGTGCTGATAAGTCTCACAGCCACATTCTCACCCTCCCTTATAAGGGCAAGAAGAATGTGCTCTGTTCCTGTCTTGTCAGCTCTGAATCTCTCAGCCATTCTGTGGGCCTCTTCAAGGACCTTCTCTGCTCTTGGAGAAAAGCCATCCTTGTCCAGGGTTCTCACACTGCTGTCGGGAACAATAAGATCTCTTATCATTTCCATCATACGGGACTCATCAATCCCATTATCTAAAAGGATTCTGGAGGCTACGCATCCATCCTCAAGTATAAGTCCCATGAGAATATGCTCAGTGCCTACATAATTGAGTTTAAGGCTCCTGGCAGTGCGTTTTGCGAGTTTGAGCGCATCCGCTGCCATAACTGTAAACTTTGAATCCATACTATCTCCTTTCGTGTTTGTCTTGGTCAAAAGAGGTTAATTCACTTATAAGCTCATAGCCTCTCATAGTTGTCGTAAAGCTTATCCACCAGGCCATGTATCTCTTCCCGGTTGATTCCCTTACATATGGCTCTTGCCAGTACAACAGCCAGTTCTGACTGCGCCTCCTGTAGCGCCTGCAATTTGTTGATATCAATTGCTATAATGGCTCCCCGGCGTCTGTCAATCTTCACAAATCCGTCCTGCTGAAGGATTGAATATGCCTTATTGACTGTATGCATGTTGATACCGATGGTCTCAGCAAGCTGTCTTACACTTGGAAGCTGCTCACCTTCACGAAATTGAGACGTAGCTATTCCCAATATGATCTGGTTGCAAAGCTGCACATATATGGCTTCATCACTATTAAAATCTATCTCAATAATCATGTGACGTCTCCTTTCTGTGATAACTTTAGTATAACACGCATCACAGATTTTTCAATATAGTGCCTCAAAGTGCCTTACTGGCGTAAAAAAGGCCCCGCACATAGTGCGGAGCCTTGAAATCTAAAGCATAAATCTAATTACTTGTCATCATCCAGATCAAGGAACTCGAATTCGAAATCATCATCGTCCCCTACAAAGTTTCTTGCCTTACGCTTAGGTGCTGCAGCTCTTTCTTCGTCTCGGCGAGCTTCCTGTCTGCGGGCCTGACGCTCCTCAGCATCTCTGAGTGCATTTCTTCCGGGACGAACATCCATCTCCTCGTCGTCTTTGTTTCTTCTTGAAGGGCGCTCTTCCTCAGCAGGTCTGCGAGCAGGGCGCTTCTCATACTCATCCTCAGGATTTCTTCTGGTAGGTCTTACTGTTCTATCCTCAGCATTTCTGCGAGTTGGACGCTCACCATCGCTATCTCTTCTTGGAGCCTCTGCATCAGCGTTTCGTCTGAAAGGTCTCTCAGGTCTTACTTCCTCGTTTCTTACGCCGCCACGCTCTTCATCGCGAGCAGGTCTCTTGGCTGAGTATCTGTCATACTCCTCATCCTCTTCATCCTCATAGTACAGGGAATCTCTGAGTTTAAGAACAAGAACTACAACTCCGGCTACAAGGATTGCTGCAAGGATTCCAAGAACAATGCATATCTTCTTGTAGGTACTGCTTGATTTGCGAAGTGAATTAACTGCATCAGCGCTCTGAGCTGCCTCAATAAGCTCTTTTACCTTTACTCTGTATCCGCCGAAGTTATCATAGAGGTACCATACACCGTTGCCATCTTCATCTGCAGTATACATAAGTGAATACGCGCCGTCTCCTGTTGATGTATCAGGTGTGCTGCTCTCCTGGCTCTCAGTATTCTCACCTTCGCCGCCCTCAGGGTTCTCAGCCTCAGTATTCTCGCCACCTTCAACATTCTCTGTTGTCTCTACAGGAGTATCTGAAACTGCTACCAGGTCACTTCTCACAAAGCCTGTCTGGCCGTCGCCGAAAGTTATCTGATACCATGTCTTGCCGTCTGTTCCGTTGGCCTCACCGGTGATTACCACTGAACCGCCCTTTGAAACCTTACCAACTGAATCATAAGCTGTGCCTGCACCTTTTCTGACATTTACGCTGTCAGCAAGAGCTGTAGCATTTCTCTGCTCTGTAGCAGTAGCCTGTGTCTCAGGAAGTGAAGCTACGCTCTGAGTTGCTGTCTCAGTTGCAGTTGTATTAGAACTTGAACCGCCCTTCTTGTTTACAAGGTCGCTTCTAACATAGCCGAACTCACTCTTGTTTACATAAATCTTGTACCATACATAACCCGAAGAATCTGTTGCCTCATCTACGATGTCTACCACATCACCGTTTTTAAGACTGGAAACCTGTTTAGCAGTGGTGCTTGCATCGCTTCTTACCTTAACATTATCTGAAATTACAGTTCCGGTTGTCTGGGTATACGCTAAAGTCTGTACTCCGGTTCCAGCTAAAACGGTGACTGCAACAGCCATTGCCATAGCAAAATTAGCTATCCTTTTTCCCAACGTTTTCTTCATTTTACCTCCTTCGCATCATCGATAGCCTTTCCAATATCGTGACGCATATACTTATTCTCGAAGCTGACCCATTCGGTAGCTTCATAGGCCATTTTGCGGGCCTGTTCCAAGGTGTCGCCCTTGGCTGTTATTCCAAGAACTCTTCCGCCGTTTGTAACTATGCCGGCGTCAGTAGCCTTGGTACCTGCATGAAAGCAGTAGTAACCATCTTTACCCTTGAAGTTCTCAAGTCCTGAAATGAGTTTCCCCTTCTCATATTTTACAGGATATCCATCACTGGCAAGGACTACGCATACGCAAGCCTTGTCTTCAAATTCCAGCTCAGTCTCGGCAAGTGTTCCGTCGATGCAGGCATTAAACACATCTATTATATCAGTTTTCAACCTTGGAAGCACAACCTGCGCCTCAGGGTCACCGAATCTTGCATTGTACTCAAGGACCTTAGGTCCTTCAGGAGTAAGCATAAGTCCAAAGAAGATAACTCCCTTAAACTCTCTGCCTTCCTTAGCCATAGCTTCAACAGTCTTGCCGTAGATGTGCTCGCGGCAAAACTTATCAACTTCCTCTGTATAGAAGGGGCTGGGTGAAAAGTTACCCATTCCGCCTGTATTAAGTCCGGTATCTCCGTCTCCCGCTCTCTTGTGATCCTGAGCTGAAGACATAAGCTTGTAGGTCTTACCGTCAACAAATGAAAGAACAGAAACCTCACGGCCTGTCATAAACTCCTCGATGACCATGTGATTGCCGGCATCGCCGAACTTCTTGTCCTCCATGATCTCTTTTACTCCGGTCTTGGCTTCCTCCAGATTTTGGCAGATAAGTACGCCCTTACCAAGAGCCAGTCCGTCAGCCTTAAGAACGATCGGGAATTTGGCATTTTCAAGATATGAAAGAGCCTTGGCAGGATCGTCAAAGGTCTCATAGGCAGCTGTAGGAATGCCATATTTCTTCATAAGATCCTTGGAAAAAGCTTTACTGCCCTCAAGGATTGCTGCATTCTTGCGGGGTCCGAATACCCTGAGGCCCTCAGCCTCAAAGGCATCAACAATACCGCCGACAAGCGGATCATCCATTCCGATGATTGTAAGATCTATCTGTTTCTCTTTTGCAAAAGAAACCAGTTTATCAAACTCCATGGGAGTGATTGGAACGCACTCTGCAAGCTCTGCGATCCCGCCATTTCCCGGCGCACAATATATCTTATCTACCTGCTTACTTCTTGAAACAGCTTCAGCGATTGCATGCTCTCTTCCGCCTCCGCCAACGATCAAAACTTTCATACCCAGCCTCTTTTCTTAGTATCTGTCCCCTGTTACAGTTCTGCGATGACCTTGTTGTCGTAGTCATCGATCACCACATGACCATCTTCGATCCTTACCTTGCCGTTTGCGATAAGATCGATAGCCATGGGAAGTATCTTCCATTCAGCCTGCTCCATTATCCGCTGCTGAAGTGTTTTTGCCGTATCATCATCCCTTATCATCACGGGTTTCTGAAGGATGATAGGGCCTGTATCCGTTCCCTCGTCCACAAAGTGAACAGTAGCACCTGACACTCTTACGCCCCTCTCAAGAGCCTTCTCATGGACCTTAAGCCCATAGTATCCGGTTCCGCAGAATGAGGGAATGAGTGACGGATGTATATTGATGATCCTGCCGCTGAACCTCTTAACGACGCTCTCGGGTATTACCACAAGACATCCTGCCAGTACCACAAGATCAGGATCTGCCTCTGTAAGAGTCTGCAAAAGAGCTTCATTAAAAGCTTCTCTGTTCTCATAGTCCTTTGGGGACTTGCATATACTTGGTATTCCTGCCTTTTTGGCCCTCTCAAGAGCATAGGCTCCCGGGTTATTGGAATACACAAGACAGATCTCAGTGTTAGTTATAGTTCCGTTATCTATACCATCAATTATGGCCTGAAGATTGGTTCCGCCTCCAGACACCAATACCGCAATTTTCATTTTCTCACGTCCTCATCAGTAAATGATTCGGGCTGCCATCGCTATATTTCAATTATAAAAGCTCAACACCCTTTTCGCCGCTTACTGCCTTTCCTACTACCCATGCCTTGTCGCCTGCAGCCTCGATTGCCTTAAGAGCTGCATCCACATCTGAAGGAGCAACAGCAAGGACCATTCCAAGACCCATGTTGTAGGTGTTGTACATCATCTGATCTTCGATCTGTCCCTTCTTCTGCATGAGCTTAAAGAGCGGAGGAACATCATAGCTTCCTTTTTCAACAACAGCCTTGATGCCTTCAGGAAGCATCCTTGGGATGTTCTCATAGAAGCCGCCGCCTGTGATATGACTGCAGCCCTTTACCTTAACCCCTGCATTCTTAAGGGATTTCATCATATGTACGTAGATCCT
>JAILMY010000233.1 GCA_024692165.1 Butyrivibrio sp. | reverse complement strand
AAACAGACTCAGATGGTTGTATCATAAGCTACAGAGGTATCTGCAGCAGTTGTTTTGTTGGCATCTTTGTCGTACTGTTTGAGCTGATCATCCAGCCAGGATGATTTGTACTTGGCATACTTGTCAGTCGATGTAGTAGATGTCGCCGCTGTGGAAGATGCTGTACTTGTGGATTCGGAAGTTTTCGATTTATCCTGGGTCGATGTAGCTTCTTTTAAGTAACTATCGAGAAAACCAGATTTTGAAACTGATCTGGATTTAGAGGAGGTTCCGGTGGCAGACTCAACTCCTGTGGTGGTTGACCCTGTCTCACGATAAGCATTGAGCGCAGTTTTATTACCCACCTTATTTACATAAGATTTCATAAGGGTGCCATATGATCCGTTTTTTATACTGGAATAATCGGACAAAAGACCGCTCATACTTGAGACGTAGTCGAAATTACCTGATAAACTGCTAAAGAAATTAGTACTCATATATCGTCACCTCCTTGAGAGATTGTTTGCATAAGCAAACGCCAGAAAATCCTTTTTCTGACAACAGTACATACCTTGTTAAGGCTATTATGGGGGAAGGGTCCGCAAAATGCAATTTACTGCGCATAAAAAAGTATTAAATATCTATAAAAGTATTGACTTTCATAGGTATTGTACTAAAATAAATTTTGTGGGTTAGCACTCATTCAATAAGAGTGCTAACAAATATCAAAAAAGTAAATTCAATTATTTACATAAGGAGGCTTTATTATGAAGTTAGAACCACTTGCAGACAGAGTTGTACTTAAGGCTCTTGAGGCTGAAGAGACTACTAAATCAGGAATCGTTCTTCCCGGCGCTGAGAAGGAGAAGCCACAGCAGGCTGAGGTCATCGCTGTAGGTCCTGGCGGAGTAGTAGATGGCAAGGAAGTTGCTATGCAGGTTAAGAAGGGTGATAATGTCATCTATTCTAAATATGCAGGAACAGAAGTTAAGCTTGATGATGTAACATACATTATCGTTAAGCAGAGCGATATACTTGCAATCATCAAGAATAAATAATTCCTAATAGAAAATAAAATTTGGAGGCAATAAAAATGGCTAAGACAATTAAGTACGGCGCTGACGCCCGCACAGCAATGGTAGAAGGCGTTAATAAGCTTGCTGATACAGTAAGAGTAACACTTGGACCTAAAGGAAGAAACGTAGTTCTTGATAAGAGCTATGGTGCTCCTACAATCACAAACGACGGTGTTACAATCGCAAAAGAGATTGAGCTTGAGGATGCTTATGAGAACATGGGCGCTCAGCTTGTTAAGGAAGTTGCTACAAAGACTAACGATGTAGCAGGTGATGGTACAACAACAGCTACAGTTCTTGCACAGGCTATGATCAATGAGGGTGTTAAGAACCTTGCAGCAGGCGCTAACCCAATCGTACTCAGAAAAGGTATGAAGAAGGCTACAGATACAGCAGTAGCATCCATCAGCAAGATGGCTACAAAGGTTAAGGGCAAAGAGCAGATCATGAGAGTAGCAGCTGTTTCATCAGGTGATGATGAAGTTGGTCAGATGATTGCTGATGCTATGGAGAAGGTTTCTAACGATGGTGTTATCACTATCGAAGAGTCCAAGACAATGCAGACAGAGCTCGACCTTGTAGAAGGTATGCAGTTCGACAGAGGATATATCTCAGCTTATATGGCTACAGATATGGACAAGATGGAGGCAACTCTTGAGGATCCATTTATCCTCATCACAGACAAGAAGATTTCAAACATTCAGGATATCCTTCCACTTCTTGAGCAGATCGTTAAGACAGGCTCTAAGCTTCTAATCATCGCTGAGGATGTTGACGGTGAGGCTCTTACAACTCTTATCGTTAACAAGCTCCGCGGAACATTCAATGTAGTAGCTGTTAAGGCTCCCGGATATGGCGATCGCAGAAAGGCTATGCTTGAGGATATCGCTATTCTTACAGGTGGTAAGGTTATTTCTTCTGATCTTGGTCTTGAACTCAAGGATACAACAATGGATGACCTTGGAAGAGCAAAGAGCATCAAGGTAGAGAAAGAGAAGACAACTATCGTTGACGGTCTTGGCAACAAGAATGAGATCAAGGCTAGAGTATCTCAGATCAAGAAGCAGATCGAGGACACAACATCTGAGTTCGACAAAGAGAAGCTTCAGGAAAGACTTGCTAAGCTTGCAGGTGGTGTTGCAGTTATCAGAGTTGGTGCTGCTACAGAGACTGAGATGAAGGAAGCTAAGTACAGAATGGAAGACGCTCTCAATGCTACAAGAGCAGCAGTTGAAGAGGGTATCATTTTTGGTGGTGGTTCAGCTTACATCCACGCTACCAAGGAAGTTGCTAAGCTTGCTGAGAAGCTTGAAGGCGACGAGAAGACAGGTGCTAATGTAGTTCTTAAGGCTCTTGAGGCTCCTCTTTTCAACATCGCTAACAACGCAGGTCTTGATGGATCAGTTATCGTTAACAAGGTAAAAGAGTCTAAGCAGGGCATCGGCTTCAACGCTTACACAGAGCAGTATGTAGACATGGTTAAGGACGGAATCATCGATCCTGCCAAGGTTACACGTTCAGCTCTTCAGAACGCTACATCAGTAGCTTCAAGCTTCCTTACAACAGAGGCAGCTGTAGCTACAGTTAAAGAGCCAGTTCCTCCAATGCCAGCAGGCGGCCCAGGAATGGGTGGGATGATGTGAACGATAACGAGCAGAGCTCACCAAATCAATATAAACAAAAGCTCCGATAGGAGTTTCGAAATGAAAGACGCATGGTCTCAAGCTTGCTTGAAAGACCATGCGTCTTTTATTTCGAAAGCATCGCGATAGCGATGTTTGTTTATGTTGATTTGAGTGAATTCTGCGACAACGTACGACAGGGAAATTGCGAAGCAATTTCGCTGTATGAGAGTAGTTTTTACAATATCGTACGACAGGGAAATTGCGAAGCAATTTCGCTGTATGAGAGTAGTTTTTACAATATCGTACGACAGGGAAATTGCGAAGCAATTTCGCTGTATGACGTATATTGATTTGCGTGGATTCTGCGACTGGGATGCTGCACTAAGTTCGAAAAGACCTCCCCCTGACTTGTATGTAAATCTCTACGGATGTACAATATATAGTGTGGCAATATATGTTACAACACACAGTGTATTGTAAATCCGGGGGGATAGAAATGGACAAAAGTGAGGGGACCGGCGTTAATAACGCTATGCTTAAGATATGCGCATTTATCGTAGACAAGCGCAATCTTTTCTTTCTTATTTATGGAATTCTATGTATATTCGCAGCAATTTCCAGAAACTGGGTATCAGTTGAAAATCAGCTTTCGGAATATCTTCCTGTCACGTCTGAGACCTGGCAGGGCCTTAAACTTATGGATGATCAGTTTACAACCTATGGATCTGTCAAGGTTATGGTTGCGAACATATCCTATGGTCAGGCCCTCTTGATCCAGGATGATGTTGAAAAGATGGATGGTGTTTTCTCCGTGGATATGGACGATTCGGAGGAACACTACAACAATGGTTCTGCCCTTTATAACATTACCTTTGATTATGACGAGAAGGATGATGAGTGCCTTGTTTTACTGGAACAGATAAAATCATACTTCGAAAACTATGATTACTACATGTCCACAACTCTTGGAGATACGCAGTCGGAACTTATAAACCAGGAAATGAGTGTAATCTCTGTCATAGTTGTTTTTGTTGTGGTGGGAGTACTTCTTTTAACATCCCAGGCCTATGCTGAGGTGCCGGTACTTTTGCTTACCTTCGGGTCCGCAGCCCTTGTTCAGATGGGTACAAACTTTCTGCTTGGCACCATTTCTTTTGTCTCTGATTCTGTGACTATTGTGCTACAGCTGGCACTTTCCGTTGACTATGCCGTTATTTTCCTGAACAGGTACAAAGAAGAGCATGAAAATAAGCAGTCAAGAGAAGCTTGTATTGTTGCTTTGTCTAAATCCATTCCGGAAATATCCGGAAGTTCCCTGACCACCATAGGCGGTCTTATTGCCATGCTTTTCATGCAATTTGGCATTGGAAGAGATATGGGTATAGTTCTGATAAAGGCAATCCTTTTAAGCCTTCTTTCAGTATTCCTTTTGATGCCTGGAATTATAATGCTCTTTGCAAGGCTAATGGATTCCACGAGGCACAAGAACTTTATTCCCCAGATTCCCTTTGTGGGTAAATTTGCCTATGCAACAAGATATATCATTGCACCTGCTTTTGTAATAGCAATCATTGTTGCCAACAGGATATCCGCCGGAACACCCTATGTGTACGGCTATAGCAAAATAACGCCGCCTCTTATCAATGCTGTTCAGGAGGCAGAGAACCTTCAGAAAGAGAACTTTAAATCAGATAATATGGTTGCGCTGGTGGTGCCTTGGGACGACTATGATACTGAGAAAAAACTGATCGATGACCTTCTTAGCAATGAAAATGTTGCTTCAGTTACAGGCCTTGCCAACACTAAAGCGCTGGGGGGATATACGCTGACGGCAAAGCTCACACCAAGACAGTTTTCGGAGCTTATTGATATCGATTATGAGGTGGCAGAGCTTATTTATACTGCGTATGCCGTTAATGATAAAGAATACGCCAAGGCAGTAAACGGTCTTGCAAACTATAAGGTGCCCCTTATAGATATGTTCATGTTCATCTACCAGGAAGTTAATGACGGTTATGTGACTCTTAATGATGACCTGATGGAGACCCTTGAAAATGCCTATAAGATGATGGAGTTTGCCAAGAAGCAGCTAAAGAGCGATGAATACTCAAGAATGCTGGTGTACCTGAAACTTCCTCAGGAATCAGATGAAACCTTTGCTTTTATCGGAAAAATGCATGAGATAGCTGAAAAGTACTATCCTGCGGACAAGATATTTGTTGTAGGCGAATCTGTCAGCCAGTTTGATCTTAAGAAGTGCTTTTCAAGAGATAACACTGTAACCAGCGTTATTTCCATACTGGCGGTTTTGGTGGTACTTCTTTTTACCTTCAAGTCTGCAGGAATGCCGGTACTTCTAATTGCAGTCATTCAGGGATGTATCTGGATCAACTTCTCGATACCTGCACTGCAGCACGACAATCTCTTTTTCCTGGGGTACCTGATTGTAAGCTCAATACAGATGGGTGCTAACATCGACTACGCCATTGTCATTGCCGGCCGCTACACTGAGCTTAGGGCAACCATGGGAAAAAAGGATGCCATAATATCCACTATGAATCTTTCCTTCCCAACAATTATTACTTCGGGAACAATGCTGGCTGTGGCCGGAACCCTTATCGGTAACATGACTTCAGATTGTGCAATCTACGGAATCGGAAAGTGCCTTGGAAGAGGAACAATTATTTCGATTCTTATCACTATGTTTGTGCTTCCTCAGATTCTTCTTGTGGGAGACAAGATTATTGAGCTTACGGCATTTGTCATGAATATGCCTATTCAAACCAAACAGGTGGCCGGATCCATGCGCATTGACGGAATAGTAAGAGGACATATCGATGGAAATGTAACCGGTGTTTTCCATGGTGTTGTAAAGGGTAAAGTCAGTGCTTTCATTGAGAGCGGAGATGTTCAGATGCTGGAGGATGAAGAGGCTGCAAAGAATTTCTATTACACAGAAGGGGAGGATGTCTGATATGAAAAAAAGAGTTCTGCCTTTTGTATTAGGGATTACAATGATTATTTCAATGGCCTTTGGCAGTATCGTAAGCCTTGCAACCGAAGGAGAAAATACCGGGGACAAGAAAGATGTTAACAGACCTGAATTTCATATTTCATACTCCACAGCAACCCAAAACGATGCGGCAGATGTGGCGGAGGATGTTGACCAGGATATCAGGGAAGATATTGAAGAGAAAATCCCTGACGAATGGGAAGAAATCACTATCTCAAATACAGAGGAGTTTTTAAGCTTTGCCAAAAACTGCAGACTGGATATATGGTCTGACAACAAAAAGGTTGTTCTTACAAATGACATTTCGCTGGTGGGAACTGAGTTTTCAGGAATACCTGTCTTTGGAGGATATTTTGACGGCCGGGGCCACACTATTTCTGAAGTTAACCTCTATGGTGAGATGTCCTATGCCGGGCTTTTTTCCAGGATTGCTAAAAATAGCGTTGTAAAAGACCTGAAGGTTACAGGTACGGTCATGCCTTCAGGAAATCCTATCCATGTAGGCGGAATATGCGCCGACAATGAAGGAACTATCATAAACTGTAACTTTAAAGGTGTTGTTTACGGAAATGATTATGTGGGTATGATCTGCGCCATGAACGAGCTTTCAGGCATAATAGCAGATTGTCAGAGTGAAGGTTTTGTAAAGGGAAATCATTTCGTAGGCGGAATAGCTGGCGAAAACATGGGCAATATAATGAGCTGCATAAATGAGGCCCTGATAAATACCACCAATACTGATACCCAAATGACCATTGATGCCATGAGCAATATAAGCAAGGTCATCAGCTTTATAAAGAACGGTGAAGACAGGACAGAGTCTGCAAATGCGGATACCACCGCTGCTGATGTAGGTGGAATCTGCGGTCAGTCAATCGGGATCATATACAGGTCACTTAATAACGGCGATGTGGGCTATGAACACGTGGGCTATAATATCGGCGGAATAGTGGGAAGGCAGTCAGGTTATATCCTTAGCTGCACCAATAATGGAAATATCCTGGGACGAAAGGACGTTGGCGGAATTACAGGTCAGGCTGAGCCTTATATCACTGTGGATCTTAGCTCTGACATTGCCTATCAGCTTTCAGAGGCCATCAGCAAGCTTCACGACATTATCACTGTAACCCTAAAGGATGCAAAAACCCAGTCAGACACAA
The DNA here is from genome assembly GCA_024692165.1 of Butyrivibrio sp. Classification (GTDB taxonomy): domain Bacteria; phylum Bacillota; class Clostridia; order Lachnospirales; family Lachnospiraceae; genus Butyrivibrio. The sequence continues at coordinate 7,768 of JAILMY010000233.1, read as the reverse complement.
TTACCAGCCGCCTTTCAATAATACAGCAGTTTACTAAAGGAGCTATTGAAGATGTGCGCTATCTGGCTGATGGTACCATCGACTTTGCCAACGGCGTAACAGGCGCTGCAAGTACTGCTTTTAGCAGGATCGATTATGTTCTGGAGGAGTCGTCTAAAAACGATGGACTTATGGACCAGATTACATATGCGTCAGATGATACAAGAAAATCTGCTGATGAACTCAGGGAGACTATAAAAGACCTGAACATTGAACAATACATGGAAGCAGATGAAAAAGCTGATTACGATACTTACAAAAACAGGATAGAGGTAGCCACAAGTACTTATACAGAGCTGGTAGCCAGTGGTGAACGAGCTTATTACAACAAATATATATCGAAAAATAAGTCTTCATCTGCAAACACCAGTGACCTTACATATTCCGGGGATACTGATCCAACCGAAAGCTTTGATGGAAACAAGGACCATGCTGATTTCACCATAAGCGACAAAACAGAAATCGTAAGGATATACAATAAACCCGGTGATTGGACACATAATAATGACGGGGCATCTTTCCCTGTAACAGATGAAAATGATACTGCAAGATTTAATGATGATAAAACTCTTGCGGAAGATGCCGCCAGGGATGCTTCTGCCAAAGCAGTGACATATGCAGATGAAAAATACTTATCAGATACAGGAAACACTTATTCCGGAGAGATTGCAGATTCCACGGCCCAAATGACCAGAATTATATATGCAGCCATGCAGAGAATGGAAAAGGTTGCCAGAGCAGATGCTTTGAAAACTGTCAGTTCCATTGAAGATGCAACCGACCACATATACAACGCCGGGGGAGAAGCAAAGCGAATTATAAAAAGCGTCGCAGATGCCGACAATATCTCTTTTCCCCAGCTCGGGGCAGACTACAGGGTCCACACTACGAGCCTTACAAATAACCTGCAGGGAGTAAACGACAACTTCGGGCTCCTTAATGGTGAAGTCAACAATGCCACAGGCGTGCTGGTGGACGACCTTCAGGCCATGGCTGATCAGTTCAACGTCATCATGCTTTTATACACCGATGCAGTGGATGGCGTTCTTGAAATGGATTACACCGCGAATATTGAAGATGTTTCCCTGGCTGAGGCGGCAGATACAATGGATGCCACAATTGACAGCTGCCTGAACTATGGAGAGATTAATGGAGATATCAGCGTAAGCGGAATCGCCGGAACCATGGCAATCGATTATGATTTTGATCAGGAGGGAGATGTGACCGGAATCAAGGATTCCAAGCTCAACAGCTCCTATATAACAAAGTGCGTCCTAAGGGACAACAAAAACTACGGCGAAATAACCGGTGTTAAGAGTAATGTAGGAGGCATATGCGGCCTTCAGGAAATGGGCACTGTGCTAAGCAGCGGAAGCTACGCCAATGTCACATCTACTTCAGGGGAAAACGTGGGCGGAGTTGTCGGCTCATCCCTTGGATACATCGTCAGCTCTTTTTCCAGGGGAATTCTCAAGGGCTCTGATTATGTGGGCGGCGTTGTTGGAAACGGAATGCACATAAGAAACTGCTTTAGCCTTGTAAGCATTGAGGATGCTGTAAGCTGGTATGGAGCCATCGCAGGACATGTGGATGACAAGGGAGAAGTCAGGAATAACTTCTTTGTAAGCGATACTCTGGATGGAATCGACAGAACAAGCTACGCCTTAAAGGCTGAACCTGTGAGCTACGAAGAAGCTGTCAGCAGAAACCTCTTTTTACCAGAGGACGATGAGTATAGTGACGAAAAAGAAACTGAAAATATCCAGGAAAGAGCTATACCAAGGGAATTTGACAGGCTGTCTGTTACGTTCGTTCTAAATGATGATGACCTGGAGAATGGTGAAAAGATAATTCAAAAGATCGACAGGAAGTATGGTGAAAAACTGGAAGCTACCGATTATCCTGAAATAGATGAAAAGGATGGCTTCTATGTTACCTGGGATAAACCGGAGATAGAAGAGCTTCAAACCGACGAGACTATAACTGCCAGCTATACAAGGTACCTCACCACCATTTCAGAAAAGGAAAATTCTGATGATGACTTTTATCAGTCAGATATTCTTGTGGATGGCATGTTTAAGGAGGGGGATGCAATTACTGTAAACAGAACCTTCTATGACATGACTGAGGATGTGGTGAAACAGCAGCTTCGGGATAAGGACCAGGACGTGGCCCAGGATGTTGTAAAACTGGAGGTAGAAATCCCTGAGGATGGATCATCGAAGCATCAGATAAGATTTAAGCCTGATCCTGCAAGCTATAAGTACACGGATGATAACTATATTGTCTATCAGATGATTAGGGATGAGAGAGTGCCCCTTACTCAGACCGGAAAGATGGGTAAATACAGAACCTATGAAATTGAAGGTAATGAGTTTACTCTTGTGGTGGGACTTGAAGGCTTTCATGTTCCCTTTGCAAAGATGAGGGTATATATCATTGTGGCTATAGTAGTGCTGCTGGTAATAATCATAACAACAATCCTTATCATAAAGGCCCATGGCAAGAAACTGTCGCAGGCAGTTAAAGGAATCAGAGAAGGTGTTCAGGAAAAGATAGAAAGTAAGGAACAAATCTTCTATAATGACGAAGAAGAGACAAAAAAATCTGAGGAAAAAAAGCCTGAGGATAAATAAAGGAGAATGATCATGGAACATAAATTATCAAACAGCATCTACGAGCTTACGGTTTCTGACCACGGCGCAGAGATAAGATCACTTAAGAAAAACGGACAGGAGCTGATGTGGCAGGCAGACCCTGAATTCTGGGGCAGAACATCACCGGTTCTTTTCCCTCTTGTCGGTAATTACTGGGAGAAGAAATCAAGATTTGCCGGAAAGACCTATGAGATGTCACAGCACGGCTTTGCCAGAGATATGGATTTTACTTTGGTAAAAGAGTCTGAGGATGAGCTTTTGTTTGAGCTTAAGTCCGATGAGAAGACCCATGAGAAATATCCCTTTGACTTTGTGCTATGTCTGGGATACAAGCTGGATGACAAGGGACTTAAGGTGATCTGGAACGTGAAAAATCCAACTGAGGATACAATATACTTCTCCATAGGGGGACACCCGGCCTTTAACTGCGATCTCCTCCGTGACAGTCTTGTTTACTATAAGGCAGGACAGAAGCTTTCAAAGCCCCTTGAGGTCAATATCATTGAAGGGGATGGAAGCGGATGTTTATCTGACAGAACAAAGAAGATTTCACTGGAAGAGGGCGTAATGAAGCTTTCACCAAAGCTTTTTGATGAAGATGCTCTTATTATTGAGGACAGACAGACTGATGCAGTAGCTCTGGTTAACAGTAAAGGTGCAGAAATTCTGAAGGTTTCATTTGATGCACCGCTTTTCGGTATCTGGTCTCCAACAGGTAAGAAAGCTCCGTTTGTCTGCATTGAGCCCTGGTACGGAAGATGTGACAGAGTAGGCTTTGCCGGTGATATTTCCGAGAGAGAATATGGAAATGTGCTTGGAGCAGGAGCTGCATTTGAAGTTTCATATACAATTGCATGATCTGCCTAAAATAATATTTCAAGAATACTTGACATAAACTGCGGTGTATATGTATAGTAAACGATAAGTAAACCGATTTACTGCAACACAGATATTATTTGGTTTCCTTAAGGGAGTTTACTATGAACATTACAGAAATAGCTAAAAAGGCCGGAGTCAGCAAGGCAACGGTGTCAAACGTAATAAATGGGAAGCTTTCCAAGGTTTCTGATGAGACCAGGGAAAGAGTTGAGAAGATCATAAAAGAGGAAGGCTATAAGCCCAACGTCATGGCCAGATCTCTGGTAAAGAAGGAGAGCCGACTTATCGGTGTGGTTGTTCCATACCTTGGCAAAGATGAGGACTTTTTTGCCAATCCCTATAATGCCCATATTATCGCTTCCCTTGAGAAATTCATCAGGGCCAACGACTATTATCTTATGCTCAGATGTGTTGGGGATCCCAGAGAGATTGTTCCCCTTTTGTCCTCCTGGAACGTGGATGGCGCTTTTTTTCTGGGAATTTACAAGGATGAGGTTCCTCAGATCAAGAGCCAGATCGATATCCCCATAGTTTTTCTTGATACCTATGCACCCGGGGAAGAGATAGTAAACATCGGTATCGAGGACTACAGAGGCGGATATCTCTCCGCAAGATATCTCATCAGTAAGGGCCACAGCAAGCTCGCGCTTGTTACTCCCGATATTTCTTCCGAAGGAGTTATCAAAGAGAGATACAGGGGCTTTTATGACGCCTGCAGGGAAGCGGGAATCCCATTCAAGAAGGGAAATATATACAATACGGAGTCTACATATCCAAGTGCTGTTCAGGTGGGGCAGGATATAGCCTTCGGCGGAGGCGATTATACGGCCATAGCCTGTATGTCGGATATTGTGGCCTTTGGTGTAATTGAGGGACTTAAGCAGTGTGGAATCAGAGTTCCCTACGACATTTCTGTTATAGGTTTTGATAACCTTCCGGACTGCGAACTGATGACACCAAAGCTCACATCAGTGGCCCAGGATTTCGAGTGGAAGGCCAAAAAAGCCAGTGACTATCTCTTTAAGATGATAGAAGGCAAGTGCCATCTTGTGGCAGATGAGAGACAGCATATAAGAGTAGTGGAGAGGCAGTCAGTCAGGGCTCTTTCGGATAGAACATAATACTTAATCTATAAACGGAATCGGAAAAAGTGCGCATTATAGTGCGCACTTTTCTATTGTAAACAATCAAAGTAATCAGTTTACCAATTTTTTTATAAGTTTTTGTCAAAATTTCTAGGGCTTTCACCCACGGATTTCTCTGTATTTTATTGAAAAAATGGAAAATGGTCAAAAACGATTGACCAGGTAAACAAAAAACTTTATAGTCATGGTTAACCGATTTACCTAAAAACGATTTCTTTTTCAACAATGTTCAAAGGAGGATTTCAAAATGAAAATGAAAAAGATTGGAGCTTTAGCTATGACAGCTATGCTCGGCACATCTGTCCTTACAGGTTGCGGCGGGGAGAACGCATCTGCAAGCACACCACAGGGCGGTGATACTACAGCACCTGCTGCATCAACTGAAACAGCAGCTGCTCCAACAGAGACTCAGAAGGTTGAGCTTAAGATATGGGTTCCTGAAGAGGAAGTAGGAATCACTGATGAGATGGTAAAAAAATTCGATGAAGCACATGGCGAATTTGACATAACCTACGAAATCGCAGTTGTAGGTATTGATGAGGCACCACAGGCTCTTGGAACAGATGCTGATACTGCAGCAGATATCTTCTACACACCAAGCGGCGGTGTAGGTGATCTTGCAGCTAAGGGACTTCTTTTACCAATTACAAAGGATTTCGACACAATTGCTGCAGATCTTCCTGAGAGTGCACTTAACGCTGTAACAATTGACGGACTTACTTATGCAGTTCCATTTTCACCAAACACATTCTTCATGTACTACAACACAGATCTCTTTACTGAAGAAGAGGTAAAGAGCCTTGACACAATGCTTGCTAAGGATCTTGGCGATGGAATGTGGAACTTCAGCACACAGCTTACAAACTCCTGGTATGCAGAGATGTTCTTCCTTGGAAACGGATGCACACTCTTTGGAGAGGACGGAAGCAACCCTGAGGACTGCTCTTTCAACGATGCAAACGGATTTGCTGCAGGTCAGTACATGATCGAGCTTGCAAAGAATCCTAAGTACCTTGAGGATGCAGACGGTGTTGGCGGAAACGCATTTAAAGAGGGTAAGCTTGGCGCAGTAACCAGCGGAGCATGGAGCGCTCCTGAATTCAGAGAGGCTCTTGGAGACAAGGTTGCAGCAGTAGCCCTTCCTGTAGCAAATATCGGCGGTAAGGATGTACAGCTTTCAAACTTCGTAGACTTTAAGACAATCACATTTAAATCAAATACACAGTATCCACTTTGCGCTCAGCAGCTTGCTGTTTATCTTGCAAGTCCTGAGAGCTGCCTCACAAGATACAATCATCAGGGCGATGTTCCAGTACTTAAGTCTCTTGCAGAGAGCGATGAGATTAAGAATGACATCGTAGCAAGCGCACTTAACGATCAGGCAGCAAATGCTACAAACCAGCCAAGTATTCCTAAGATGGGCGACTACTGGGATCCTATGAAGGCCTTTGGCGTAAGCGTATACAACAAAGAGGTTTCAGATGCTAACCTTCAGAGCCAGTTGGATGCACTGGTTGACAGCATCACAAGCACACTTACTAACTAATTTCTTTTCATAATTTATTCCGGGAAAGGGTCGTGAAATACCGGCCTTTTCCTATTCAAGGATTGAGGTAACAAAAAATGAAGCAAGTAAACGCTAAAAGGAATATAGTAACCACATTTACCAAGGGCGATATTTTTTCCAAGCTTTCTTACATAATATTTGGTCTTTCGAATATAAGAAACGGGCAGGTGGTTAAGGGGCTGATCTTCCTTGCACTTGAGATAGTTTATATCGCATTTATGATCATGACCGGAAGTCACAACCTCTATATGATGAGGACTCTTGGTCAGAACACTCAGGGAATGACCTTCAACGAGAGTCTTGGAATCTATGAGATAACACAGGGTGACAACTCAATGCTAATACTTCTTGCAGGGGTTGTAACACTGGTGATCACAGGTTTTTTCATTGCACTGGGACTTTTTTCGATTTATTCAGGTGAAAGAGCCAGAAGTCTTAAGGAGCATGGCAAAAGACCTGCATCCTTCCTGGAGGATGTGAAGAGCCTTGCAAATGAGAATGTGCATTTCCTGTTCTTGTCAGTGCCTGTAATCGGCCTTTCAACCTTCACGGTAATGCCACTTATATATATGATCCTTATGGCGTTTACCAACTACGATCAGGATCATCAGCCACCGGGAAATCTGTTTACCTGGGTGGGAATCAAAAACTTTTTTACCCTGTTATCAACAGGAGACAGATTATCAGCTACATTCTGGCCTGTGCTGGGATGGACTCTTATCTGGGGCTTTGCAGCCACATTTTCCTGCTACTTTGGAGGAATGATCCTTGCTATGATCATCAATTCCAAGGGTATTAAGTTCAAGAAATTCTGGAGAACAGTTTTTGTAATAACCATGGCTATCCCTGCATTTATCTCACTTCGTGTGGTTTCAACAATGCTGGGAGAAAGAGGGATCCTCAACGTCCTTCTTCAGCAGTGGGGATTTACAGCATCGGCTCTGCCTTTCCTTTCCAACGTGACCTGGGCAAGAGTATCGGTAATCGTAGTTAACTTCTGGATTGGTGTACCTGTAACTATGCTCATGGTCAGCGGAATTCTTATGAACATTCCGGCGGAGCTCTATGAGAGTGCCAAGATTGACGGAGCAGGCCCTGTTATCCAGTTCCTTAAGATCACATTCCCATATATGTGGTTTGTGACAACACCTTACCTTATTTCCAATCTGATTGGTAACTTCAACAACTTTAATACTATTTATTTCCTGACAGCCGGAGAACCCCTTACACTGGATTACTTCAAGGGCGCAGGTAAGACGGATCTTCTTGTAACCTGGCTCTACAAGCTGACCAAGGACAGCAACGATTATAACCTGGCAGCTACTATCGGTATCATAATCTTCGTGATATCCGCAGTATTTACCCTGGTTTCTTTCTCAAGATCAGGAGCAATGAAGAATGAGGAGGGATTCCAGTAATGGGAAATTTCAGAAAAACAGTAATCGGACTTAACTTAAAGAACCACTTAAAGGCAGTGATCG
>JAILMY010000201.1 GCA_024692165.1 Butyrivibrio sp. | reverse complement strand
TATGCTGTATGTATTTTTCTTAGATTCTACTTCAGTTACAGATCCTGTAGCGTGAATGTCTACGCTTTCACCTGCTACAAGTCCTTCAACCCATGCCACATCATGTGTAAGCGGTTGTCCGTCATACTTCTTTGTTGCAGGTTCGGTAATTATTGTTGCTGCCTTACGTGTAACTGTAAGAGTTCCGGTATCTGTTCCAATATTTGAGAAGAACTCTGTTACGTTTTGCTCGCCCAGATAAATCTCAGCTTTTGTTACAGTGTTTGCGCTGCTTCCTGCATCTGTCTGACTTCCTGATGCTTCTCCTTTTGGTGTGAAGATACTTGGAAGATTGGTTACGGTAATCTTCTTATCGCCACTGCCATTTGCTGTAAGCGGTGTTCCGTCGTATATCTTGGAATCACTAGGTGCCTTGAATGTGATTGTTCTTTGGCTCTTTTCGATCGTAAGTGTTCCTAAAGAATCCTTCACATTGTAGTTAGTCTTTGCTGCGCTTCCCCAGCTGATGTAATAAGGATTTTCAACTGTTCCAACATCTGTAATTGTTCCGTAAGCTGTTGCTGTTGCTGTTTCTCCGGTTAAAAGACCTGTGATTGTTGCTCCATGATTTTCAAGAGCAGTTCCATCATACTGCTTGGAATCTGTAGCGGTTTTTACTGTGATATTAACAGGCTTTATCTCAATGGCAACAGGTCCAAGTGAAATGGTGTTGTAGTTCTTGTTTACAATAAGAACTGTGATCTCATCAATGCTCTGAATTACGTTTGTTGCCTTTGGCTTTGCAGAACCTGTTGTTCCGTTAAATGTGTAAGTAACAATATCATTCTCAATTGTTCCATCAAGTGTTACAGTATGCTCTTCGCCATCATAGTATCCTGAATATCCTGTAAGAGTAGGAGTTGACGGGCGATCAGCCTTCTTAATTACCAGCTTACCATTTGTTGTCTGAACGATGATGTTATCGTAGTTAGGTGATGTTGCTGTGAAGTCTTCCGGAGCAAGAACCATTGGATAAGATCCTGCTTCTGTACCCTTAGCTACAGCTTTGCCATCAGCTACTGTAAGTGTTATTGAAGGATCTATTGTTCCATCAACTGTATATCCTGTAACTGACTGCTCTTCTCCGTTGTATACCTTCTCATCACTGTTTCCGATCACCTTAATGATGTACTGGCTGGTAATCGGGTTGATCTTTATGAATCCGTCCTCTACACTAAATGTTACTGCAAAGTTAGAATCATTGTTTACAAATGAGTCTGCACTGAGATTCATGTTCGTTGTTCCGACATTCTTTCTGATAGCTACTGCCTCAGTCTGTGCCGGCTTTGTAAACTTATCTGCTGTATAAAGTGTAGAATCTGCGCTGTAGGTATAGCCTTCTGCCTTCTGATCACTTCCGTCGTATGTTGCTTCTTTCTGTGTTCCTTTAATGCTTACTGTTACAGGAAGCTTATTGATGATGAGCTTACCATCTGTTACATCAAAGGTTACATCGAAGTTACCGTTAGTATTGGTGAAATCTGCTACTGTAAGTCCCATCATGTAAGGAGAATCGCTGGCGTCAGTCGCTGCTACTTCCTTATCTGTAGGTCCTGTGAAGTCAGCTGTTGTATAAAGTGTAGGGTCAATATTCTCAACCGTATATCCAACTGCCTTCTGCTCGTTTCCATCATAGGTAGTATCTACTACTGTACCCTTAATAGTTACGGTTACCGGCTTCTTTGTGATTGTCAGCATACCGTCTTCAACTACTTCAAAGGTTACCTGGTAGTTCGGATCTGTATTACTAAAGTCAGAAGCCTTAAGGAGCATGTTGTAACTTCCAACTTTAGTTCCGGAAGCTACTGCCTGTCCGTTAAACGCGATCTTGGACTCATCATATGCTGCAACTCCCTCAGGGGTTGTAATATCTACAGTGTATCCGGTTGTTGTCTGCTCGCTTCCGTTATATGCCTTTGATTCCTTGTTACCCTTAATGCTTACCTTTACTTCTTTACTTCCAACGATCTCTACCCATCCATCGTTTACAACGAAGGTTACATCCACGTTCTTGGAATTATTATTAGTGAAATTTTCTTCGGTCATTCCCATGAACTTCTTGCCATCAGCTGTTGTTGTGGCTGTAGCACTTGCTGTTCCTGTGAATGTAAAATCATCTTCAGTGTAGAAGCTTCTTGCCTCTTCATTGATGCTTACGTCATAATCTTCTACTGTATGAGGAGCACCATCGTAATTGAAGGTTCCTGTGTGTCCTGTTATGGTAACAGTTGCTGAAGCCTTTGTTACAGTCAGCTGTCCCATATTCCAGGTTGCAATCCTGTAGTTATCTTCCTTGGCATTATCCCAGATAATTGAGTGGTAAGTGTTCTCACTGCTTCCAACCTCGGTCTGAGAACCTGTCATATAGTCTATGCTTGCACTTTCTCCAGGTGCGAATCCGGTGATATACCATGCATCTTCTTCATCGTCAGCGCACTTAAGAGGCGTTCCGTCATAAACCTTTGTAAGATCCTTGGTTCCAAGAGTAAGTTCTCTACGTGTGATATTAACCTCTCCATCTGTTACTGAATATGTTACGTTGTAGCTTCCAACATATTCAGGAAGAGTTGAGAACATTCCTGCAAGAACCAGCTTATCATTTCCGACATCAGTTCTTGATACGCTCTTAGCGCTTCCGTTAAACTTCACATACTCTTCAAGGAATGTCGGATCTGAACTTTCAAATGTATAACCTGCTGTATGAACCTGTCCGTCATATACTTTATCTACTACGTCTCCAATGATTGTAACAAGGACTGTCTTTCTTGTTACTGTCAGTGTTCCGGGCAGATATCTTATAGCGTAGTAGTCAGCTGATGCGCCCTCAATAACAGCATCCTTAGGGGTTGTAGGACTGCTGCCGCCAAGTGTCTGGCTTCCTGTAAAGGAGATGCCTGTAAGAGCATGTCCGTTTAACAAACCTTCTACTGTTACATCGCCAACGCCTTCACTTACAAGAGCTGTTCCATCATAAGCTTTAGTCTTATTCTTAGCTGTAATTGTAAGGTTCTTCTGGAAGTATACATATCTTGTGATCGCGCCATCTCTGAAGCTGAAGGTTGTTCCAACTTCCCTTGTTCCATTGGTGGTCTTCTTATATGTATATCCGTTTATGGAAGTATTTATCTGATAAGAAGCTCCTGATTTTCCACTTACTGTTTCAGGATTCTTTCCGGGTATCTGATTGCCTTCCATGTCAACGTAATAGATTGTTGCTGTTCCGCTTGCATAAGAGTTATATCTGAAGATGATCTCGTTTGTGCCGGAAGAAAGTGCATAATCAATTACATCAACTTCAGGATAGTAGTCATCACCGGCGTATTCAGGTGTATTTGCCAGCATGTATTCCTTATCAACCGGTGCTGCCTGCTCTGTAACGTTCACATAATTTCCGTTTACTGTTCTTTCCTTTGGAGCGTGAACGAATACTGTAGGGTTATCCTTTAATACATATTTAACTGTGTAGGATATACTTGATATCTTCTTTGTATATGTAAATACAATCTCATTGCCCTCATAATTAAGGGTTATGGATTTCTCATTGGCATCAGGAAGTCTTCCGGTGATACCAATTGAACTTTCTGTTACAACATCGCCTTTTCTGAACAAAGGACTGATAACTGTCTTACTGTCAGCTATATCATCGCCGTTTTCATCAACGTACCTTACAACGTAGTTGATAATATTAGGATTCCACTTTGCATATACTGTGACATCCTCTACCATCGGTCTTGCGAAGTCGTATACAGCTGTGTAACTCTTATCTGTATACCAGCCTGCAAATGTGTATCCCTGCCTTGCTGCAGGAGTCATCGATGTAGCAGATTCCATATACTGATATGTACCTGTTCCGAGCTCTGTATCATCATCATCCACGAAGGTGATGGTATACGAAGGAAGCTGCCAGTTTGCATACAATGCAAGACCTGTAGGCATCTTGTTGTTTCCTGCGTATGCTGAAGTGTGCTCTGAATCAGTGTACCATCCAAGCCATGTTGCTCCTTCAACAGGAGGTGCAGGCTTGTTGTTATTCAGATATGAACTGATGTCTGCGTTATGCGCAACGTTGTAGTTTGCAATACTTGTACCATCGAAGTTATAAAATGCAAGTGTATATGTCTTAGCGTTGTAGTAGAAATGTACAATCAGTTCTTCTTCAGGTGTTCCATTTCCAAGTGTATAGTTCCTTGTTACTGTATGATAACCGGTCCACCAGTTACCTTCCTGTGTCTCATAGGTCGCTGTATAACCGTTCTGATATGTGTCCTTTGTATAACCTATGATTTCATAAAACTCTGAATCATTATAAAGGTAATTAAAGCAAACGTCCTGAGTCTTAAGAAGTCCGTAGGTCTTACCATTTCTGGTTGTTGTCTGAGAACCTTCATAATTCTCAAGCCAGTAATTTAAGTGCTGAACTTTTGTTGTGCTGAATTCATAAGCATAAACAGGCTTGTTGCCGGAAGGCATTGTATCGATGTTTACGAATTTTTCCTTATTATCTAACACAAAGTTCCAGGCGTAATCCGGATATCTGTTATTGAATTCTGCTGTCCATCTGTCAGTTATGCTTGCTCCATATTTTGCAGTAAGAGAAGCACTTCCATAGTTACCGGATTTAGGCTTATCTTTTGTAGTATAGAGTTCACCGTTCCAGGTAATTGTATAAACATTTCTGCTGTACTTAGCTGTTATTACGGTAGTTCCATCAGCCTTAACCTCTGCTGATGTGGACTCTTTAAATGTAAAGTTTGTTGTATCAATTCCGGAAGGCTTCTGAGCATCTGCAGTCTCAGTTACTGTAGTTCCTACCAGTGCCTGTTTTACAAGGCTGGCCTTGAAGGAATATCCATCATCGTCCGGATTCTCAATAAGATAAAGGACTGTATAATTAACCTTTATAGGTGTCCACTTAGCATATACGTATGTGTCCTTTTTAAGTTCTATGCTACTTCCTGCCGGCTGTGTAAGCTCTTCATCAAGGAACCATCCATCAAATCTGTATCCTGCTCTTTCAGGATCAGTTGTTGTAAGCTGAATGATTGATCCGTATGGAGCTACTACAGCGTCAACATAGCTTCCTTCGTTGGATTCATAATGGAGTGTATAATTAGCTCTTGTATAGTAAACATGAAGAACCTTTCCACTATGGTCTATTTCTTCAGATTCAAGGCTTTCAAATATACCACCTTCAATATCAAGTATTGCAGGAGTTACTCTTATTCCAAGAATTCCGTCAAATGAATCTCTATATACTTCTGTGTATTCACCGCCTGAAATATTCTTCAGCATATATGCTACATGGTATGTAGCATCCTGAGGAATATACTGAACGTCTATTTCAGGAACGATACCAATAACTGTATCTCCATCAGTATAAGTCTCAATGTTCTCTAAATTTATATCTCCAAAATTGACTGTAACAGCGCCCTGAGTCGGATAATAAACCGGATGCTGATCATTCACTTCTGAAGTAACTGTAACATATTCGGGAGAAGTAATTGTTGCCGGGAAGTTGTTCTTTTCTACAAGCTTAATAGCAGAATCGAAAACAACGTCGGTTCCGGAATTTTTATAATAATAATTTACTGTGATCTTGAATATCTTTATTTCGTCAAAAGCTGCAGTTAAGGTCATTTCATGATCTACAGTCATGCCTCCTGAAACCACGCTCTCGCCATTCATCCAATTTCTGAAGATGTAGCCCGCCTTGAAAGGTCTTTCAGGGAGTACCAGTTCGTCATCACCCACTGTATAGATCTGCTCGCGGTATACATCGTTATCTACCATATATGTAACCTTGAAGCTTACTTCTTCGTCAGATGACTGGTCCTGAGACTCTTTGAAAAGAGCTGTATAAGTAGCTCCATCAATAACAAGCTCTCCGGAAGGGGCAAAAGAACTGCTGTAATAAACGCCTTCTCCATCAGCGTTTACCCATTTATCAAATTCATAGCCATCATCTGCTGTTGCAGAAGAGCCCTGAATGTCGTCTGCGGATGTAACAGTCTCAGACTGAGGATCAACTGATCCGTGCTCACCTGCTGCATAATGAATTGTTATGCTTTCTGAAGCGCCGCGCTTTTTAGGTTCTCCCTCAGGATCCGCCTTCTTTTCACCATCCTCCAGATTATCTTCCTTGAGCTCTTCATCCATAGGAGCCTTCATAAGATTGACTGCAAGCTGGTCAATTGAAAGAGTCTCCACGATCTCAGGAGTTGTCTCCGGATTAGCTGCAGGCTCTGTAGGGGCAGGTGCGTTCTCTGGTGCCGGAGCAGGATTTGGATCCGGTATTGGATTTTCCTGGGGGGCAGGATTTTCCGGTATAGGATCTTCTACCGGTGCAGGTTCTGGTTCAGATACCGGTTCCTCTGCTGGAGCGGGCTCTTCTGCCGGTGCAGGTTCCTCTGCCGGTGCAGGTTCCTCTGCCGGTGCAGGTTCTTCAACTGCCGGAGCTGGTTCCGGTGCCGGTTCTGTTACAGTTTCCGGTACGTCGCCTTCTGCGAATACTCGGATACTGGCTATATCGCTGTTAAATGTCGTTAATACAAGTGCGAAGGCCAGTATAAAAGCGATTAGTCTGTTCCATCTTCTTAACATAAGCATTTCTCCCTCATAAAAAAATGTTTTGTCAAAAGACAATGGTTTTCATTACTTAGATAAATTTTACGGGAGAGTTAATCATAAGAATTATCATGAGACCCTAGGATTATTGTAGATTCAGGTTAAAAGATGCTGAACATTCTAAAAAACTTATAAACCTCATAGCCACGCATGTTTCACATTAAGCGTTTTAGTTTATCGGTAAATGCCGCATGGATACTGGATCACAGTAATTATAAAAAAAGAATAACCGGCAAGAAAAACATAAAAATCCGGCATCACAAAATATGATGCCGGTTACGTTTCCAAAAATCTATATTTAGTTACATCTTGTCGTTAATTTCCAAAATGTTTCACGAAATACCAAACACAAGATTAAACCTTGAAGCAGCTGCCGCCCACAAACTCCCTGCAAATAGAGTTTCTTGGAAGCATTGAACTGTCCACACTGACAAAGTAGTCCAAAAACTTCAGAAGTCTCTTTGCTTCATAGTACTCAGGCTCATCTTTGCCGATTGAGAAAAGAAGCGGCTCTGCATAGGGCTTGATTACTGCCAGCTCATAAATCTGAACTGAGTTGAACATCTCATCCGCATCCTCCTGGAATGGGAAGATGTTAGCTTCTTCTCCTGCTCTTACGGATCCCCACATGCTGATGGTCTTCTTGGCTGAGGCCCCTCTTGTCCTAGCATCCCTTACAATCCTTCGAAGAAGTCGTCCATCGGTGGTGGCGATTCTGTTGTGATTGTCAATGCTGAGTGTGGTAAGCGCACTTATGTAGATCTTAAACTTGGACTCAGCAGGAAGTGCATAACTCATCTTCTCATTAAGTCCGTGAATACCTTCGATTACAAGAACGTCGTTTTTGCCCAGCTGCAAATACTCGCCGTTCATTTCTCTTTTGCCTGTAACGAAGTTAAACTCAGGCATTTCGACTCTCTCACCATTAAGGAGTCTTGTCATATCCTGATTAAATCGCTCCACATCAAGAGCCTCCAGACACTCGAAGTTGTAACTTCCATCCTCATTAAGAGGAGTATCTTCCCTGTTAACAAAGTAGTTATCAAGGCTGATTGGGTGCGGAGTAAGTCCGTAGGTTCTTAGCTGTATTGAAAGTCTGTTTGCAAAACTTGTCTTTCCTGAAGAACTTGGCCCTGCGATCATTACAAACTTTACATCTACTCTCTTGAATATCTTTCTGGCAATGTCTGCTATTCTGCTCTCCTGAAGAGCTTCCTGTACAAGGATCATCTCATTGATTCTTCCGGCGCATACCATATTGTTCAGGTCGCCCACATTGTCGATACCCATCATACTGCCCCAGTCGCTGGAGAGCATCATGGTCTTAAAGAGCTTCTCTCTTGGTTCAGAAACGATGAGTTTGTCCGGCTCTGCCTTGGTGGGCAGTGTGAGATAGATTCCGCCGTGGAGCTCCTCAATCTTGAACTTATCTATATAGGAAGTGTTAGGAAGCATGTACCCAAAGAAGTAATCATAGAGATCATCCAATCTGTAGATGTTGATCTCTGAGCTTCTGCGGTACTTAAGCAGTGCCACCTTATCTTCCATTCCCTGCTTCTTAAAAATCTCAATAGCCTCATCAAGAGGATATACCTTCTTGATAATAGGAATCTGTTTCTCAACGAGCTGTGCGAATCTCTCAGAAATCTTCTGAGCCAGCTCGTTATCGGCCTTCACTCCCTTTATGGTACAAAAGTATCCGTTTCCAATAGTAAACTCAACCTTGGTGATGGCCTGATCTTTGGATCCTATCACGTCTCTGACAGCCTTGATAAGGATCATTATGGCTGTTCTTCTCATGGTTTCAAAACCGATGCTGTTTGCAAATGTGACAAAAGAAAGCTCGCCGTCCTTCTTCACCGGTTTCATAAGTTCACGGATCTTGCCGTTGAAGATTACAGCTGCAATCCTGTACTTGTGCTCTGACTGGTACGCTTTCGCTATCTCTTCGAAGGTTGTACCCTTCTCGTATTCTTTGGTAACTCCATTAATAGTGACATTAACTACAGGCATAAGCTTGCCTCCTGTTATCCTAAGTATAGTAGTACCTTTTCCAGTTCATTGTATTCATTTTGTACTTCTGTAAAACGCTCTTCGTGGCTGCTCTTATCAAGGCTCTTAAGGATTGACCCGGTTACCTTGATGCCGTGCTCACAAAAGCATTTAAGAAGCGGATCTTTATTTAATATATTGTGCTCACCAAATCTGTTACAGATGCTAAGGGCTGTTTTACTGTCGCAGGAAGCCTTTTGGGCCAGTTCTTTTACTGCGATATCCAAAGCTGTGCCCCCATCCGATACAAAGCTCACCTTCATGGGAAAATAGTATTTCCCGTCCTCAAAGACTATTTTTTCCTCAAGGATGCTGTAGTCCTTATCCCTAAGATACTGCCTGAATTCTGATAGCTCTGACTGAGGCTGAAGTACAGCTTTTTTTATGCCGAGTTTCACCGGATTACCGTCCTCAAGGATCCTGGCCATGAGCTTGCCGCCCATGCCGGCTATAACAAGTCCCTGGGCCTCGCCCTCTTTGAGTTCCTTAAGGCCGTCTGAAAGTCTTGTGGTAATCCTGTCCTCAAGACCATAGCCTTCAATATTGGCTTTTGCCCCTGAAAGGGGTCCCTTCCTGACATCCATGGCTATGGCAGAAGAAGCAATGCCGCTCTGAACCAGGTATATTGAAATATAACCGTGGTCACAGCCCACATCCGCCGCAGATTCCGGCCTGAAGCCATCACTTCCCAGCATACCTGCAACTGTGATGAGCCTTTCGGACATCCTTGATTCTACAGGGATGCCCCCATTATTTGTATTATCTGTTTCCATAGACATTAATCTAAGTAATCCTTAAGCTTACGGCTGCGGCTTGGATGACGAAGCTTTCTGAGCGCCTTAGCCTCGATCTGACGGATACGCTCACGGGTTACGTTAAACTCTTTTCCTACCTCTTCAAGAGTTCTTGCTCTGCCATCATCAAGACCGAAACGAAGTCTAAGAACCTTCTGCTCACGCTCTGTAAGTGTTCCGAGAACCTCAACCAGCTGCTCCTTAAGAAGAGTAAATGCAGCTGCATCAGCAGGTACAGGCACGTTGTCGTCCTGGATAAAATCGCCAAGATGTGAATCTTCCTCTTCACCGATAGGTGTCTCTAAGGATACAGGCTCCTGAGAGATCTTAAGGATCTCACGAACACGCTCTACAGGCATATTCATCTCTTTTGCCACCTCTTCAGGAAGAGGCTCACGACCAAGCTCCTGGAGAAGCTGACGACTTACTCTGATGAGCTTGTTGATGGTCTCAACCATGTGAACAGGAATACGGATGGTTCTGGCCTGATCGGCGATAGCTCTTGTAATGGCCTGTCTGATCCACCATGTAGCGTATGTTGAGAACTTGAATCCCTTACGGAAATCGAACTTCTCTACAGCCTTGATAAGACCAAGATTACCCTCCTGAATAAGGTCAAGGAACAGCATTCCTCTTCCCACATATCTCTTGGCGATACTTACAACAAGACGAAGGTTTGCCTCTGCAAGGCGCTTCTTAGCCTCATTTCCTTCGTAAATGATTGCATCAAGCTCTTTCTTCTTGGCATCGGAGAGCTTGTTCTTATCTTTGTCCTCTTCAAGCTTCTTCTCAGCCTCAAGACCTGCCTCCATGGCCTTGGCAAGGTCAATTTCCTGATCAGCTGTAAGAAGCGGAACCTTACCGATTTCCTTAAGGTACATTCTTACAGGGTCTTCAATGCTGATTCCGTCAGGAACTGACAGGTCGATATTCTCCATATCAACCTCGTCCTCATCTGTAAGAAGCATCTCATCATCTTCAGGGATGTCATCATCCGCCTCAGAAACTCTGAGGATATCAATGCCTGAATTCTCAAGAACCTCAAGGACATTATCAAACTGGTCCTCGTTAAGATTAAGCTCAGCAAAGAAATCACTGATCTCAGCATACTCAAGAACGTTCTTCTTTTTCTTGGCAAGGGCTAAGATGTCCTTAATTCTCTGGGTAAAGAGTTCCTTAGTTGCCTCGTCAAGTTCGCCGTCTGCTGAAGTTGCAGGTGCTGCCTCTGCCTTCTCAGCCTTCTTGGCGCCCTTCTTTGCAGGCTTCTTTGGCTCCTCACTTGCCTCTTCGACTACTTCTTTTTTGGTTGCGGCCTTCCTGGATGCAGAAGTCTTCTTGGGAGCTTCCTCCTCTAATACCTCGTCCTTGGCTGCCTTCTTGGATGTAGAAGCCTTCTTTGCCACCTTTACTTCTTCTACTACCTCTTCAGCTGCTGCCTTCTTGGATGCAGAAGTTTTCTTTGCAGGCTCCTTCTTGGCAGTTTCCTTCTTCTCAGCCTCCTTTGCAGGCTTCTTGGTTTCCTTCTTGGTCTCCTTAGCGGCTGCTGTCTCTTTTGTCTTAGCAGCCTTTTTCAGCTCTTTTTCTTCAGTTGCCTTCTTTGTTGTAGTCTCTTTCTTTGCCATGTTTTATTTTCCTTTTCTATTATTGTTTTAGTCATCGGGAGAAATATCAGCGTGTGACAATTTCTCCAACTCTTTCTTTCCCTGAATCGTCATGGTCAGGAAATTCGGATCATCAGGTTTAAGCTCTCTCTTCTGCCGTTCGTATCCGGCCTGTTTGACTCCCACTATAATGTCCCTGAAAGCCTTCTTCCTCTGTTCCTTGGTCTCGATATCAATGAGGTTTGTGTTGAACATCTCGGCAACCTTGCTGTGTTCATCCTCATCCGTGAAGTGATCTAAGATGGCTGCGGGAGAAAAATTTCCATTTTCCAATCCCGTAAACAGCTCCAGGGCCACATTCCGGTAAAGATCATCGGAGAAATCCTCCGGTGAGACATAGCTTTTGACCTTTGAATATATTCCAGGCTCATCTGTCAGCCAGGTAAGGAGAAGTCTCTGGTTCTTCTTAGCTCCATCCTCCGGCGTCTTCTTCTCTATTTTTCCTGATTCAGGTCTTCTGGCCGGTCTTACCAGGGCCCCTTTGGCTGCATAGGCTGCAACCAGCTTTCTAAGATCATCAATTGCAATATTATATCTGGCAGCTACTGCCTCTATGTAGTTCTCCCTCTCCAGGGCTTCCTCAAACTCACAAAGTTTCATGGCCAGTTTGTTGTGGAACTCGGTCTTGGACTCGGGATCTGTCATATCGTGCTGGCTCTCCAGAATCCGGATTTCGAAAAAGAATGTGTTCTCCGCATTCCTGATCCGTTCTTCAAAGGCCTCTTTTCCCTCGTTCTTGATAAATTCGTCCGGATCCTTATGGGGCCTTAAGTCCAGGACCTTGCCCTTAAGGCCTGCCTCCTTCAGAATACCGATTCCTCTAAGGGCCGCCTTGGTTCCGGCTTCATCACTGTCGTAGGAAAGGATCACCTGATCCGTGTACCTTTTAAGAACCAGGGCCTGCTGGGTTGTAAAGGCTGTTCCCAGGGAAGCCACCGCCATGTTAAAGCCTGCCTGATGCATGGCTATAACATCCATATATCCCTCGCAGAGAATAAAGTACCCTGCTCTTGAATTCTTGGCGTAGTTCAGCCCAAAAAGGTTGCGGCTCTTATCAAAAATCATGGTCTCCGGCGAGTTCAGGTACTTGGGCTTGCCATCTCCCATCACTCGTCCGCCAAAACCGATAACCTTCTGGGATGCATCCTGAATCGGAAACATAACCCTGTTCCAGAATTTATCATGTGTTCCGTATTTATCGTCATGGGAAGCCAGACCTGCTTCAATTATCTGACTGTCCGTATAACCTTTGTTTTTAAGGTGCTTCACCAGATCATCGCTGGTGACATTGGCAAATCCAAGGCCAAAATGCTGCATGGTCTCATCGGAAAGCTGCCTTTCCTTGAAATAATCCAGGCCCTTTTTCCCGGAAGGGCTTCGCAGCTGATAGTAATAATATCTGGCAGCCTCTTTGTTGATGTCCAGGAGGATCTGCCTCTTATCTCTCTGGGCCTTGGCCGCAGGAGAATCATCCTCATCAGGGAGCTTGATACCGGCTCTTTCCGCCAATTGCTTCACTGCTTCCTGAAAAGTCAGGTTGTCATATTTCATCAAAAAAGTAATTACGTTACCTCCGGCGCCGCAGCCAAAGCAGTAATACATCTGCTTGTGAGCTGATACGGAAAAAGAGCCGGATTTCTCATTGTGGAAGGGACACAGGCCAAAGTAATTGGCGCCCTTCTTCTGCAGGTGGACGTATTGTCCTACCACATCCACAATATCGTTGCGGGAACGAACTTCTTCAATGATCTCGTCTGAATATCGCAACTATTGTCTCCCCTTTTTATTCAATATTATTTAATTATTTATGATATGCGAATTGCTCCATGACTGCGTCATTCTCGCAAATCTATCATAAGACGTTCCACGAACGTGGAATATAAACTTCCTCAAAGACAGCCACTGCGTAGCGGTCCGTCATGGAGCTGACGTAATCGCAGACTGCCCTTTCCTTCTCCGTCCCCTGATCCATCATCCTCTTAAGATACTCAGGAAGCTTGTCTATGTGGTCCACATAGTACTGGTAAAGAATCTTGATCATATCCTCAACCTTGCCCTCCTGACTCTTGGCCACAGGATTGGTATAAACTCTCTCAAACATGAATTTGCGAAGCTTGTGAAAAGCATCGTCCACCTCGGGAGACATCTTGATGTCGTCCTGATCCATACTGTTTGAGATAATGTCGTGAATAAAGCTGTCAATCCACTCTCTGTTGGTGTAGCCGATGACCTTGGCCAGTTCCCTGGGCACATCACTCTCCACCAGAATTCCTCCCCTTAAAGCATCGTCCATATCATGGTGCATATAGGCAATCTTGTCTGAAAGCCTTACGACTCTGCCCTCCAGGGTTGCTGCCCTAAGCTCCATCTCATGATTTATGATGCCGTCTCTTACTTCCCAGGTAAGATTCAGGCCGGAGCCATAGTTCTCCAGATGTTCCACAATCCTAAGGCTCTGCTCGTTGTGCCTGAAGCCAAATGGGCACACCTCGTTAAGCGCTCTCTCACCGGCATGTCCAAAGGGCGTATGTCCAAGATCATGTCCCAGAGCTATTGCCTCTGCAAGATCCTCATTGAGCCTTAAAGCCTTGGCTATGGTCCTGGCATTCTGGGAAACCTCCAGCGTATGGGTCATACGAGTCCTGTAATGATCTCCGTCCGGGGATAAAAAGACCTGAGTCTTATCCTTAAGTCTTCTAAAGGACTTGGAGTACAGAATCCTGTCTCTGTCCCTCTGAAAACAGGGCCTGATGTCGCAGGGCGTCTCATCCCGGTCTCTTCCCTTGGAATCCTTGCTAAGGGTTGCGAACTTACTTAAAATTTGTGTTTCTCTCTCTTCCAGCTGTTCTCTGATCTTCATTCAGTAAACACCTCGCTATAAGTAATTACCTCTAAGATTTCGAAGAAAAAAACTCCACAACGTTAATATTCGTCGTGGAGTCCCAAAATCCTTTTTTTAATTGTGAAAATTTTTTGAACAATTTTAAACACTTATTCGCAAGCTATTTTGTCCACTCATTGATCCTGGATTCGTACTGCTGGTTAATCCAGGCCACCGCCGCCTCAAACCCCTCCTGAGAAACCTCAAAGTTCTCAGAGGTCATAAGGCTTTTATCCGTCCTACCGTAGGAATAGGGTTCCGGCCACACAGTAGCCATCAGGGTTGCCGGTTCTCTTTTGTCCACGGGAACAAATTTGACGTTTTCCAAAGGTTCCCTGGCCAGGCGATATCTCATCCCCTTGTAGCTGCCAAAAAAGGCCTCTCCGTATTCATAGTGCATCAGATTAAAAAAAGTACTAAGTTCAATTGCCATAATTAAAATTCTATCTTACCTGTCTCGCTGTGATTAACAACGTAGTATGCCGCCTTGTCCGCGGGCTTGATGTAAACCTGGATTTCCTTGATATCAGAGAGCTTGTTGCCCTTGCTGACATAGTCAGACTTGGCTCTGTCCATGATATCAGTGGTTCTTACCTCATGCCTGTTGTACTGCACATAAACTTCCTCTTTGCAGTTTATCCTGGCAGCTCTTAGTGAAATACCGTCACCCACAGTCTTTGCAGCCTGGGTGGCCTTCTTGGTAACAGGAGCCGCTTTCTCTTTTACCATATTCAGAACAGGCTCGGCCTTATCAAACAAATCCTGAGCCATAGGCTCTACCTTTTCAATGTAGGGCTCAACTTTCTCAATGTATGGCTGCGCCGCATCTGTAACATCTTTTGCAAGCTTTTTAAGAGTATCTTCCGGCTTAAAATCCATCTGGTTCTCCTCCCTCAGATTATCTGAATCTACCAAAGAAACTGGAAACAGGTCCAACTGCTCCCTGAAGATCAGTTATAGCCTTGTTAAGTCCTTCAAAATCAATCTCAGAGATAGACTTAACAGCATTTGTAAGTTCCTCAGCGTTATCATCCACAAGTTTGTTCAGATTTGCAGTGGTTTTCACCAGTTCGTCTGTCATTACATCCACCTGTGCCAGTGAATCCTGTGCCTTCACCGCCACATCGTTTACATGTGACAGGGTTGTCTCTATCTGTGGCAGTATCTTCATTACAGCAAACACCACACTCAGCATCATTATAGCAATGCAAATCGCTGATAATCTCTGGAAAAAGAGCTGCTTCTTAGCAATCTTTATAAGTTCATCCTGCTGCGTAGCTGCCTTTGAAAGCACTTCTTCTTTTACCTGTTCTGTTCCTGTTTCACTCATGCTGATCCCCCTTTCACACACTCTTTGATTGTATCACATAAATATCAGCCCTTCATCATGGCAATGAATTCGTCCTTAATGTCAGCAAACTGCTCGTTTACAAGGCCAAAATCCTTCTCCTTGTAGTTCCAAAGGGCATTTCCGATGCCATACTTTTCAAATACAGTATGAATATCGCGAAGCCATCTGATCTTGCCATGGTTGTCAGCCAGATCGATAACACCGTACTCTCCGCAGTAAAGAGGAATATCATCCTCTTTGGACTTCTCAAGAGCCGGCTTAAAGATTGCCTCGAAGAAATCCGGGCCCAGCTTATCAACCGGCACCTTGAAGATAGCGCCTCCAAGGTCGGGATCAATGATCTTGCTCTTTGTCTTGTAGGTCTCCATATCTGCAGGGTAATCGATTCTAAAGTCTGATGGCATCTGCTCTACCCAGTATGCTCCCTGATGTGTGAATGGGAATGGCTCATAGCAGTGGAAGTTATAAACCACCTTGTCATCAGCAGGAAGCTTAATAAGAGGAACTGTGAGCACGCTGTTGTAGCAAACGCCGCCGCAGACGATCCATGTTTCCTTGCTATATTCACGAATAAGTGAGATAAAGCGGGCAAGAATGCCGTTCCAGGCATCAGCAACGCTCTCAAGAACAACCTCATTAAGGGGCTCGAATGCAACTATCTCAGGATACTGTCCAAAGCGCTTTGCAATCTCTCTCCAGAGATTCATGAAACGAGCCTGAAGGGCATCATCATAGAAGAACTTTGAGCGGTCCATATCCTTCTTGAGAGGATCAAAAGAGTATCCATAGCACTCATGAAGGTCAATGAGCATGTGAAGACCGTATTTCCTGCACCAGTCAAGGCAATTCTGAAGATAGCCAAAGCCGTTTTCCTTAATATTGCCTTCCTCATCCTCAAGAACATTGTAATCAACAGGAACTCGCACGTGGTCAAAGCCAAGGCTTGCGATGTACTCAATGTCCTTTTCTGTGATAAAGCTGTCAAAATGTTCTAAGCTGTAGTGATCAAACTGGGAAATCCAGCCTCCGAGATTAACCCCCTTTTGAAACCCTTCAAATTTCTTCATATCATTCCTCCGATTCTGATTCAAAAAATGTCAAAATATCTTTTGCCAAACCTTATATTATTATACTTCAATCTGCATAAAACTGTGAAACACTTTATTTTACTTAAATGCCAGCTGTGCGAAATTGTAAAAGCCCAGATACCATATGTGGAAATCATGTGCTCCGGGAAGTTCCTGCCACATAAAGTTCTCTCCGTCAGTAAATTTGTCTGACAGTGCAGGCAGTGTCTTGGCTGCAGCGGATGCGCTCGGGTAAGCCACCCTATCCTGTGTTCCGCAGATATTGTAAAAATACTTGATGTCGTATTCGCTATCCTTTAGTATACTTGCCGTCTTTGATGCAATGTTACTTGTAGGAGCAGCAGAAAAAGCTCCGAAATAAGCAAAAAGATCTGTGCACTCATCCAGACCTATGTTGATGGTCTGCATTCCGCCCATGGAAAGTCCGGCAATGGCGCGGTGCTCTCTTGTCTTAGATAAGTCGTAGCCGTTCTCGTCATAGTCGGCATAGGTGCTATAGTTTGCTTCCATATATGGAATAAGATCGTTCCTGAGCTCTTTTCCGAAAACATAGAAAGCATCCATCATTGAGCCCTCTCTGTCCTCACTGCCGCCGGCTCTTCCGTTTGGTGTAACAACAATAAATGGCTCAATATCCCCGTAGTAAGCCAGATTATCCATGATAGTCTTAACTCTTGAGGTGCTCTTGTTCATGCCCCACTCGTCCTCATTGCCGCCAATCCCGTGGAGCAGGTAAAGGACGTTGTACTTCTTGTCCTCACTGTATCCGTAAGGAAGATAGACATTGGCCTCCTTGGTGATCTCAGGCTCGTCCTCAGAAGTGTAGTCATGTGCCGTATAAGTGATGCGCACGATGGTTCCTGCTTCATCTGTCCTGAGGTTTGTGTACTTTGGCGGTACATGCTCCGTGATCTCAGCAGTGGGCTCTCTTTCAGTGGTCTCCTCTGATGAACCTTCCGTTGCCTCCTCAGTGTAGGACTGTTCCTGGGCTATAGCCTCTGCGATGCCGTCCTTTGGCTCTTCTTCGGCCTTTGCAGTTGTTTCGTCAACGGTTGTTTCTGTTGCTGCTTCTGATGCTGTTGCTGCTTCTGATGCCGTTTCTGTTGCTGCTTCTGTCTGTGCCTCTTTTGTGACAGGTGCAGCCTCATTTGCCTGGGGCTTTCCACAGGCTGTAAGCGTAATAGTCATAAGTAAAATACCCCACAATAGTTTTTTTCTCATATCAGTTAACTCCTTCCGCAGACCATTATGGTACCTGGGAAAATAAAAATCCATATGACAGGGAAAAATCGGCAATATGTAAGCAAAAATCAGCAAAATGTGCTAAAATCTTTGGGTGGGGAAATTTTCAATTCAAAATTTTTCAATTTGATATTGAAGGTATGAAAAAAGTATGACATCAAATTACAAAGCAGTTATTTTTGACATGGATGGAACTCTTCTCAATTCCATAGAGGATTTGACAGATTCCATCAACTTTATTCTGGACAAGCACAAGCTTCCCACCAGAACCATCAATGAGGTAATGCACATGGTGGGCAGTGGCGCAGCCAAGCTGGTTGAGCGCGCTATTCCACTAGGTCGCGACAATCCCAAGTTTCAGGATATTCTGGATGATTACAAGGCCTACTACTTTGATCACTGCAACATCAAGACCGGGCCCTATACCAATATTATTGAGCTGTTAAAAGAGCTTAAGGCAAGAGGTTACAAGATGGCTATCGTTTCGAACAAGTCCATGAAAGCCATCCAGGAGCTCAAAAACCAGTACTTTAACGATTATATCGATGTGGCGGTCGGCGTCACTGAAGATGTTAAGAGAAAGCCCGCACCCGATGAGTGCTACGTAGCCATTCAGGAGATGGGCGTTAATAAAGAGGATTGTATCTATGTAGGAGATTCCGATGTGGATCATCTTACTGCTGTCAACACAGGTCTTCCATGCATTTCCTGTCTCTGGGGCTTTAGAACCAAGGAGGAACTGCTGGCCGCAGGCGCCGAGAACAACTACTTCGTTGAAGACCCTCTGGAAATTCTTAATATCGTCTAAAAAAATGTGTTGACGTTTTCTTTATAAAGAGGTATCTTATATAAGTCGTCAGTAATTATTGGCGACGGTTCGCGGAAGTGTCGGAATTGGCAGACGAGCAAGACTAAGGATCTTGTGATGCTTACATCGTGTGGGTTCAAGTCCCATCTTCCGCACTGTATGATACGAAAAATCCTCAGGCATAAAGCCTGAGGATTTTTTCGTATAACCCACTGGGGAGAGTCCCTCTCACCCAGTGGGTTTCCTGACAAACGCTACGCTTTTGTCAGGACTAGGAACATGCTTTGCATGTTCCGTCGCTTCCCATCTCACATACTCTGTCGCAGTCCTATCTTCCTAGGTGTGAACGTCAGTCATGGGGACAGTTCTTTTGCAGTCATGGGGACGGTTCTTTTGTCTGCTTTATGCAGTCATGGGGACGGTTCTTTTGTCTGCTTTACAAATGTCTTTTAGGGTGATATAGTTCTTTAACGAAATAAAACGTCACTCCCCTTTCTGGGGAACTGGATAGAGCATTTTCTATTCAGTCGATATCCATGTGAAAAGAATCTTTTACAATGTAGGAGGAATATTATGCCACGTCGGGCTCGAAGTATGAGTTCATCTAATTATATGCATGTAATCGCAAGAGGAATTGGAAAGCAATTGTTGTTCGAGGATATCCATGATTATACGTATTATCTGAAAAAATTAGAGCGCTACTGCAAGGACACAGATGTATGGGTATGCGCTTATTGCCTTATGGATAACCATGTACACCTTTTGCTGAAAGGGCAGTTGGAATCAATAAGTCTTTTGATGAAAAAAATAGGAGTGAGCTATTCTTGGTATTACAACAAAAAATACGAGAGAGTGGGTCATCTTTTTCAAGACAGATTTAAGAGTGAAGCTATAGAGAATGAGGCATACTTTTTGAATGTATTCAGATATATTCTGAAGAATCCGCAGAAAGCTGGCGTGTGCAGTGCAGCGCAATATCTCTGGAATAGCTATAGATACTATGATCATCCGCTCCCATTCATGGACTTATCAGTGGCTTGGGATATTTTAGGAAATTTCAGTCAGTATAAAGAGTTTATCGATAGGGACGATGAGGACTCCGGACTTGAATACTCAGAAGCAAGACATAGTGATGCCTGGGCAAAAAAAGAAATAACAAGATGTATTGGTGTGACAAGTGGCACAGTTTTGCAGAATTATAGCAAAAAAGAAAGAGATGCTGCACTTGTAAAACTTAAAGAATGTGGATTGTCGGTGCGGCAGATATCAAGACTTACCGGTATAGGACGTAATATTATTCAGGTCGCAGGGAAAACAAGACATAGGAGTAAGTCAAAAGAACCGTCCCCGTGACTGCGTGACTGCCCGTGACTGCCCGTGACTGCCCGTGACTGCCCGTGACTGCGAAGGATAAATAAAAAAGATCAACTCAAATGAGTTGATCCTTTTCGTCTCTTTACATTTTATTCATGAGGCTTCTAAGTTTCTTCCAGTTGTTATCTGAATAGTGAACATCAGATAAGAACATAGGACTTCCATTTCCTTCAATAACTGTAAGTTCATCATCAGAAATGCAGATGTCCCATCCTACCATGTGCATTCCTTCAGGCGCATTCCTGTGAAGCTTTGTGGCAAATTCAATAACCTTGTCCCAGTTAGGAATTTTGTATCCTGTAACCTTGATTCCTGTTGAAGGGTGAACCTGAATGTTATTCTCTTTCCATGTAACGCCCTTAAGAAGTTCACCATTTGTTATATCTATAATGTATGATACTCCGTCGGAATGAAGATTATCTACGATACTGCCTGCTCCTCCGGCCCTGAAGAAGCTATAAAGAGGAGTAACTTTGTCGCCATCTCTCATTGAAATAAATCTGAGAGTATTAAGTGAACTGGGATTTACATCATGTAAAAATCCCTTCTGCTGATAGTACTCTTCAACAATATATTTCTTACCATCGCTTGTTAAGTCCTTGTATAGCTTACGAAGGTTCTCTTCTCCGCCCGGTGCCTTAAATATACCCCTTCCACCAAAACCATCTAAAGGCTTAACGAAAACATCTTTCCCACTTGCAGCAAATTGGTTTACAAAGGCCTCCTCATCAATTTCATGAGGGCAGCACCATTTTCTGCCAATGAAGTCTTTAAAGAGAGTATTAAAGTCCTCTTTTGAATTGAAAACCTTAAGAGCTTCAGGGCTGTTAAGGCATTTCATTACTGCCTTAAGTCTTGTTCGGGTTACGCAATGGTTCCTGTAAAATGGATTTCTTTTCTCAAAATACTCTCCGGCAAAATAATCCTCCGGCTCTGCCCCGAACATCATATATGACAGAAGAAAATCCACTCTGTTATACCATGTATTCTTGCAGCTCTTTGATTCCTTGACCATTTTGTCATACTGATCCATTACCCACTTTTTTCTACCAAAGACCTGCTTGAATCTTAGTTTAGAATAATACAATTTCCATCCCATAAATAAGTAAAATCCTTTCATTTATAAAATCTCAGCTTTCTGATTTTCTTATTTTCGGATGAAATAGTCAAGACTAATATTGCAACAATTATTATCAATATTCTATAAATTATTGTATCTGCATCTCCGGTATTTGATCTTCTGGCTCCAAGAACCTCTGCCAGATCAGGAACCTCGTCTGCATCCTTTCTGCGAGCCCCAAGAACCTCCGGAATATTCTCAGCTGCTACGGCCGTTGTAACCGTGCTTGTACCTGGCGTTGTAGTAACCGTCGTATTTTCAGTAGTCGGGTTACTTCCGGATTCTGTTTCATTTCCGCCTGTGCTACTGCCGGAATCGCTGTTTCCACCTTCATTGTTTCCGCCGCCCTGATTGTTGTCATCATTGTTATCAGATGGCTTAGGATCCGGAGCAGGTGATGGATCCTCTGACGAAGAGGAATCTGCTTCGTTTAGAAGGACTGTCTCATACTCTGAGCCTTCAGTCTTTACATCGATCACCTTAAGCTCTGCATCACCCACAATGGCTTCCACCTTCTCTTTTACCCTGGAATATCTGGAGCTGGCAAAAATAAAGTAATGCTTTGTGTCATCCAGTTTGTATCCTGCCGGTGATGCACTCTCCTGATAGTAATACAGCGTATCAAAGATAAGTGAGTTGTAGGAACCATCCTGACTGAACTTAACAAAACCATAGGGATCCTCAGTATCTTTTGACTGCACAAGCACTGAATCTCCGGTATTTAAATTCACCTTGAAAAGATTAATGCTGGCACCGCTAAGAACCTTTTCCAGATCATCCTTGTCCCTCTTGGTAATGGTAATACTTCCGTTTTTGCTGGATACACTGGCGGATACCTTGTTCATCTTATATGTATCCTGCGTAGTGGTGTTGATCCTCTTTTTTGCAGAAAGGTTTGCATTATTGCTGACAGCAACTGTCACCTTTCCATTTCCGGTTTCTTTTCCGGCGGATACATCAGGCTTTACACTGTAGCTTATCTTTAAAGCCTTGCCGTCCGGAACGCTGATAAATAACTTCGTATTATTTTCACTGAAAAGAATCTTACTCTCGTCTAAAGTAATGTATTCCTTCTGTTCTATATCATAGATCTTAAGGGACTCTGACAAAATGGATCCGTTTTTCACCTCATCGGACAAAGTCATATCGTTGCCGTCATTAAGAATAAAGCTCTTTTCATTCACCAGTATCTCGTAGTCCACCAGCTGCGTATTCTCGTTAAAAGAAGCAGTTTTCTGAAGAAGCTCTATTTTGTGATAACTGTTTACGGCGCAGCTTCCGGAAGCTGTGCCAACGGTGCCCTCTGCCTCGTTTGAGATATAGGACCTGAGCTCACCGTGATGGTTGTTTGCAATTACCTGCTCGTAGTATTCAGGGCGATAGCAGACTTCAAAATAAATAACATAATACTCGGAGTTCTGCCAGGTAAACTCCCAGGTAAGCTTATCGCAGTCCCCTTCTTTTACCAGGGTAGGCTGTGGATTTCCCTCGACGGTCTTGCCACGGGAATTCATAATTACTGTAGAGCCTTCCACATAGGCAATCTCAGGGACCAGCTGATCTGTCACCACAGCAGGAGATCCGTTTTCAATAGTATCAATCTTCTGATTATAAATGTTTCGATTCAGATAGATTGTAAAAGGAAAGACATAGGTTTTGCGCTCCTTGTCATACCAGCCGGTCTTGTAGTGCTTCTTCATAGGAAGCCCCTCTGTTTTAACCTTATAGCTCTCTGTATCGGACACATCAATGCCAGGAGTTGTAACTGCCATGGTATTGTCAAAGGTTATCTCACTTCCCCCGGGGAATCGGTGGTTATCGGCATTATCATAATAATCCTGTGTAGAATAGCGGATTATATATTCTCCCGGTGCAAGATTGTCGAAATCAAGAAGGAAGAAGTACTGATAGTTTTCAGAGGCTTCCCTGTAGGTAACCTTAGCCTCCTCAACCTCAGTGCCGTCAGCCCTGTACACCTTTACTGAATCTCTTATGATATTTGATCCGATTGTATGATTATTAAGCGATCTTATTCCTTTGCTATCCGCATTCTTAGGAGTAATGGTATCCTTTATGGAAATTGGATATCCTTCCTTGTCACCGGTAACCGTAAGCTTTGCTTCCCAGTTAACCACTCCTGTCCGAGTATCTCTCTCCTGACCTGCCTCATCCGGAACAACATGTTTTTCCAAAGAAACAGATGCAGGCAAGCCCTCTGTAATACTTGGGTCCGGATCCTCAGGCGTACCAGAGCCACCCGGGTTATCAGGATTCTCAGGATTTGGATTATCCGGATCCTCAGGAGTAACCGGCAGTGGATCATCAGGATTTTCCTGCTCCTTATCCTTGTTTATAGTAACCTTGTAGGTGTGCTTATCAGAGAATCTGATCTCGGCTTCGGAGTCATCTTCTGACACTTCATCTCCAAGAGTGCAGGCCACTGCCACGTTTCCGTAGATTCCATTTGGATTGTCCAAAAAATCCTTTGGATCGATATGGAAGGTTATGACATTATTGCTGTCTATCACAGCGTAGCCAATCTCATCCTCTCCCCTGTAAATGCCTATCTGAATATCAACGATATCTGAAAAATCCAGGTAGCTTGGGAAAGTATATGTAAATGTCCCATCAGGAAAAGATTCAGGATCAATGATATGAAAACCGAATCCAAAGGTGAAGACTTCATCCACACCGGAAACCGAACCCGGAAGTACAACGTCTGTTATCTCACCAAATTCGGGATTTGAAAGATCTGTCACCATGGAAGATGCAGAAGCATCCTGGGTTTCCGAGGCCATAACGGTAACAGCGGAATAAAAAAAGAATACTACAGATAAAAGTACAGCAAATAAAAGAGCTGTACTCTTGCAAAGTGTTTTCATGAAAATAGTCCTCCCAACAGTGTTTAATACCCCAGCAAAATTATACACCGCACCGCCACTGGGTTTCAATACCATAGTCATAAAAAAGTCAGATATCTTCTGCATTTGTAGAACATGCATTAAATTAAAACCAGATATTTACGTCATCTAGTTAACAGTATAAAATGAATATGTAGAGTTGATACATAATCCATGAGGGGAAAAATCATGAGCACAAATATCATTTTAGGTATACTAATACCCTTTGCAGGAACTGCTCTGGGATCCGCAGCCGTTTTCTTAATGGAAAAAGAGATGAATACCATGGTCCAGAGGGCTTTGACTGGTTTTGCCAGCGGCGTCATGGTGGCAGCTTCCATTTGGAGCCTTATAGTACCGGCCCTGGATCAGTCTGAAGGAATGGGAAAACTCTCTTTTCTCCCGGCAGTTATCGGATTCTGGCTTGGAATTCTTTTCCTGCTGTTTCTTGACAGCGTCATTCCCCATTTACATATGAATGCAGAAAAAGCTGAAGGTCCGAAATCAAAGCTTCAGAAAACCACCATGATGGTTCTTGCCGTTACTCTTCATAACATTCCCGAAGGAATGGCTGTAGGCGTAGTATTTGCAGGACTTCGTTCAAACAGCGCCTCTGTAACGGCCGGCGGTGCCCTGGCACTGGCCCTTGGAATTGCAATTCAGAATTTCCCTGAGGGCGCCATAATTTCAATGCCTATTCACGCCCAGGGAAAGAGCCGTTTCCAG
This sequence comes from Butyrivibrio sp., assembly GCA_024692165.1. GTDB lineage: Bacteria > Bacillota > Clostridia > Lachnospirales > Lachnospiraceae > Butyrivibrio. The sequence continues at coordinate 4,975 of JAILMY010000201.1, read as the reverse complement.
GCTTTTATTTACGGCGTATTGTCCGGTGCTGTTGAGCCTTTAGGAGCTCTTTTGACAATTCTGGCCGCAGGCCTTTTTGTGCCGTACATGCCATATTTCCTTAGCTTCGCAGCCGGAGCCATGATGTATGTTGTAGTAGAGGAACTTATCCCCGAGATGTCAGAGGGCGAGCATTCAAACATCGGAGTATTGATGTTCGCATTAGGCTTCACCCTCATGATGGCCCTGGATGTGGCCCTGGGATAAAATCAGACAATGATCTCTTTTTCGTGGTCCTTGAGCCACTTTCGTCTTTCCTTGTAATCAGGAAGTACCTTTTCAACCTCAGCCCAGAATCTTGGTGAGTGATTCATTTCTTTTAAGTGGCACAGTTCATGTACCACCACATAGTCCACAATTTCCGGTGGTGTAAGCATCAGAAGACAGTTAAAGTTCAGGTTCTTCTTGGCAGAACAGCTTCCCCACCGGCTTTTTTGCATACGAATGGTGATCCTGCCATAGCTAAGGCCCATAAAGCCTGCATAAAATCTGACCCTCTCCGGGATGATTCTCTTTGCCCTGGTGGTAAGGAGCTTTATCTCCTGCTTAGACAGGGGTTGCCTGTCGCCTGCTTCCCTCTCCTCCTTGCGCTTTTCCATCATTTTAAGATGCTTGTCGATCCAGTCCGCCTTCTCTCCGATAAACCTGTTTATCTCGCTTACCGGAACCCGCATGGGCGCCCTGACGATGACACGGGCATCGGATGTTATCTCTATTGCTATGGTTCTTCTTTTACTTCTTATTAGTTCAATCTGATTATTCATTATTTTCCCTGGGAAAAGAGCTTCAGCTTTGCTATAAGGTCTTCAAGAATATATCTGGAATCAACATCCTTATAGATCCTGATCTTGCGATTATCAGGGCACTCTTTAGAAGACGTATCCTCATTAACATACGGCGCAGGAGCTATCTCGTATCTGCCACAGCCCGGATTTATGGCAAGGGCTATTGCCGGTGAATCTCCCAGGGACCAGCTCTCACCCTGGGTCCAGAAGGCTCCCTCCGAGTTGTTATAGCTTACAAGATTTTTAAACAGATGCTCACCTATCCTGCCACAGGGTGCAATCCTTCTCTCTATCTCTGCGATTCCGATGTTTATTGTTGTATAAACGTAGGAAGGAACAAGCCAGAGATCTGTTTCCTTCAAAAGCACCAGGTTGGCCGCTTCCACGTCATTGCCTGCGTTGAATTCACGAAATGGTGCAGCGCCATAGGCCGTTCCGTGGGTTCCGATCCAGATGATGGTCATTCGGTCCATGATTTTTGGCTCGCGTTCTATAGCCACTGCCACATTGGTAATAGCTCCCTGGCAGAGGATGAAAAGAGGCTTCTCATCCTCCTTCATGGCTTCTTCAATAATGAAATCAACGCCCTTTGAAATCTCTTGATCCTGAGACATTGGACCCTTCTGCCCCATAAAATGAGGAACCTTCATGTCCATGGCATCCAGAATTGTACATATCTCCTCGTAGCTACGCTCAACTGAACCCTCTACAGCAAAGTGCTCAGCAATGATGCCCTTTACGATAAGCTTTGGGCTGAGCAGCGCCTGCACTATGGCAAAGGGATCATCCGCTTCACAGGCAGCGTCCGTATCAATGATGACTCTGATTTTCTTGTAATCCGGTATATCAAACATGTTATTCCCTCCCCAAACATCCTTGAGTTTACGCCATATTCGTTTGCATTATTTCTTTTTCCTGTTCCAAAGGGCAAGGCGCACCAGGAACAGGGTTCCTCTTACGCACAGCTCGCTGCACATAGCAATCCACGCGCCCTTAAGTCCATACATACTTCCAAGATAATACGCCAGAGGAATTCTTACAACCCACACGCTAAGTAGGTTGAGAACACTGGACAAAAGAGTTTCTCCCGCGCCTCTGAACACTCCGGCTGCCACGATGGATGCGCCGTACAATGGCTCTGCAAAGGCTTCGATCCTAAGGATCTGTGTGCCAAGTCTCCTTATCTCTTCATCCGGTGAAAGAACTCCGATCATCCAAGGCGCAAACATCCACATCAAAAAGCCGCTAAATCCCATTATGGCCATGCCAAGAATTACGGCCATCCATCCCAGTCTTTTCCCCAGTTCTCTTCTCTGAGCGCCGATACACTGCCCCACGATGGTTGTGGCAGCTACGCCGATTCCAAAGCCCGGCATATAGCAAAGACTTTCCGCTGTTATGGAAAAAGAGTTTGCCGCCACCGACACTGTTCCAAAGGGAGATACGATCCTGGTAAAGGCCACATAGGCAAAGCCCATGATTATGTTGTCGATGGCCACAGGAATAGCGATCTTGAGAGCCGTTGGAAGCTCATTGGATAAAAAGCTTTCAAGTCCAACCCTTTCCGCTTCATTTCGGCCTATTGTATAGAGTGCCGGAGTCTTGACCAGCAGCATATACAGCATCACAATGGCTATTACCACAAAGGAAAAAGCAGTACCGAGAGCAGCTCCCATTACTCCATAACGGGGAATGAGCAGCGCGTTAAACAGCACATCCAGAGCGCACATTATGACATTTAGTATGCTTGGAACGCGGATATTGCCGCTGGACTGGATCATTCCCTGGGACGTGAGAAGCATCTCTCTTACAGGGATTGAACATGCATATACAAGAAAATAGGCAGAGGCGTCCTTTATGATAGCCTCATCTCCTCCCATCCATATGGGAAGTCTTGGACTCACCAAAATGCCTGCAGCCATGATAATAAGACTAAAGAGGAAATTGAAAACAAGCCCCCACCTTACGATGACTCTGGCTCCGCGCTCATCCTGGGCTCCGATCCTGTGGGCCACACATACGGAAAAGCCCATGGATGCGGCGGTTATAATTCCGCCTACTAGCCAGGTGGTACTGGATACAAGGCCGATAGAAGCCGAAGCACCTGCGCCCAGATGTCCCACCATGGAAGCGTCAATATACTGCATGATAATAGAAGAGATCTGCGCTAAGATTGCAGGCAGACTAAGCCTCAAAATCAGCGCGATCTCTTCTCTTATAGTAAGTTTCTGCCCGGTTCTTATGGGCAGCAAATAATCTTTCATAAATTGTTACTCCGATATGTTTTAAGTCAATAACTAAAGTAACAATTATCTTTTGGTTTTACAATACTTGAAATTCAGGATTTTTTACTTTGCATAAAAGGTGTAATGATACTTTGTGACAAAGCCCAGTTTCCCGTAAAAATCCATATCGGAGATGACATAGGCCCTCTTTGCACCAAGGTGCTTGGCACGATTTAGAGCCTCATGGATCACCGCCTTTGCCACGCCCTTTCCTCTGTATGATGGAATGGTGCACACCGGCTCCACATAGACATAATCGGTTTTATCGCTATGCCACAGGATACAGATTGAAACCAGCTCTCCGGCTTCATTCCTGGCTGCCACACCCAGTTCTTTTTTCATGTGCTTTCTGGCCCTGGGAACGGTCTGATCCTCTTTTTCAAATTCAGCCTTATCCTCCCCGTGATCAAAGCCCTGCAAAAGAGCCACGAAAGATCATATGCATCATCAATAGGGTCAGGGGTTGTAAAGCTAAGTCCCTTGGGGAGCCTTGCGCCAAAATCTCTCGAAAGGTCCAGCTCCATAATATTTTCCGTCTGATCCTTTGGAGCAAATCCCAGAGTCGCAAGCTCTTTTTCCTCATCCTTGTTGTCGTCGCAAATTGCCAGCGCGAATCCGGAGTCGTCCTTGAGATTATCGCAGGCATACCTTACAACCTCCGGGAAAAGAGCCTTATGCTCCGGCAGTACTCCGCAAAAGCCCTCACCAAAGTACATGTCATAGATGGCAGCGCCTACTACATTGCCTTCTTCTGTCCAGAGTCCAATTGCGCCCATGGCAGTCTTATCAAATTCAGGATGCTCGTACATCCACTCGAACCTTGCCCAATTCCAGTTAATGTGGCTCCTGTCTTTTTGGTTTAACTTTATGAGAAAATCGCAGACCGCTTCATAGTCTTCTTCTGTGTATGTCTTAAATTTCATATTTCCTCCTTGTGTCAATCTCCAGTCACGTGCAGTCACGGGGACGGTTCTTTTCAGTCACGGGGACGGTTCTTTTGACTTGCCCACCCCTGGCAGTCACGGGGACGGTTCTTTTGACTTACCCACCCCTGTTTCAAACTCGTAGTTTTTCATGTGGTCTTTTGTCAGCAGCTTTTTGAAGGGTGAATCTCCTCTGATGAAAGCTCTTTTGACAACTATATCCTCTATTATAAGCTATAAATCGCTCTTCTGCCGTTCTTCGTTGTTAAATCTGACAGCTGGCCGCATACTGCGCCGGGAAAACAACTCCTACTTCTTCATCATCTATTTCCGTAATATTGTCATGATAAATGCCCTCCTATTTGGTATTCATGGCCCTACATAATTGCATCCCAGAAAGAATCTTGTAGCCACATCTGCCATAAAGATTCCTGTCAAAAGAATGCTTACAAACCTAAAGGTCCTTGGCATTATCTTTTTCAGGTATTCAAATCCGATATTTAAAAGAGGCCAGACGATGTACAATCCCGATATTCCAATGATGCCAAATCGAAGGCTGGACTTTAGAGCAATCCTTCCCTGGAAGTTTGGAATATCCATGGAATAGTCCCAAAGCCACGTTCCGATCACAAGCTCCATAAGATAGCTTGTGATAAGTTCAACAGTTGTGCAAATCAGTACTATACAAATAAAGCAGATAATCGGCGTCACATTGATCTTTCCTATACATAGCTTTTTCTCCTTAAGCCCCGACAGCAGCAGAATAACAAGTATTCCGCCAACACCGTATACCGGGAGCCAGGGACCAAACAAAAAGCCTCTGTTAACGTATCCATAACCGAACTCAAAGCTATATACAATCACTTCATAGAGCCATCCAATGAAGCCAAAAAATATAAATGCCAATGACCAGATTTTCCAATCTCTGGTTAAAGCTTCCTCC
>JAILMY010000169.1 GCA_024692165.1 Butyrivibrio sp. | reverse complement strand
ATAATTCCAACCAGCATGATTATCATGGTAAAAAATGCACGCTTATATGCTTCAGCCCGGTTCTTGAGCTGCATCTCATCATATTGCTGATTCTTGCTCTTGCGTCTTATAAGAATAGCAAGTACTACTACAATAACTAAGTAAAAAAGTACTAAAATAATTGATTCTGTCATTTTCTCATTCCTCCGGTGTGGATCCTTAGGGTTATCCTTTGCAGTGGATTCCTCAGGACAGCTTATTGTCTGTGATTTGTTTGTTTTACAATGCGCATTTGCTTTCTGTGATTTTAATATAACGCGTCATATGAATAATGTCAACTATATTTTACAAAATTCTAATGAAAAGTGTAAAATATATTTTACATAGCGCCTAAGAAGCTCAAAATAAGTCGAAAAATATACCTTAAATGCGGCGCAAGACGAAATATAGTGTGGAAAATGGCGAGAATTGATGATACAATAGATTGTGGAGTGGCAAAGTTTTATATACAATATAAAGTAGAATATTTTTTAAGCGGAGGAAACCCAATGAAGTGCCCTTTCTGTGGAAAAGATGACACTAGAGTTATTGACTCAAGGCCTGCAGATGAGAATACATCCATCAGGCGTAGAAGAGTATGCGATTCCTGTGGTAAGCGTTTCACCACCTATGAGAAGGTCGAGACGATTCCGCTTATTGTTATAAAGAAGGGCGATGTAAGAGAACCCTATGATCGTGCCAAGATCGAGGCAGGTGTATTCAGGGCTTGCCATAAGAGACCTGTAAGCGCCGAGCAGATTACCAAGATGGTTGATGCTGTGGAGACTGAGGTTTTCAATATGGAACAGAAGGAGATTCCTAGCCGTGCTATCGGTGAGATAGTTATGGACAAGATGAAGAATCTGGATCCTGTCGCTTATGTAAGATTTGCTTCAGTTTATCGTGAGTTCAAGGATGTTAATACCTTTATGGATGAGCTTAAGTCTGTGCTTAAGAAGGAAGCTGAGGGTACCATTACATATTCTACTGATAAGAGCACTCCTCTTCTTAAGAAGGAATAACAGCAAGTGTTTGTTTATCCGCAAATCCGGCGCAGCTTTGGGGGCTGCGCCTTCTTTATTTTTCGGGCTTTTTGGGGCGTTGACAATTCTTTGACAAAGCCGTATAGTGATGATTGTGACACGAGAGTGCACATATCGCTGCCACCTTCTAAGGCAGTAAATTCAACTTAATATAGGAGGAAGATTGTAACATGATTAAGAGGAGAATTATGAGAAAGAAAGGAACTTCACTTCTGATGGTCGTGTTAACAACACTGACTGTTGCATTGAGTGGATGCTCAAGTGACAAGGCAGGGGATTCCGCAAACAGTAGCCAGGAGACAGGGGCAGGCACTGATACAGTGACCAGCACACAGACAGCAGATACAACTGCTGATACTCAGGCAGCTACTACAGAGGCGGATGATCTTTCCAAGCTTATCGTAGGTATACCTCAGGATATTGACGGTCTTGACCCCCACAACGCAACAGGGGCTGGAACCAGAGAAGTATTCTATAATATTTTCGAGGGCCTTGTTAAGGCTGACGAAAACGGTAACCTTAACCCTGCTGTAGCCAGTGATTACACCATTTCAGATGACGCAACAGTTTATTCATTCACACTTAGAGATGGAATCAAGTTCCATGATGGAAGCGCAGTTACAGTAGATGATATCAAGTATTCTATCGAGCGCAACATGGGCGTTGATGGCTCAGAGCCACTTATCCGTGCTTATTCCAAGATCGACAGTGTAAATATTGTAGATGATTCACATGTGGACATCGTTCTTAAGGAGGCAGATTCAGACTTTTTAACACAGCTTACAGTTGCTATTATCCCTGCAGCTAATGAGCATCCTGATACTACTCCAATCGGAACAGGCCCTTACATGTATGTTTCAAACTCACCACAGGAGAATTTCATCGTAACAAGATTTGATGATTACTGGGGAGAAAAGGCTTATATCAAGGATGTGGTGTTCAAGATCGAGTCCAATATGGATGCTATTGTTATGGACCTTGAGGGCGGTTCTATTGATATGATGGCCCGTGTAACAAGCACACAGGCTAATCAGCTTTCAGACAAGTTTGAAGTTTATGAGGGAACAATGAACCTTGTACAGGCTCTTTACCTCAACAACGATGTTAAGCCTTTTGATGATGTGAAGGTACGTCAGGCTCTCTGCTATGCAGTAAATCCACAGGAAATCATGGATTTCGTATCTGACGGAGCAGGAACAGAGGTAGGAAGTGCCATGTTCCCTGCATTTACCAAGTACTATATGCCTGAGCTTAATGATACATACAACACAGATGTTGATAAGGCAAAAGAACTCCTGGCTGAGGCAGGCTATCCTGATGGATTTGAGTTTACTATCACAGTTCCATCAAACTATGGCCAGCACGTAGATACAGCACAGGTTATCGCAGAGGAACTTAAGGCAATCGGTGTCACAGCTAACATTCAGGAGATCGAGTGGAACTCATGGGTTAGCGATGTTTACTCAGACAGAAAGTATGAGGCAACTGTAGTAGGTATTGATGCTTCTACACTTTCAGCTTCTGCACTTCTTTCAAGATATGTGTCAGATGCAGGCAAGAACTTTGTTAACTTCAAGAGCGATGCTTACGACGCAGCTTATGCAAATGCACAGGCTACACAGAACGACGACGAGAAGACAGCCTTCTACAAGGAGTGCGAGACAATCCTTTCACAGGAAGCTGCCAGCGTATACATTCAGGACCTTCCTGAGTTTGTAGTTCTTAACAAGAAGTTTACAGGCTATAAGTTCTTCCCACTTTATGTTCAGGATATTGCAGCTATTAAGCCTGCATCTTGAATAGTAATTCAAGATGCAAGCAAATTGGCCATTAGAAGGCGACTAATGTCGCAGGGCCAATTTGCCACTTGAATCATGTTCTCACGAAATCCGCAGCCAGTGCGGATTTCTGAAATAGAAATAATGCGAGGAATATGCATATGAGATACACAATTAAGAAGCTTTTTTCAACATTTATGACTTTGATTGTGGTTTCGCTTTGCGTATTCCTCGCTTTTAATGTATTGCCGGGAGATCCGGCTGTCAGAATGCTGGGGCTTGAGGCTTCAGATGAACTTATTGAACAGACAAGAGAAGCTATGGGACTTAACGATCCGCTCCTTGTCAGATATGGCAGATGGTTTATCGCTTTTTTACAGGGAGATTTTGGTACCTCCTACAGTTATAAGGTTCCGGTGGCAGGTATGCTTCTTAACAAGATACCTATCACGTTTTCACTGGGAATCCTTGCTTTTATTCTTACGGTTTTGATTTCAATTCCTATGGGGATAGTAACTGCCAAGTATGAAAACGGTGTGCTGGATAGGATAATCACTGTTTTTAACCAGATCATTATGGCGATTCCGCCTTTCTTTTCCGGAATCCTTATTACATTTGTGTTTGGCATGATACTTAAAGTTTTTACCCCGGGTGGCTTCGTATCATATAAAGATGACTTTGTCGGGTTTATCAAATATCTGATTTTCCCTTCATTTGCTATTGCCTTCCCTAAGATTTCCATGACAGTCAAGATGCTCAGGGGCAATCTTATTGATGAGGCAGGCAAGGACTACGCCAGAACTGCGTACAGCAGAGGTAACAACACAAATGGCGTATTGTACAGGCATGTTCTTAAAAATGCCATGATTCCGGTAATAACATTCCTGGGCATGGCACTGGCGGATATGGTGGCAGGAAGTATTGTGGTGGAGCAGGTTTTCAGTATCCCCGGTATCAGCAGAATCCTTCTTACAAGCATCAGCAACAGGGATTATCCTGTGGTTGAGGCTATTATCATGGGCATTGCCATTATTGTTATTGTTTTGAATTTACTGGTTGATATTATCTACAGACTTATCGACCCAAGAATAAGGATAGATGATTGATGAAGAAGATCAGTTTTAAAAAAATCATAAAAGATCCATACCTGGCTATAGGTATTCTGATAATGGGACTGGTGCTTCTCATGATCATTGTGGGCTTTTTCTGGACGCCCTATGATCCTACCAAGATGAGCGCTTCCGAGAAGCTCCAGGGAATATCCTTAAGGCACATCATGGGCACTGACAACATGGGAAGAGATGTTTTTTCCCGAGTTATGTATGGTAGCAGAGTGACGCTTCTTATTGCCATGGGCACCATTATTATCGGAGCAGGCCTTGGCACCATCATAGGAGCCGTGACAGGATACTACGGCGGCGTGATCGATGAGGTTGCCATGAGAATTATTGACGCTCTATTTGCCTTTCCAAGCATTCTTTTGGCGCTGGTTATTGTCAGCGTATTTGGTGTGGGCTGGATGCAGCTTGTGGTTTCACTGGGAATTGCTTTTGTTCCAAGCTTTGCCCGTATTGTCAGAGGTGAGGTCCTTCGCTGCAAGGATATGGATTATATTCAGAACGCAAGACTTCAGGGAGTTGGGAGCCTTCGTATGATATTTGTGCACATTCTGCCTAATATCAAGGGAGTTCTGGCTTCATCAATTCTTATTGGATTTAATAACGCTGTTCTTGCAGAGGCAGGACTTAGCTACTTGGGTGTTGGTTCGCAGCCGCCCTATGCCAGCCTTGGAAGAATGCTTTCAGACGCGCAGCAGTATATGTTCACAAGACCCAGCTACGTTATGTGTCCGGGTATTGTTATAGTACTTATGGTTCTTGGCTTTGCATTTTTAGGGGAGGGAATTAAGAGATGGGAATAATCCTTGATGTTACTGACCTTCATATTGAATTCCATGATCATGACGCCCCTGAGACTGCAGTTGAGGACTTTGATCTTATGCTTGCAAAGGGCGAGATTGTTGGAATCGTGGGAGAATCCGGTTCCGGAAAGAGCATGAGTGCCCTGGCTATAGCCGGACTTCTCAACAGACATGCCATTTCCAAAACCGGTAAGATCATGTTCCAGGGACAGGACCTTCTTACCTGTGACAGAAAGACCCTTAGAAGCTTTCAGGGAGATGAAATCTCCATTATTTTCCAGGAGCCTATGACCAGTCTTAACCCAGTTAAGAGAATCGGCTGGCAGGTGGAGGAACCCCTTAAGATTCATCATCCTGAGATAAAAAAGGCGGAGAGGAAAAAACGCGCCATCGAAATGCTGCATGCAGTGGGCCTTGATAACGCTGAGGATGTTTACTACATGTATCCTCACGAGCTCTCCGGTGGTATGAGACAGAGAGTAATGATCGCCTCAGCCATGATCGGCAATCCTCAGATACTGATCGCTGATGAGCCAACAACAGCTTTGGATGTTACAGTCCAGGCACAGATTGTTGAACTTTTAAAGACACTTAACAGAGAGATGGGAACTTCAATTATCTTTATTTCCCATGACCTCAGCCTTGTGAGCCAGCTCTGCGAAAGGGTTATTGTTATGCAGAAGGGCAACATAGTTGAGTCAGGATATACCAAGGATGTATTTACTCATCCGATTGACAGTTACACCAAGAAGCTTATAGCAGCAATACCAAAGATTGACCTTTGATGAAACAGCAGGTTTATATGGAAAAAGAAACAGTGCTTAAGGTTTCAAGCCTTGACGTTTTTTACAAAAACAGAAAGCGAAAGCTTTTCTCAAAACAGAGCAAGAAGATACAGGCTCTTTTCGATGTGTCCTTTGAGGTCCAGGAGGGTGAAGTGCTTGCTATCGCCGGAGAGTCGGGATGTGGTAAGTCCACTCTGGCAAGAGCTATTGTGGGCATCAACAAGGACTACGAGGGCGTGATATGGCAGAAATATGGTGATCCGCAGATGGTATTCCAGGATCCCTACAACTCACTAAACCCTGCCAAGAAGGTCGGCTGGCTTTTGGAAGAACCCCTCAAGGTCGACAAGAAGCGCAAGTGGACCAAGGAAGAGAGACAGCAACGGGTAAAAGAGATCATGGAGGAGATTGAGCTTCCTCTTAACATGCTGGAGAGATATCCATCACAGCTTTCAGGCGGCCAGAGGCAGAGGGTGTGCATAGGAATAGCTCTTATGCGTAATCCCAAGCTCCTTATTGCAGACGAGCCGGTTTCAGCCCTGGATGTGACCATTCAGGCACAGATCATGGAGCTGCTTCGAAATCTTCACAAAAAGCTTGGAATCTCCATTATCTTCATTTCCCATGACCTGAGAGTTGTATATCAGATCAGCGACCATGTAATGGTCATGAAAAACGGAAGAATTGTAGAATACGGTGCTACGAAGGATGTCTACAGGAATCCTCAGGCTGAGTACACCAAGCAGCTGCTTAAGGCGGCAGGTATTACCAGGTAATTGTATTAAATAACGCTTAAAATTATTAAAAAATCCCTATATAAAAGCAAAATAATTGGAATTTTAGTATAATGGTGTTAAGGAACTGGGGGAATTGTCGATATACGGATTGACAAGTAGTTCTCGGATACAATATGTATGTGGAAGTATAAAGAAGGGAGGGCGATAGATGGCATTAGATAGAATTAACGGCTATGTTAACGGTTACGATGCTTACAGTATCCCCAAAGCTTCAGATGAGATAAAGATAGGCGCAGCCGGCAGTCCTGCTGTGACACCTGATCTTGAAAGAAAACCGCAGGAAGCTCCCGCCAAAGAGGAAGAGAAGAAGGGACTGGATCTTACAGTTACCGAAGTTCCTTCCAGGGAAAATGCATCCATTGAAAATATAGCTATTTCTTTTGGACAGTATAATGCATCTTCAATTGATCTGTTTGGAGAAAGGGGATTGGCCTCTGACGATATGAAGCAGGCAATTTCAGAAATGCAGAGAGACAAGATTCTGCACGAATATCAGTACTTTGTAGGTGGCAAGGACCTGGCAGGCCAGGAGAGAAACATTATTGCCGGTACAGAGGATGGGCTTGTTATCAAGCTCTCATGAGGTCCGATATTCGAAAGTAAGGTAATATGAATTTGAATTACAGGCGCGTGGCGAAATGCTACGCGCTTTTTATGTGTCTGGTGCATTCCATATTTATTGCACATATTCGGAGGGTTTGTAGTAAAATAAGTTTATCTATGCATGAGAATACATAGGCGGAGCAAGTCAGGCTCTGCCGGGAGGATATTATGGCGAATTTCACGGACGGCAACACCAGAGTATGCGGACTTATTGGAAATCCGGTTAAGCATACTCTTTCACCACTTATACATAACACTCTTGCCCAGATGTTTGGAATCAATCTTGTGTATGTGCCCTTTGAGGTCAGGGAGGAGAACGTCGGCGATGCCATCAGAGGCGCTGATGCTCTGGATGTGATGGGACTTAATGTCACAATCCCTCATAAGAGCGCGGTGATTCCTTATCTTGAGGAAATTGATCCTCTGGCAAAGGGAATCGGAGCGGTCAATACTCTGGTTCGAACCAAAAACGGTGGATTTAAGGGCTATAATACCGACATGTCGGGGCTTTATCGTGCCATGATGGATGAGGGTATTGGTCTCGAGGGACAAAAGGTCATCATCCTTGGCGCCGGTGGAGTGTCGAGACCTGCAGCTTTTTTATGCGGCAGCAAAGGGGCCAAGGCAATATATGTTCTAAACAGAACCTTTGATAAAGCAGAGGCTGTGGCAGATGAAGTCAACATTGCTCTGGCAAAATTGGGAACAGAGGATAAACTGACAGAAGATGGGATGGAAGCTGACGGAGAACCTGTGGATTATGAGAAAAAGGTTGTTCCGATGCCTATAGAGGACTATAGTAAGCTCCTTGGGGGAGATGAGAAATACATCGTTATGCAGTGTACGTCAGTAGGTCTTTTCCCTGATGTGAACAGCGCTGTTATAGAGGATAAAGAGTTTTACAAGCATGTAAGCGTTGCCATCGATATGGTTTACAGGCCCGTGAATACCAAATTTATGAAGCTGGCAACAGAGGCCGGTGCCAAGAGCTTTTCCGGTCTTAAGATGCTTCTGTATCAGGGCATTGATGCCTTTGAGCTTTGGAACAGGTCTGAGGGAAAAGACATTACGATTTCCAGGGAGCAGGCCGACGAAGTTTACAGAATGATGGAGATGGAGGTTCTTGGTGCATCCAACATTATCCTTGAGGGCTTTATGGGAAGCGGCAAGACTACTGTGTCTGAAATCCTTTCTGACAAGCTTGATCTTGAGCTTCTTGATACAGATCAGGCTATTGAAGAGGCCGAGGGCCGCACGATAAATGAGATTTTTGCAGAGGATGGCGAAGAGGCCTTCAGGGGCATGGAGACAGACCTTTTAGATATGGTGGTCTCAGAGCACTTAACCGGAATGGTGGTTTCTCTGGGAGGAGGACTTCCCCTTCGGGAAGAAAACAGGGAACTGCTTAAAAAGGCCGGCAAAGTGGTATACTTGAGGACACAGCCGGAGACGGTTTACGACAGACTTCAGGGAGATGATACCAGACCTCTTCTTAGGACTGAGGATCCTCTTGGAAGGATAAAAGAGCTACTTGGTGATCGCAGCGAAAGGTACGAGCTGGCTGCGGATATTATTATCGATACAGATGGAAAGAAAGCGGCAGACATCGCAGACGAGATCATCGCCGCCATAGGACTATGAACAGCAGAAATTACAGTAAGGAATTAGAAAAGAAAATAGAGGAGTTTCAAAGGCAGGCAGCGCACCCAAAGCTGCTATTACATGCATGCTGCGCCCCCTGTTCTTCCTATTGCCTCGAGTATCTTAGGGAGTACTTTGATATAACAGTCTTTTTTTATAATCCAAATATTACGGAGGAAAGCGAGTACAGGAAGCGCGTAATTGAGGAGAAGAGGCTTATCGAGGAGTACAACAGACAGGTTAGGGAAAAGAATTTTGAAGGCATGAACTCCGATGAGAACGCCAGGATTATTGAGATAATCGAGGGCGAGTACAAACCATCGGATTTCTTTGATGCGGCAAGAGGCTATGAGGACTGCAAGGAAGGCGGAGAACGCTGCAGAAAGTGTTTTGAACTAAGACTTCGTAAGACCGCTCAGGTAGCTGAAGAAAATGGCTTTGATTATTTCACCACCACCCTGACAATCAGCCCTCTTAAGAACGCCGATGTACTAAACGAAGTAGGAGAGGCTGCCAGCGCCGAAGTTAAGGGAACTGAGTTCCTTCCATCGGACTTCAAGAAAAAGAACGGCTATAAGCGGTCAATAGAGCTTTCTCACAAATTTGATCTTTATCGGCAGGATTTCTGCGGTTGCAGCTTTTCAAAGGCCCAGAGAGAAAGAGAAAAAGATTGTCATTGATTGATTAGGATTATTTTGATAAAATCGTGTAAGCTGTTTTTATTCAGATAATTATTTTTGCATTATATATAGAAAGAAGGTTGAATTTTGGAAAAAGTACTTGAGCTAATTTCTAAAGAAGTCGGAGATGCATTTGAGGCGGCCGGATATGACCGCGAGCTTGGAAGAGCTACAATCTCCAACAGACCTGATCTTTGTGAATATCAGTGTAACGGTGCCATGGCCGGTGCCAAGAAGTACGGAAAGGCTCCTTTTATCATTGCGGATGAAGTAGCTGCAAAGCTTCAGGACAATCCGGCATTTGAGAAGGTTGAGTCAGTTAAGCCCGGATTTTTGAACATTATCTTAAGCGGCGACTTCGTAAGAAGCTATATCGTAAAGATGCTCCATGAGAAGCGCTTTGGAATAACACTTCCGGGACATGAGCCTACAATTGTTCTTGACTACGGCGGAGCTAATGTCGCCAAGCCTCTTCACGTAGGACATCTTCGTCCTGCCATTATCGGTGAGGCTGTTAAGCGTATCCTTAAATATAACGGTAACAAGGTTATCGGTGATATCCATATGGGTGACTGGGGAACACAGATGGGCCTGGTAATCACAGAGCTCAAGTGCCGTCATCCTGAACTGCCTTATTTTGATCCTGATTTTGAGGGACCATATCCTAAGGAACCACCTTTTACCATTGAAGAACTGGCTGAGATATATCCGGCAGCCAGCGCCAAATCCAAGGCGGCTGAGGATGCCAGCGAAGAAGAGAAGAAGGCTGCGCAGGAGTACAAGGCAGCTGCTCTTGATGCCACTAAGCGTATGCAGCAAGGATACAAGCCCTACAGAGCTATCTGGCATCACATTATGAATGTTTCCCTCCCTGATCTTAAGAAGAACTATGACAGCCTTGATGTACACTTTGATCTGTGGAAGGGTGAGTCAGACGTACATGACGATATTCCGGGAATGGTCGAGTATTTCAAACAGCATGGATATGCTCACGAGAGCCAGGGAGCCCTGGTTGTTGACGTTGCAGATGAGAAGGATGCAAAAGAGATGCCTCCTTGCATCATCCTTAAGTCAGACGGAGCGGCTTTATATGCCACAACAGACCTTGCTACTATTCAGGAGCGTATGAAAGAGTACCATCCTGACGGAATTTACTATTTCACAGATAAGAGACAGGCTCTTCACTTTGAGCAGGTATTCAGAACTGCCAAGAAGACCAAGCTGGTTATGCCTGAAACTGAACTTAGATTTGTAGGAAACGGTACTATGAACGGTGCCGACGGCAAGCCATTCAAGACAAGAGCGGGCGGAGTTATGCATCTTGAGGCTCTTGTTCAGGAAATCAACGACAAGATGTACGAGAGGGTTAAGGCCAGCAACCCTGATATGCCTGATGATGAGGCTAGAAGCACAGCTAATAAGGTCGCTCTTTCAGCTCTTAAGTATGGCGATCTTTCCAACCAGCCTGCCAAGGACTATATCTTTGATATAGAGAAATTCACTTCCTTTGAGGGAGATACAGGCCCATATATCCTTTACACAATGGTTCGTATCAAATCAATCCTCAAGAAGTTCGAGGCAGAGGGCGGAAACGTCAAGGAAGCAAAGCTTGGAGATCCTCAGAATGAGGCCATGAAGAACCTGATGCTTCTTCTTACAAGATTTGCGGATGCTGTAGAGGGCGCTGCCAAGGACCTTGCACCTAACAGAGTTTGCGCATATATCTATGACCTCAGTAACGCATTTAACAGCTTCTACCACGGAACCAAGATCCTTGCAGAGGCTGACCCTGACAAGAAGAGCAGTTATATCGCACTCCTCTCCATTACACTTAAGATTCTCGAGACATGTATCGATATGTTAGGTTTTTCTGCACCCGAAAAAATGTAAATTATGAATAACAATCACATGTTCAGCAACAGGAAACTTCTCCTGTTGCTGATTCCAATTATTGCAGAGCAGTTCCTGAATTCCCTTATGGGAATGGCGGACTCCATGATGGTAAGTAACGTTGGAGCGGCAGCCCTCTCCGGCGTTTCTTTGGTTGATTCCATCAACAACCTGGTGGTTCAGGCCTTTAACGCCATGGCTACCGGCGGAGTTATTATCTGCTCCACATACTTCGGCCAGAAAGATATAAAAAGAGCCAATGAATCTGCAAGGCAGGTTGTTTTGGTTTCTGCTTTTATATCTTTTCTTTTGATGTTCGTATGCCTTATATTCAGAGATCAGCTTCTTCGCACCATCTTTGGCAGCATTGATGCAGATGTTATGCAGGCTGCAAGCATTTATTTCTTTCTGACAATCATTTCATATCCGGGAATATCCCTTGCTGCGGCAGGAAGTGCCATATTCAGGGCTCAGTCCAATACCAAGCTTCCCATGAACGTAGCAATAGTATCCAATATCCTTAACGTGGCAGGAAATGCAATTCTTATCTACGGCTTTGGAATGGGAGTTTACGGTGCGGCTATCGCAACCATGGCCTCCAGAATCTTCTCTGCCGTTGTGCTTTTGACTCTACTTAGAAGAGATAAATACGAGATCAATATCAGAGAGTATCACAGGATCAGACCTGACTTTGGCAAGATCAGAAGGATCCTTGCCATGGGAATACCGAACGGAATCGAGAACTCCATGTTCCAATTCGGCAAGCTGGCTATCCAGTCTTCAGTATCGCTCCTTGGAACAGCTGCCATCGCAGCCCAGTCTATGACCAATATCTTTGAAAATGTAAACGGAGTGGCCGGAATCGGTGTGGGAATCGGACTTATGACAATTGTAGGTCAGTGTCTTGGCGCAGGCCGTAAGGATGAGGCCATTTATTACACAAAGAAGATGATAGTTTGGGGATATATTGCTATTTTATCCAGCTGTCTTTTTACCTATGCCATTGCAAGACCCGTCACAATCCTTGCAGGAATGCAGGAAGAAAGTGCCAGACTGTGTATTTATATGCTGGGGTGGATCACCATAGCCAAGCCTCTTTTGTGGTCGCCTTCATTTGTTATACCTTATGCCCTCAGGGCTGCAGGAGACGTTAAGTTCTCCATGATAATAGCTACACTTACCATGTGGCTCTGCAGAGTTACCCTGGCAACCTTCCTTATCCGCGTGGTAGGTCTGGGTGCCATGGGAGTATGGATCGGAATGTTCGCAGACTGGGCTATCAGAGGAGTTATTTTCACTTTCAGATTCAGAAGCAGAAAATGGATCCACAGAGTTATTGATTAAGAGTTATTAGGATTTTTATGTTTTTTTAATATGATTATAGTTAACAATTAAATATAATGGTTGTGTAACAGTATTTCGTTTATTTTTGGTAAAAAAGTATGGACAGGGATAGGAAGGGACGGCTCCATTATATCCGTTACACACTGACTGTGATTGGTACATTGATGCTGATCGCAGCTCTTTTCATGCTTGCAATGATATCCGGAAAAGACGATAGCGAATACATGATTTCCGAACCTACAAAGGTTGATCACCGCGTACTGTTTCTGTGCGCATATAATCCTCTTTATTTTACATATGAAGCCCAGACGGAAGGACTTAAGGAAGGTCTTTATCCCAATGGAATCGAATACGATGTTGTCTTTATGGATACCAAAAACTATGGTACCTATGGGGACACTTTGCATTTCTATACCTTTCTCAAGGAAAGGCTGAAAAAGAACAGAGGCTATGAGGCAGTTCTTCTGGGAGATGACGATGCTCTTTTATTTGCTTTAGAGCACCAGGAAGAGTTATTTAAAGACTATCCTATGGTGTATTTTGGGATCAATGATATTGATCTTGCTAAGACCGCTGCAAAGAACCCTATGATGACAGGGTTTTATGAAAAAGATTATCTAAAAGAATGCATAGAGACTGCAATAGCCACATTACCGGATCGGAAGACCTTTGTGGCTCTTCATGATGATTCTGCTGCAGGTCGTGAAGATGAAGACATTTTCTACTCCTATGATCAGAAATATCCCGACCACAAGTTCATAGATATCAACACCTCCAAGATCACTGAAAAACAGCTCATTGAGGCGCTTGAGGAACTCCCTGAGGATTCTGTGCTCTTTTACATGACCTGTTACTTGGACGTGGAAGGAAAGACCTATTCTGTACTGGATAGGACAAATACTGTTGTAACCTACGCAAAGGTTCCGATTTTCCGAAACTATTCGGGAGGAAGAGATCAGGGCGTTCTTGGGGGCACATATATGGACTTTAAAGCCCAGTGCAGGGAAGCGGCCCAGATTATTTATGAGGTTCTATCAGAGGATGCAGATATAAGCCAATATCCTCTTGATGTAGATACTCCAAGCGTTACCAGCTACAACTACAAGCTTATGCAGAAGTATGGGATTGATGAAAAGCTTTTGCCAGATGATACACAGTATATAGATAAGCCTGTCAGTATCATTGGGTATTACAGCGACATTATTCCGGTTGCGGTGCTTATCATCACGGCTCTTTTGATGTTTATCCTTACATCAAATCTGGCAGTGGAGCAACAAAAACAGGCCAATGCCGAGATAAAAAAATCCAAGGAGGACTTGGAAAAGTCTCAGAAGCAGCTTATTTACGCAGCGGAGCACGATGAGCTTCTGGATATTCTCAACAGAAAATCCATAGTGGCAACCTTGAATCTGAAGCTGAAACCGTCTGATATGTATTCAATCCTGATGGTGGATCTGGACGGCTTTAAGACCATCAATGAAAATTACGGTCATGCTATAAGTGACGATATCTTAAAACACCTGGCTGCTGAATTAAAGCGCCTTGAGCAAAACTATCACTGGCTGGTTGGAAGATATGGCGGTGATGAGTTTATCATAATGGTTCCCGGTACGTCACTTAATGAGAAATCCTTGGAAATAAACGATCTTTTGGAATTCTTCAGGCAGCCTATGACTATTGGCACTGAAACCATACAGCTTTCGGCAAGTATCGGTATTGCCAATTCTGACGGCGTATCAAGTCCTGAGCAGCATATCATCAATGCCGAGATTGCCATGTACGAGTCCAAGGAACGAGGCAAGGATATGGCATCGGTATTTACGGAGTCCATGCAGCTTAAGATGAGGGATGAGAACCGAATCAAGGCTGTTATCCTGGAAGCCTTCGAGAACGAGGCTTTCTACATGGTATATCAGCCAAAGATTGATACCAGAACCAAGATGCTCCTGGGATTTGAAGCGCTTGTACGCATAAAAAACTATGATATGCCTCCGGCTGAATTTATCCCGGTAATTGAGAAGAACGGTCTTGTGGCAAGGCTTGGAAGAATCACCACGAAGATTGTAGTTGAGCAGCTGGCCCTGTGGAAGAGACAGGGAAAAGAGCTGGTGCCGGTATCCATCAATTTCTCAACTAAGCAGATAAACGACCATACCTATCCTGCATATCTAAAAGAACTTTTGGAGAAAAATGATATACCTTCCAAATACGTGCAGCTTGAGATGACGGAGAGTCTTTTCCTTGAAAAGAATCACCAGACCATGAAGCTGTTTGATAAAGTGAAGGATCTGAATATCAGGCTGCTTCTGGACGACTTTGGAACAGGCTATTCATCCCTTGGATACCTGACCTATGTGCCTATTGATGAGATCAAGTTGGACAAGTCCCTGGTGGATGCATTTCTGGTGGAGGGCAAGGACAGCTTTATTAAGGATGTTATTCTTCTTGCCCATGACCTCAACAAGACCATTGTCATCGAGGGCGTTGAGGAAAAGTGGCAGTATGAAAGACTTCTGGAGTTTGAGGCTGATGCTATTCAGGGCTACTACTTCAGTAAACCGCTCAGTGCAAGCATAGCCATAGATTTTAAGGTACAAGACAACTAAGTGAAGACTGTGGAATAAATAAAAATACGGAGGTACTCTGACATGGATGGAAAGAGGGTAATTGCAAGGATTTTTGCGACAGCTGTTTTTATGAGCGTTGCACTTATGTTTAGTGGCAAGGAAGCCAAAGCGGGGGATTTTGATCCTGCGTTTTATGCACAGCAGTATCCGGATGTGGTGGCAGCGCTGGGAACTGATCCTGCAGTTCTTTACAATCACTATCTGACTTTTGGAATAAAGGAGCACAGATTCAAAAATGCCTTTGAAGCTGCTCAGGCTGCAAATCCCGGCGGGGCAGTGCAGATGCCGGATACTTATGTGGATGTGGATATAGCAAATCAGATTCTTATCTACTATCAGCAGGGAGATGCGGTCCTTGTCTCTGAGGTTGTCACTGGAAATGAAGCAAAAGGTAATGGAACCCCCGTGGGAGTATTTTTTATAGACACGAAGGTCCCGGGAAAATACCTTGTGGGTCCTGATTGGAACGTGTGGGTTGACAGATGGATGAAATTCACAGGAGCGGTGGGAATCCATGATGCTTCCTGGCGAAGTAATTTCGGAGGCGACATCTACAAGTACAACGGCTCCCACGGATGCGTGAATCTTCCACATGATGTGGCGCTGAATCTTTATGATATGGTGGATATAGGAACCATGGTGGTGGTTCATTAAAGAATTACGACAAACAAAAAAGGAAGCATTATTTGCTTCCTTTTGTAGTAGCGAGAGGGGGACTTGAACCCTCGACACCGCGGGTATGAACCGCGTGCTCTAGCCAGCTGAGCTACCTCGCCAAACCTTTATTGATGACCGGCTGAATCAGCCGACCAACATAATATACCTCAAATCCGAGGGTGTTGTCAACAACAATTTTGATATTTTTTTAAAAATCAAAATAGTGATAATATATTTCTATTAACTGTGAAAAGAGGATAAATATGGGAGTTGTTGTGGGAAATTCATTTTGGTTTGATTTTGAAGTGACATTCATGGAATGGCTTCAAAGAACTCTTGGTGAAACCGGAGTTAAGGTGGTATCTCAGTTCTCCATGTTTGGAGAGGAACTGATACTGGTACTTATCATAGGCTTTTTGTTCTGGTGCTACGACAAAAAGCTGGGAGAGGCGGTAGCTACGGCTATTATGTTTGGTCTGGTGCTTACGCCCATAATTAAGAATGTATTCTGGCGAAGAAGACCTTATTTTGATCATGAAAATATTAAGTGCTATCGGCCGGTTGACAAGAAGGCGGATATTTACGACATTGCGGCCCAGGGGTTTTCTTTTCCCAGCAATCATGCCACAAACTCAATCTGCGCATACACCACAATAGCTCTGAAAAAGAAGGCTCTGGGCTTTACGGTGGCAGCTGTGATCATACCAATACTGGTGGGGGTATCCAGAGTTTCTGTAGGAGTTCACTACCCGACGGATGTTTTAGTTGGCTGGCTGATAGGAATTGTCTTTTCCCTGCTGGTAAACTTCCTGTTTAACAGGATTCCTGATGAAAAGAGATGGCTGATGTACCTGATCGTGGTGATCATCTCCTGTGTAGGCCTGCTGTTTTGCAAGACTTCGGATTACTTCACAGCTCTTGGACTAATGACAGGAATATTCGCAGCTTTTGAATTCGAAAAGAGATTTGTCAGATTTGAGGGCACCAGAAAGATCCCCGAATGTGTTTTAAGGATCATTGGCGGACTTATCTGTTATCTGGTGGTAAATACACTGCTCAAGATTCCCTTTTCCAAGGAATTTCTTGAATCAGGAACCTTTGCTGCAGGGCTTGCCAGGACCTTCAGGTATTTTGTTGTGTCCTTTGTGACGGTGGGTCTCTATCCAATGTCTTTTAAATTCTTCAGAAAAAGAGAAAATGGCGCAGCAGTAGCAAACTAATCGGAGGTACAAATTATGTGGGCTTACGAAACTTCTTTTTACCAGATATATCCATTGGGCTTCTGCGGAGCGCCCTTTGAAAATGACGGAAAGCTCCAGCACAGGATATTAAAGGTCATAGACTGGATACCCCATTTCAAGAAGCTGGGAATCGGAGCAGTCATGTTCAATCCGGTATTTGAATCCGATACCCACGGCTACAATACCAGGGATTACAAAAAGATAGATGTAAGGCTTGGTACCAACAAGGATTTTAAGGAGGTCTGCGATGCTCTTCACAAGGAAGGCATCAGAGTTGTACTGGACGGCGTTTTCAACCACGCAGGAAGAGGTTTCTTTGGATTTACGGATGTCCTGGAAAAGAGATGGGACTCTCCCTATAAGGACTGGTTCAACATAAGCTTTGAGGGAAACAGCAATTACAATGACGGCCTGTGGTATGAGGGCTGGGAAGGCAACTACGACCTGGTAAAGCTGAACCTTAAAAATCCCGCAGTGGCTGATTATCTGATGGAGAGCGCAAAATTCTGGGTAGATGAATTCGGTATAGACGGGCTTCGCCTGGACGTGGCATATTGCCTGGATCCTGATTTTATAAGGCGCCTTCGAAGAGAGAGTGCTTCCTGGAAAGAGGATTTCTTCCTGATGGGAGAGATGATAGGTGGAGATTATAACCGCATCATGGGAGATGATCTTTGCCACAGTGCCACAAACTATGAGTGCTACAAGGGCATGTTCTCTGCTCTTAACAGCATGAACTTATTTGAAATCATACATTCACTCCTAAGGCAGTTTGGCCCGGAGAACTGGACGCTTTACAGAGGAAGGCACCTGCTGTCCTTTGTGGACAATCACGATGTTTCAAGGATTGCCAGTATTCTTCAAAGGCCTGAGCATCTAAAGCTCATTTATACAATAATGTTTGGAATGCCGGGAATCCCTACAATCTACTACGGAAGCGAGTGGGGGGCTAAGGCTGACAAATCCCAGGGAGATCCGGCGCTTAGGCCATGCTTTGAAGCTCCTGAGTGGAACGAACTTACAGATGTGATCGCGAGCCTGTGCAAGGCCAAGGAAGGCTCCAAGGCCCTTGCCTACGGAGATTTCAAGTCTCTGCTTCTTACAAACAGGCAGTGCATCTTTGAAAGAGAGACCGACGGTGACAGAGCACTTATTGTTATAAATGCCGACGAGAACCAGTTCCACGCGGATTTCAATGCTCGAGCAGGCAAGGCAACGGATGCTGTTACGGGGCAGGAAATTGATTTTGGCGGTGGTCTTGATATCACGGGCTATACGGCATATCTTTTACAGGACCTGAAATGATGCATAAGTTTACTGAAAAATAGGATTGTATTATAATTAGTCTATGGAAATACGATCACCAATAATTGCTTTATTGATAGCAGTCATATTAATAATAATCTACCTGAGGAAGGGGCTTCCGCAGCTTATGGCTTCGAGGATTTTCTTCTGCTTTCTGGTTGTGTGCTTTTTGTGCAATCTATGCGAGATATTTGAGTGCATAGCTTTCCAGAGACTGGATGATACTTACAGTATGCTAAGAAGATCTTCCCAGAACCTGTACGCAGGGACTCTTGTTCTGGCAGCTCTTGTTATGTGTATATACTGCTATTCAAAGACCACCCGTAAGGCCAAACTTACATGGAAGGCAGTGGTGCCAGCTTCGATTCCGGCTTTATTTGCATATATAGCATTGGCCCTTGGAGATATAAGCTATGGCTTTGAAGATGGGCGCTATTACAATACCGGAACGGCCATATCCGTATGCTATCTTGTAGGTTTTACCTACATTCTCACATCTCTTCTAAGGGTTGTGGTCCTTCACGACAGGATAAAGAGAGAGGATTTTTCTGTTATTGTCGTAGGACTTCTGATATGGACGGGATTGGCTCTTTTCCAGTTTATCCAGCGAGATGTGCAGGTTTCTTCAATCGCTATGATGCTTATGTCGCTGATTCTTTTCCTGTCCCTTGAAAATCCCAGGGAGTTCTATGAAAGATCTCTTAAGGGAGTAAGAAACAGAGATGCCTTTCAGATGGTCCTTATAGAGAAAATGGCTCAGAAAAAGAGCTTTTTCATCGTCTCGGTTGTTTTTACCGGAAAGACCACTGTCATGACCAACTCTGACAGGAATGAACTTTCTTCAATGCAGGTGAAGATAGCACAGATGGCAGACAGCTACATCGGAACACCGGCCTTTCTTTTTAACTGGAATACCTTGAGCTTTATTGTTGAAACTCCGCAAAAGGCTGAGGCTTTCATGAATCTGGTCAACGGAATGAAGGAGAGCGGAGCCAATTACAGACTGACCTTTTGCATTCTGGAACACCCTAAATATGCAAAGAACATTGACGAGGCGGTGCAGGCCCTTACCTTTGTTTCAGGAGAGTATGTATATACCCAGTCCTCACCGAATCTTGTTATCGATGATACAGTCATTGGCAAGATGAAGTTCAGATATTCCATAGAGGATGTGGTAAGACAGGCGGTAATGGACAAGGCTTTCGATGTTTACTACCAGCCAATCCTGTGCGTTGAAGACGGATCCTTTTCATCGGCAGAGGCCCTGGTAAGGCTTAAGAGGAAGGACGATGAGAACTTCATTTCTCCTGAGGATTTCATTCCGGTAGCCGAGAAGTGCGGACTTATACAGGAGATTGACGATCTTGTTTTCGAAAAGGTCTGTTCCTTCATAGCAAGGGAAAACCTCTCATCCTACGGAGTAAAGATGATAGAGGTTAATCTTTCGGGAAATGAGGCGGTGGATGAGCACACCCATTCAAGACTTTCCAGTAAGATGGAAAAATATCATATACCGCCTAAATTTATAAACTTCGAGATTACGGAGACCTCCTATATCAGCAACGACAAGGTATTTATGGAGAATGTCAGACGCCTACGGGAAAAGGGCAGTTCTTTTTCAATGGATGACTTTGGTTCGGGATATTCAAACCTCATTGAAATCCTTAAAATGGACTATGCTCTGGTCAAGATGGATAAAGAGTTTGTGTGGAAGTGCCTTGATCCGGAGGAACCTGAGAATCTTAAAATGCTGGATTATACCATCAATTTCCTGAGGGATTTTGGGCTTCATATTCTGGCAGAGGGTGTTGAGAATCTGGATCAGGCAAAGATTCTTATCGATAAAAAGGTTGAGTATCTTCAGGGCTTCTACTATTCAAGACCGATACCTGAAGATGGTTATATAGAATTTTTAAAGTCGCAAAAAGGACTTTTTTCACAGGAATGACGAAAGGAGTAGGATATGAACGAAGGGCTTTACAATGCAGTATTTTGCTATGGCGAGAATCAGGTTGATCCGTTCGAGCATTGCGCTGTTGATTTTGACAGGATCATATCTGACATGAGGCTTGTTGGGTATGAGATCACCGCACTTAACGTAGCTCACCAGATCATGCTTGAACAACTGGATGCTCTGCTCAAGACCAAGAACAGGATCATAGAACTGACCATGGATATGGAGAACAGGGATGCCTATTGCAGGGAAAAATACGGCCTTAGCTTTAAGGATATTGATGCCCTGGATCCGCAGCATGATATCGAATGGGATATCAAGAGCGGAAAGGTTATCTTTTTCCTTGGCCATGAAGCTCAGCACAAGCAGGATGCTTATATTACTCTTTTCAAAAAGTCCATGGAAGCTTTTACTGCCAAAACAGGCTTTACTTACACGACTCTTTAAATATTTGAATTGGGGGCTATAGCCTAAAATGGGGATTGTACTTGAAACTGACAGACTGATATTAAGGGGTTGGAAGGAGGTTGATGCCGCCAGCCTCTTTAAGTATGCCAGGGATGAGAGGATAGGACCGGCTGCCGGCTGGCTTCCCCACAAGGATGAGGACTATAGCAGAGCGGTTATCAGGGTCGTTTTTTCCAAAGAGGAGGTCTATGCCATCTGCTTAAAGGGCAGGGAAAAAGAGCCCGTGGGCAGCATAGGTCTTACATTGAAGGGAAGTCAGGAAAGACCTCTTGGAGATAATGAGGCGGAGCTTGGCTACTGGATAGGCGTCCCCTTCTGGGGGCAGGGACTGGTGCCTGAGGCGGCAAAAGAGGTCCTTCGCCACGGCTTTGAGGACGTGGGCCTTGAGAGAGTTTTTTGCGGATATTTTGACGGCAATGAGAAGTCCAAAAGAGTCCAGGAAAAATGCGGGTTTAAATATCATCATACTAATCCGGACACCCGTGTTATCATGCTGGGTGAAACCAGGGTCGAGCATTTTAGCGTCCTTACGAGAGAAGATTTCTTTGCGCAAAAAAATATAAAAAATATATGAACAAAAGTATTACAAAAAATGTAATATCGTGTTATAATTGTTCCATGCGAGACTAACATGGTTGGGGGGACCAGGGACATCCCACTTCCATGTTTTTTTATCCTTCAGACATGAAAGCGCTTTCGGTTAATTGAGCCCGGGGCTCGTTTTGAATCCCCTTTGGATTCAGGATTTTAGGAGGTACTTTGATGTTAAATATTGGAGAGTGCGTAGTTTACGGTAGTCATGGCTTATGCCAGGTTCGAGATATTCTCGTTCCATCGTTTCTTGAGAGGGGAAAAGAGAAACAGTATTACATGATGATTTCCGCAGTCGATGCCGGCAGCATATTGTATGTACCGGTGGACGGTGCCGAGGATAAGGTACGCGAAGTCATTAGCGCTGACTATGCTGAAGGATTGATGGATGATATCGAAGAGATTGTGGATGCTGAGCTCCCTGAGGGCAAGAAGGCTGAGGCAACCATTTTAGAGATCATCAAGAGAAATGTTGCAGAAGAGATGATGGGTCTTGTTAAGTCCCTGCACAAGATCAAAGCGATCAGAGAGGCTGAAGGCAAGAAGTTTGCCACGCTGAATGAAAAATACTTGAATATGGCTGAAAAGCTTCTTTACACTGAGATGGCTTATTCTCTCGAGACTGAAAAGGACGAGATAAAGAGAAGGGTTATTGAAGAACTTTCAGAGCTTCCACTGGAGACTGTTTAATACAGTCTCCTTTTATTTTTCTTTAAGGATTTGTTGAGGTCTCCTTAATAGACTGTATCTGGCATTGTTGCTATAATTAGTTATCGATATAATGAATAGATATGCGCATTTTTACAATATTTGAACGATTGCAGTAACAGTAAATTGTTAAGTAGCCATAGGAGAGGAACTTCATGGAAACACATACATCTCATACTGACCGGATTCACAATATTGTGCTTATGATAATAACCATTGCCTGCCTGGGAACTACCGTTGCAAGTATTACTCAGGGCTGGGAGTTCTGGGTGCCGCCGCTCATCCTGATCGGAGTAGCCGGGGCATGGTTTATCCATATTACTCATCAGATAAATACCTACTTCAGAGAGAATTATTATCTGATCCTGTATATGCTGGTTTCTTTTTACCATGGCATACATAAGGACAGTTTTGAAGATATTGCGCCGATAATGATGGTTCTTATGGCTATAATAGCCATTATTGTTCGTAAAAGAGTCCTTATATTTGCTGTCATTGAATTCTTTATGCTGTTCATTGTACATCTATATTTGCAGGCCAATAGCGGAGAAGAGATTGTCAGGTCAGTTTATTTTACAAGAGTTTCGCTTCATACTCTCACTGTATTATGTGCCTACAGGGCTTTTTCGGAAATAATCAACATAGAGCTCAGAAATAGAGAGGAGACAAATGACAGGAACGAAATTGAAAAGGAAGAAAAGTCCGAAATGGAGGACTTTCTTGTCAATATATCCCATGAACTTCGAACGCCGGTAAATGTAATTAATGGTCTTACCTCCATAATCTTAAAGCGTGAGGAAAGAGAAGATATTGAATCCATCAGGGATGCAGGAAGACGCCTTTCAAGGCAGATAGATGATATCCAGGATTACAGTGAAATAGAGAGGGGAGATGTGGCTCTTGAGATAGATAAGTATATGATCACATCTCTCATTAACGATGTTATTGCCGATTACAAGGCAAGATGGAAAAAGAGAAGTCTTGAGCTGGTGGTTGATCTTGACCCCGATGTGCCTTCAGTCATGAACGGCGATGTTAGAAAGCTGGGCAAGATCATGAGACATCTTTTAAGTAATGCCACAAAATTTACGAAAAAGGGCGGTGTGTACCTTCACATATCAGGAGGCAGAAGAGATTATGGATATAATCTCCTTATAGAGATCAAGGATACCGGCTGTGGCATGAAAAGCAGTGACATTGAGCGGGTTTCCAAGGGAAGCTACCAGATTGACCGAAGGAGAAATCGCTCTACGGGAGGTATTGGACTGGGACTTCCAATAGTCTACGGATTTGTCAGAAAGATGAACGGTTTTGTCTCAATTGAAAGTGAACCGGGACAGGGAACCACTGTCCGTGTGAGCATAGTACAGGAAGTGATAAATCCTCAGCCCTGCCTTAGAGTAGAAAACAGCAGGTTTATTAACATTGCCTATCATTTTAATCCTGAAAAATTCCAGGTTTCCAAGGTTCGTGAGTTCTACAGGCAGATGGCTACAAATCTTGCCGCGGGGCTTCGGGTAAACCTTTATACAGCCACGGGAATCAAGGAAATGAAAAAACTCATGGATGCAGGAAATATCACTCACATATTCATGGGGAATGAAGAGTATAAGGCAAATAAAGAATATTTTGATGAGCTGGCTGATAAAGGATGCGTTGTAACTGTGTCAGCGCCCGGAGATTTTAAGGCACCACCGGACAGCAAAATTGTTCTTATTCCAAAGCCTTTGTATGGCTATTCCATAGTAAGAATTCTCAGTGGAGAGTCAAAGGAGGCTCTGGATCTTCGTGATGATATTCATAGTGTTCCCGTACTTAATGGAGTCAGGGCACTGGTAGTTGATGATGAACCTATGAATCTTGTGGTGGCCAACGGTCTCTTCAAGGAATACAACATGATCATTGATACTGCCGGCAGTGGCAGGGAGGCTATAGCAAAGTTTGCCGAGAATGATTACGACGTGGTATTCATGGATCATATGATGCCTGAAATGGACGGCATAGAAGCCATGAAGCAGATACGAAGCCTTGCAAATCAGCAGTATAAGAGCATATGCATAATAGCCCTGACAGCCAACGCCATAAGCGGTGCCAGGGAAATGTTCCTGAGAGAAGGCTTTGACGGCTTTATCAGTAAGCCCATCGATATAAACGAATTTGAACGTGTCATGACCAGCGTTATGCCTGATTCTAACAGAAAGCATAGAACAGGAGGCATAGCATGAAATTGATAAATAAGCTGAAAGAAATGCTGTTTGATGCTTCAAAAAGCCTTACTGAGCGAGTGTATGTCATGCTCACTATTATTGCGCTTGCCATTGTGAGTCTGGCTCTCTTGGGAGACATCTTATACGATGAGAATATTATCGAGATCATAACTCATATAATTACGCTTGTTGCAGTTCCTGCATTTACTTACATTGGCGTAAAGAATAAAAGGGTCGAACTGACCACCAGGATTGTATCCTTAGGAGTGGTCCTGATTGTAATACCATTATCGTTTTTCTTTGGCGGTGGCATCAGCGGTGGAACTATTCCCTGGTTTGTATTCAGCTATCTGTATATAGGTCTGGTTTTATCAGGGGCATGGCGACTCACCATGCTGGCTGTTCTTACTGCTGTCATTTATATCCTCTATTACTTGGGATATTACTACCCGGAATATATTATTAGTCAGGGAAAAGAAATACAGTTCATGGATTCTTTTCTGGCAGTGGTAGAGGTTGGAATTGTGTGCTTTGTCATGACCTGGTTCCAGAACAGGTTGTACATGGAAGAGAACAAGAGGGCCAGGGAGGAGACCAAAAAGGTTGAAGAGTTAAACAACACCAAGAACAGGTTCTTTTCCAGTATGAGCCATGAGATCAGAACGCCTATCAACTCAATTCTGGGTCTAAACGAAGTTATCCTAAGGCAGGAAGATGCTTCAGAAGAGATAAAAAGAGATGCCGGAAAAATCCAGGGTGCCGGCAGGATGCTCCTTGCCATCATCAATGATATTCTGGACTTTTCCAAGATCGAAGCCGGAAAAATGGATATTGTCCCGGTTAACTATAGTCTTAAAGCCCTGGTTTCTGAAATTGTCAGCATGATATGGCTTCGTGCCGAGCAAAAAGGCCTTGAGTTCAAGGTGGAGGTGGATCCTTCCATACCAGCAGAGCTTTTTGGAGATGAGGTCAGGATCAAGCAGATACTTATTAACCTTCTAAGTAACGCAGTCAAGTATACCCAGGAAGGAACTGTTACTCTGTATATCGAAAAAGAGACCATTCAGGAGGATCAGGTGGCGATCACCTTTTCAGTATCCGATACCGGAATGGGAATAAAACAGGATTCTATTCCATATCTTTTTGATGCCTTCCAACGAGTAGATGAAGAAAAGAATGCCAAAATTGAAGGAACCGGACTGGGGCTTTCCATAGTTAAAAATCTGGTGGAGCTTATGGGCGGCAGAATCACTGTAAACAGTATTTACACCCAGGGTTCTACATTCATGGTTACGCTGTGGCAGAAGATCATCAGCCCTGAATCCGTAGGAGAGTTCAATGTTGAGAACTATGAAAATCCTGCCACTGTAGGAAGCTATGAACCGGGATTTACTGCTCCTGATGTAAGAATCCTTATTGTTGACGACAATGAAATGAATCTTGAGGTTGAAAGAAAGCTCCTAGCCGACGCTGAAATGACCATAGATACAGCTATGAGCGGCAGACAGGCACTGGATATGACCTCGTCCAACGCCTATGACATTATTTTCATGGATCATCTCATGCCTGAAATGGACGGTATAGAGTGCCTTAGGAATATCAGAAAACAGCCATCCGGTTTAAATACCAGAACACCGATAATTGCTCTGACTGCAAATACGGGAGGTGAGAGCAAAGAACTCTATGCAAGAAGCGGATTTGAGGATTATCTTGTAAAGCCGGTTTCAGGTAATCAGCTTGAAAACATGGTGCTTTCCTATCTCCCTGAATCCAAGGTAGTACCTTTAAGGGATGGCAGCCTGGCACGATTCTCCATGAATACCAAAAAGGGCTATAACAGAAGGGTTTCTGTGGTTATTACAGTTGGAAACATATGTGATCTTCCCAGACGTGAGATCAGCAAGTACCAGATTGAATGCATTCCGTTCATTATCCGCCATGAAGATAAAATATTCTATGACGGGCTTGAGGTTCAGACTGATGAACTTATGAGATACCTGAAAAATGGGCAGAATTTTGAATCTGATACTCCGTCAGTTGAGGAGTATGAGAAGTTTTTTGCCCAGCAGCTTAAAAAAGCTCTTAATGTCATCTACATATCCTCTGCAGGTACTGTCAGCAAGGAGTATTCAAGAGCCAGCCAGGCTGCTAAGGCCTACGGTAATGTTGAAATCTTCGACTCGGGTGTCGGATCAAGTGCCATCGGAGTTTTAGCACTTTTGGCTCAAAGGATGGCCTCAAAGGGTGAGTCTGTGGAAAGGATTCTTGAAGAACTTGGAAAAGCCAGGTCACTCCTTCATTGCAGCTTTATTACAGACGGAGACCTTTATATGAGGACCAAGGATGCCTACAGCAAGGTCATAGCAGACGTCATGAGGACCTTTAGTATCAGACCCATTATCAAGTGCCAGGAGAGCGTATACAAAATGGAGCGCCTTGAAATAGGTGATCTGGAGGAGGCATATAAAAGATACATAGACTACGCGATTCCGGCTTACAGAAAGCCGGATTTGGATATGATCATCGTCAACCATCCGGATCTTACCGAAAGACAGAAGGAATACATAAGAAAGCTCATTTTAGCGAATCAGAAGTTTGAACATATCATATTTATTAAGATCAGTTCGGTTATGGCTCTTAACGTAGGTGCCGGAGCACTGGGACTTACGTTCTATGAGAAAAATGCTGAACCTTACCGGATTGGCTCCATGTTTTTACCTGATAATGAAAATGAGGTTGTTGAAAGCATTGCCTATGATGAAGACTATGAAGATACTTCCCGGGATGATATTTCGGGGGAAAGCTTATCGGAATCAGAGTCGGAAAAAGAGCCTGTGTGGTATGAAGGCATAGAGGGACTGGATCAGAATATAGCAATCCAAAACAGCGGATCTTTGGATGTCTTCAAATCAGTTCTGAAGATATTCTATGATTCCATCGACGAAAAGCTTAATGATATAAGCCGATGCTATGATACAGAGGACTGGGAGAATTACACTATTAAAGTCCATGCCCTTAAGAGCTCGGCAAAACTGGTGGGTGCAATGAAGCTGTCTGAGGATGCTCTGGGGCTGGAAAATGCCGGTAAAGAAGGAAATACAGAGTATATACGTGAGCATAATGAGGAAGTTATCACCCAGCTGAAAAGATATAAAGAGGCACTTTCGGGAATCTGCGGGGGAGTGGACGAGAATCTTTTAGAGAGTATGTACGATGCCCTCATAGAGGGAATAGGCGATAAGGATAAAGCCTACATAAGTCAGACCATTAATGAGGCGAGAGAATACGGATTTCCTGATGAAGTAGTAGAAAAGCTTGATAAAATAGAGAGTCTATTGGGACAGGATAACTTCGAAGAAATGAAGGCGGTCATAGCCCGGTAAAGGATTTATATGAATAAACGAACCTATGACATTAGAAGAATATCATCACTTATTTTTGGCATAGCTGTAGCTGTTGTGGTTTTGATTGCTCTTTTTAGATCAGATACTTTTGATAACAGCTATAAGGATAGCATTACTGCCTTTTCTGACGGATGGAGAGATCAGAATGGCATTATACATTACGTCGAAGATGTCAGAGTAGGTGACTACGGAGGAAGCTTTAGCCTCTCAAAGCAGTTGCCGAACAATCTTAACGACGATGATTGCCTGTGCTTTGAAAGTATCAATGTTAACCTGAAGGTCTTCATTGATGGTAAAGAGAGGTATTCTTTTAATTCCAAGGAAAACATCAGCGGAATGGGATATGGTATTGCTTTCCATCAGGTTGGACTTGGAAGCGTGGATAATAACCGTGTAGTAACCATTTACTTTGATCCGCTGTTTGAGGGCCTGGTAAAAGGCGGTGTCTGGGAAGTATTTATAAGTCCGCCCCAGAATTATGTCAAGCTGAAGGTTTCCAATAGTCTGGCCGGAGTGGTTATATCCATAATCATTATTCTTTATGGATTAATCATGATAATTGTTTCCATGTGCATTTATGATTCCAGAAATCTGCCCTTTGATATTACGGCCCTTGGAGTATTTGCATGTGTTATAGGAATATGGCTTTTAGAGGATACAAAAACGTTGCAGCTTTTGACGGGAGCTATTTATACCTGCAGAGTCCTTAACAGGTTTATGGTCTTTCTGGCAGGCTTTCCTCTGATATGCTTTTTTAATTCCCTGACTGCTCTTAAGCGCCTTATATATCATGTTCTGGGATTTAGTATTACCGCTGCAAGCATCGGTTTCCTTCTTATAGCCAGGTATTTCTTTAAAGTGGATATGCTCTTAACTTTTACAAATGTTCTGATCATTTACCTGGTAGTAATCGCAGTTATTGTCAGTATCATATTCCTGGATAATGCCATCTACTGCAGAACAAACGGTATTGTCAGGCAGCTTAGATACGTGTTTGCCGGGAATATCATCTTATTATGCTGCGCTCTGATGGATTTTTTCGCCTTTGTTTATGGGATTTTACATGTGGAGTCCTATGGCACCTTTGTCCTGTATGGGACACTCTTGTTTTTCATAATAATGTTGACTCAGTTTTTGAGATGGTGGACAAGAGATCAGGAATCAATCCGAAGAGACAGATTTGTCAACAAGGTCATGCAATATGCGATTTCCTCTGATTCTTCGGACAAGAGTATCAAAGCCATCCTCAGTCTTTTGGGAAAAGAGTTGGGTGCAGGAAGAGTCACCATTTTTGAAGATCAGAATAACGGCAAGTATCACGGCGCCTATGACTGGTACGAAAAGGGCAGAGATCCCGGAGCAGTGGATCTTCTGTACCTTCCTTATCATGGTCTTATAGAGGATATTTACAGGATATTTAATGAGCGGAATGACAAGCTTATTGTTGAAAATACAGAGGATTGTAAACTGGAGAACTTCGAACTGTTTAAGATCCTTAATGCAAATAATGTAAAGAATATGGTGGCCAGGGGGCTGAAGGTAAATGACAGGATATTGGGAATTCTGGTAATGCTTGATATTCCTAAGGCTAAGTTCTCGGAGGCGTCGGGAATTGTGGATATGACTTCATATTTTATCTCACAGTTCATTCTTCGTCGTGATGAGGAAAAGAGGCTTAAAGCATATTTCTACAATGATAATCTCTCAGGGGCTTACAACAGAAGAGCTTACAGAGAATTCATAGGTGAAAAACTGGACATTTCATCGCCCTTTGGATATCTGCTCTGCAAGATAAAGGGTATTGATGATGCCAATGATGCCCATGGCTACGACTCCGGCGATAAGATGATCATTGAAGTGTCATCATATCTTATGGATGTGTTCGGAAAAACAAATGTGTATCGTATCACCGGTACTCAGTTTGCAGCCTTTGGCTTTGAGTCAGATGAGCTGTTCTTTAACAACGATGTGGACCGGTTCAAAAAGCTTATAGAAAACAGTGGGATCAATGTGGCTGTTGGTGCAGTTTACTGCATGTATGGCACAAAGGACTTTTCAATGGTTATCAATAAGGCAAATGAGCTCATGAACGACAACTAAGGTTGCGAACAACCAGGGAAATGTGTAGAATTATTCATGATTGTGTTATGGAGAGTAACGGGATTATGAGTAAGACTACTGAATTATATTATGAAAGTGCATATTTAAAAGAATTTGAGGCTGAGGTAGTAAGCTGCACCGAGGTATATAAGGGCGACGGCGCTCCAAAGGACAAAGAGGCCGGCACCGGAACCGGGAAATTTGAGGTCGTGCTGAACAGAACAGCCTTTTTTCCTGAGCAGGGAGGCCAGAGCTCAGATGTGGGTGTGATAAGTGTCTGCGGCGAGGATAAGGATGAAGGAAGTACGGCAGCAGGTATTGGAACTGTTGACGGAGGTGCTAAGGTTTCCCATGTCAGTATCGATAAAGAGGGCGTTATCAGGCATGTTGTGGACAGGGAACTTCCTGTAGGCAGCAGGGTTTACGGCCTTATCGATTTTAGTCACAGATTCAGCAATATGCAGCAGCATACGGGAGAGCATATCTTTTCCGGAATTGTGCACTCCGAATACGGCTTTGATAATGTGGGCTTTCATTTAAGTGATGCCGAAGTAACCATGGATTACAACGGTGTCCTTGGATCCGAGGATATAAAGAAGATTGAATATATGGTAAACAGAGCCATCTGGGAAAATATTGAGGTTTTGTGCCGCTTCCCCAGCAAGGAAGAGCTTGATACCATAGATTACAGAAGTAAAAAGGAACTGACAGGTGACATTAGGATTGTAACCATTCCGGGCTATGACGACTGCGCCTGCTGTGCTCCCCATGTGGAGAGGACAGGAGAAATCGGCCTGTTAAAGGTCATCAGCTGCCAGAACTACAAGGGCGGCGTCAGAGTAAGCATTCTCTGCGGCGGACGCGCTCTTTCGTATATTCAAAGTCAGTATGAGATAGTTACTCAGCTTTCAGGCATGCTCACAACTTCTGCAGATAAGATCATTCCTTCGCTCAATAAGATGAGGGAAGAAAATGCAGATTTAAAGGCCAGGCTGAACGGGGCAAACGAAGAACTCATCGGCTACCAGATTGCAGGAATTGATGCGGATCAGAAGGACGTTTTCCTGGTAAAAGACGGTTCCATCGACCAGAACGTGATCAGGAAGACCGTCAATGCTTTGATTGAATTGCATTCCGGTTACTGCGGAGTGTTCGCAGGTGATGCCAAAGCCGGCTACAGATTCATCATCGGCTCCGGTAGTGATGGAAAGGACTGCAAGGCACTTCTTGAAAAGCTCAAGCAGACCTGCGACGTTAAGGGCGGTGGATCTCCGCAGATGATACAGGGAAGCATTCAGATTGACAACGTAAACATTTTAGAATTGATTGATCAAATTAGTGGTAATAGCTAACGAAGTCAACATTTCATACTTTTTTGATTTCTGTTATCCATATTTTGGGATAATATGGGTATCATGATAACGATTTGTTTTTGAATAGGAAATAGTTGCATTAACTCTGAATAAATAGGAAACATTGGCCCAGGCAGGAGATCCTGGCTAGATTTGAGTGAGGAATTATGAGAAAAGGAATCGGGGAATTTGAGGACTTTCGGGATGGATGTAAGAATGCTGTGCCAATCTGTCTGGGATATATGGCGGTGTCCTTCGCGTTTGGTATTGAGGCATCCAAGATTGGGATGACCACATTTCAGGCGGCCATGACATCCCTTTTAAATGTCACCAGCGCCGGTCAGTTTTCGGCTCTGGAGCTGATTGCCAGAAACGGCAGCTTTGTGGAACTTGCTATTTTGCAGCTCATCATTAACCTTA
The DNA here is from genome assembly GCA_024692165.1 of Butyrivibrio sp. Lineage (GTDB taxonomy): Bacteria > Bacillota > Clostridia > Lachnospirales > Lachnospiraceae > Butyrivibrio. The sequence goes on along the minus strand of JAILMY010000169.1, from coordinate 12,733 downwards.
GATACATGCTGATGAGTACAGCTCTTTCCCAGAAGCTGGATACAAAAATAAACACTCTTCACAGACTGGGCATATCCTACGGCGTTACTGATGAGATATTCGCCGTAAGCATATTCAAAAAAGGCCCTCTTTACCCGATGTTTTCCTACGGCCTTATTGCCACATCCGTATTTGGGTGGGTATTCGGTACGGTGCTGGGATCCATAGCGGGACAGCTCCTGCCACAGCGACTTATCAGCTGTCTTGGCCTTGCAATTTACGGAATGTTCATCGCAATAATTATCCCGGATACCAGAAAGAACAGGACTTTGCTTGTGGTGGTGCTGTGTGCAATGACCATGAGCACTGTATTTACCTATGCTCCCATTTTGAAAATGATTTCTTCCGGCTTTAGGATTATAATAGTTACTGTAGTGGTGGCAGCAATAGCCGCAGTGATTTCACCCATAAAGGAGGAAGCAAATGAGTAAGGTTTACGCATACATCCTTCTTATGGCAGTGGTTACTTACCTTATCAGGGCATTGCCGCTGACACTTATAAGGAAAGAGATAAAGAGCAGCTTTATCAAGTCTTTTTTGCACTATGTGCCCTATGCAACTCTGGCAGCCATGACATTTCCTGCAATTTTGTCGGCTACAGACTATGTACTTTCTTCTGTTGTAGGCTTTGCAGTGGCACTGGTACTGGCATTTAATAAAAAGAGTCTTTTGACTGTGGCAGGATGCGCCTGCTTCGCAGCCTTTGTGGTAGAATTGTTCCTGTAGGATAAGTGGGTTATCCCGGAATAGAAAGTATTAAAGAGGAAATAATATGAGAGTAGGAATGGGATATGATGTTCATCGCCTGGTGGAGGGCAGAGACCTGATAATCGGCGGTGTTAAGATACCTTATGAGAAGGGGCTTTTAGGACATTCGGATGCGGATGTTCTTTTACATGCCGTAATGGATGCGCTTCTTGGAGCAGCAGCTCTTGGGGATATAGGCAAACACTTCCCTGATACGGATCCAAAGTTCAAGGGAGCAGATTCCATGGAGCTTTTAAGATGTGTTAGGAAACTTCTTGACGAGAATAAGTTTACTGTTGAGAATATTGATGCTACAATAATTGCCCAGGCTCCCAAGATGCGACCTCATATTGATAAGATGAGGGAGAATATCGCCGGGGCTCTTGGTATAGATATAACCCAGGTAAACGTTAAGGCCACCACTGAAGAGGGGCTTGGTTTTACCGGAACCGGGGAAGGCATTTCCTCGCAGGCAGTCTGTATGATAACATGATTGCGGGAGTGCAGAGCACGGAGCAATCCGTGTTATCTAAAAATATAGGAGAGACGAAAATGGCTAATACATTTACTTTTTACAATACATTAGACAGAAAGGTCGAGGAGTTTAAGCCCAGAGAAGAGGGCAAGGTTTCAATGTACACCTGCGGACCTACTGTTTATCACTACGCTCATATCGGAAATATCAGAACATATATCATGCAGGACGTGCTTATCAAATCCCTCCAGTATGCGGGCTACGATGTTAAGCGTGTCATGAACATCACAGATGTAGGACACCTTGCTTCAGATGCTGACACCGGCGAAGACAAGATGCTGGCCGGCGCTAAGAGAGAGCACAAGACTGTTATGGAAATCGCAAAGTTCTATACAGATGCTTTCTTTAATGACTTTGATGCTGTAGGAAACAAGAGACCTGATGTGATTGAGCCTGCAACTAACTGCATTCCTGAGTTCATTCACATGGTAGATGTTCTTATAAAGAAGGGCTTTGCTTATGTGGCAGGTGGTAACGTTTATTTTGACACAAGCAAGCTTAAAGACTACTATGTTTTCTCTTCAGATGTGGAAAAAGAGCAGCTCCAGGTGGGCGTTCGTGACGACGTGGAAGAGGATACCAATAAGAAAAACAAGACAGACTTTGTTCTGTGGTTTACAAAGTCCAAGTTTGAGGATCAGGCCCTTAAGTGGGACAGCCCATGGGGCGTTGGCTACCCGGGATGGCACATTGAGTGCTCATGCATTTCCATGAAGCACCTTGGTGAGTACATCGATATCCACTGCGGCGGCGTCGACAATATTTTCCCTCACCACACCAATGAGATTGCCCAGTCCGAGAGCTATCTGGGACATGAGTGGTGCAGATACTGGTTCCATTCAAATCACCTTAATGATCAGTCAGGCAAGATGAGTAAGTCAAAGGGAGCCTTCCTTACAGTTTCTCTTCTTAAGGAAAAAGGCTACGATCCTCTGGTTTACAGATTCTTCTGCCTTCAGTCTCACTATCGCAAGCCTCTTGTTTTCTCCTTCGAGGCTCTTGATAGCGTAGTGGGCGCATTTAACAAGCTTGTAAAAAGAATTTCAGAGCTCAAGGAAGGCGGCGTAGTCGACGAGGCTGTTAAGGCTGAGTTTGAGGGCAAGTTCAGGGATGCAATTTCCAACGATCTGAATACAGCTATGGCAATCACAGTTCTTTACGATGTCCTTAAGGCAGATACAAACGATGCCACAAAGATCGCACTGATAGAGAGCTTTGATAAGGTTCTTTCACTGGATCTTTTAGCTCATGCCAAGGCTCTTTCAAATAAAGAAGATAAGCCGGATGTAGATCCTGAGCTTGAGGCTTATGTTCTTGACGCCATCGAGAGAAGAGCAACTGCCAAGAAGGCCAAGGACTTTGCTACCGCCGATGCGATCCGCGCAGAGCTTCTTGAAAAGGGCGTAGAGATCAAGGACACTCGTGAGGGAGTTAAATGGCAGCTCATTTAAATGATTATTTAAATAAAGAGTTTGGTATAGAGAGTCAGGACATAAGAACATATTCGCCCCTGACTCTTGCCTATATCGGAGATGCAATATTTGACGTGATAGTTCGTTCAATCCTGGTAAATAAGGGCAACACAGCGGTAAACAAGCTCCATCAGAGAGCCAGCAGCGTGGTGAAAGCCCAGTCTCAGGCAGCATTTGTTAAGGTGCTGATGGATGATTTTACCGAGGCAGAAGCGGATTATTACAGAAGAGGCCGCAACTCCAAGCCCCATACCAAGGCCAAGAACGCCACCACCATGGACTACCTGGAGGCTACAGGCTTTGAGGCAGTCATAGGTTTTTTATACCTTTCAGATAACATGGACAGGGCCTGTGAGCTGATAAAGCTTGGAATCGAGCGCCTTGGACTGGATATATTGAAATGAGCTTATGACAGCCCAAGGTGGCGTGTCATTACAGAGAAAACAGGAATAATTTATGGAAGAGAATTTTGAGAGCAGAATAGTTGAAGGAAGAAATGCTGTACTTGAGGCCTTTCGTTCCGGCAAGACCATAGACAGGCTTTTTGTTCTGGACGGCTGCAAGGACGGCCCGGTTCAGACAATCCTTAGGGAAGCCAAAAAACACAAGGACACTGTTATCAGCTTTGTGAAAAAGGAGCGCCTTGATCAGCTTTCCGAAACCGGCAAGCATCAGGGGGTTATTGCCTACGCTGCTTCATATGAGTATGCCACGGTGGAGGATATTTTAGAAAGAGCCGGAGAAAAGGGCGAGGATCCCTTTGTTATTATTCTGGATGGAATTGAGGATCCTCATAACCTGGGAGCTATCATTCGTACAGCAAATCTTGCCGGTGCCCATGGAGTCATCATTCCCAAGCACAGGGCAGTAGGTCTGACAGCTACAGTGGCTAAGGCTTCAGCCGGTGCCATCAACTATACTCCCGTGGCCAAGGTCACCAACATCGCCCAGACCATCGAGGATCTTAAGGACAAGGGCCTTTGGTTTGCCTGCGCAGATATGGGCGGAGAGACCATGTACAAGCTCAATTTAAAGGGAGCTATCGGAATTGTTATCGGAAATGAAGGAAACGGAGTAAGCCGCCTTGTCAAGGAAAAGTGCGACATGATCGCTTCTATTCCCATGAAGGGCGATATTGATTCCCTTAATGCTTCTGTTGCCTGCGGAGTTTTAGCCTTCGAGGTTGTAAGACAGAGACTGAGCTGAGCCATATTTAACAGACAGTTAACCTGTTGCTTTGGCTAAGTTCATGAGCACTTTCACCGGAGAAAAGACGTGAGTAGTGAGAAATACAAGGACAAAACCGATGAGGAGATAATCCTTGCTCTTAAGGATGATGAGGATTCCGCTGCTGTGGACTACATCATGGATAAATACAAGAACCTGGTCAGGAAGAAGGCAGGCTCTATGTTTATTCTCGGTGCCGACAGAGAGGATCTTATTCAGGAGGGCATGATCGGCCTCTTTAAGGCCATAAGAGATTATGATTACGGCCGCGATGCCAGCTTTGCCACCTTTGCGGAGCTTTGCGTATCAAGGCAGATGTATTCGGCAATTCAGGCTTCTGCCCGCAAGAAGCATGCGCCCTTAAACGGCTATATTTCCATATATGCCAAGAGGGAGGGGGCCGAAGAGGAATCGGATATATCCCTTGAGGATGTGCTGGAGGCCGGATCGGACTTTATTCCTGAGCAGCATGTGATCAATCAGGAAAATCTTCTGGACCTGGAAGAGGCAATTGAGAGGGAGCTCAGCTCTTTAGAGAGACAGGTCCTGGATCTTTACGTTACAGGTATGAGCGTAAAGGAGATTTCGGCAGTATTATCAAGAGATGAGAAATCTACTGATAATGCAATGCAGAGGATCAGGCACAAGTTAAAGAAGTACCTGAATACCTGATGTGCTAAGTATTGGATTATGGATTTGATATGGGTGTGAAAAAAGTCAGTAACGTTAAATCTATTATGGGGATCATGGCTCTGGTTCTAAGTGGAGCCATTTTTATCTGTATTCTTAAATTCGCCCGGGGCGCAGATATCTGGTACGACGAAGTCTTTTCCCTTATGTTTGTAAGGGGAAGCGTATCGGATATCATTGAAGCCACCGCCAGAGATGTTCACCCGCCGCTTTATTATATTTATCTTAAGGCCTTCACCACAGTAGTGACCGCCATTTTAGGGGAAGGCAGCTTTTATTTTGCCGCCAAGCTGGCGTCATTGCTGCCCTGGATCATTTTATTCGCAGTTAATATCACTTACATCAGAAAGAGATTCGGCCTTTTTGCTTCGGGCCTTTTTTCCCTGCTTATAACAGTAATGCCACAGCTAAGCGTATACTACCTGGAGATCAGGATGTATTCCCTGGCACTTTTACTGGTGACCCTGCATGTGCTTGTTGCGGAAAGCTATGTTTCCTCCGGGGAAAAAAGCTGCAGGTTTAAGTGTGCACTGTTTTTTCTTCTAGGGATAACCACGGCCTATACCCAGTATTATGCCTGCATCGCCACTATTGGGATTTATCTTGTGGTAGTGATAATTCTTTTTGTAGACAGGGAAAGCACAGTCAGCAAGAGGAGGCTGTCCTGGATTTTACTTAGTGCGATTCTTTCCTGCATTCTGTATCTGCCCTGGATTCCGACCCTGCTAAGTCAGATGAAGAATATAAGCGGAAGCTACTGGATTCAGCCTCTGACTCTTAGGAGCTTTGCCGGATGCGTGAAATTTGTGACTCTTCCTGAGGGCAACACATCGAAGATTGCCTACGTATCAGTGGGGCTGATGCTGTTTGTGATAGCAGCGGCGCTGGTGTTTTCATTTATAAAAACAGGGCATGGCCTGATCCGCATAATGGCTCTGATGATCGCCCCTTCGGTGATCGTGGTACTTTCGGGATTTGTACTTTCGGCGCTGGGAACACCGATCTTTATATATAGATATTTGGTGCCCACCCTTGGAGCATTCTGGCTTTTCGTGGCCATAATCCTTGACAAAGCCATAGACAGGTTTTCGCTTATTCTTTTTCTGATTCCTTTCATTCTCATTGGAGAGATGAATTTTAAGGGCTTTAGCTATGAGGAGCAGAAGAAGCTTGATCATGCTAAAACGGCTTTGGAAGAAGTAAGTGAGATACCGGAGGATGCTGTGGTCATCACCAATTTTGACCATGTGACAGCGGTGATCGCCTATTACAGGCCTGATCTTAGAGTGCATTTATATGAAGCGCCCATAGACAGGCTCCTTTTGGACGGTCTTGGAAACATACATGAGCTTACCAAGGATGCGGATGTAAAAGAACTGGTATCTTCAGGTCAGGACGTTTATTTCCTGGGAAGCTTTAATTCCAGGGAAGAGATAGTGGAGAACTGGAAGGGACTTGGCGTATCTTCTGAGCTTCTTGGGGAGGCTCTGATAGAGCGGTACTGGATAAATATCTATAAGCTTCGATGATGCAGTTTGCAGATACCAAACATATGGAAAGTGGAAAATTTATGAGGGAAAAGAAGAATTTACCAGGGCTTTTAAAGGAGCATTTCATAGCGGCGTTGTTCGTACTGTTTATGAGCGTTATTTATATCCGCATGATGTTCACCAATGGCCCCTGGTACGACGAACTCTATACCTATTACTATTTTGTCAGCAGAGGCCCTGTATATGCGGCTATTCACTGGCCGGTGCCCAATAATCATGTGGGTTATTCTGTGCTGTCAGCCTTTTTTGACTTTTTCGGAAATCCATACATTGGTCTTAGGGGAGTATCCCTGATCGCTGCAGTTACCAATCTGATCCTGATTTATAAGCTGTGCCTTAAGTGCCTTGATAAGTATTACAGCCTTACCGTTACAGCTCTTTACGCCGGAGCCTATCTGGTTTTCAGGCTCTCTGTTCAGGGAAGGGGCTATACCCTTGCCACCACATGTTTTCTTGTGGCTGTTTTATCCTGCATGGAGATTTGCACAGGAAACTATGGCAAAAGACATTTTGTCCTTTTTGCAGCAGCTCTTTGCTACGGACTTTACATTGTTCCAAGCTCCATCTACTGGGTTATGCCTGTATGTATAGCAGGCGGTTTGTTCCTGCTTTTTGAAAAAGAATATAAAAAGCTTCTGCAGCTCTTTTTATCCGGAGTCTGCGCAGCAGTAGCTACGACATTTCTGTACACTCTTATCTGGCTTGCTATCGGAGCAAATCTTCTTTGTAAGGAGGAGGGCAGTGCTTTCTTTGGCATGGGACAGGTGAGTGTGATCCTCAAGGCGCCGGTTAAGGCGGCACTTAAAGGTATCGAGTACATGACAGCTACACCGTATATTCAGAGTATTGACAGGGCGGAGTGTGTTAAGGGACTTTTTGATTATTTCAAGGTTCTGTGCTCCCAGTTCTATGACAGGATCGGAGGCCTTGCGCTTGTACTGTTATCCCTGGGCGCAGTGGTGTGTATTATCCAGCTTTTTACAGAAAAAAGTGCCGGTAAGGAGAAACGTTTTGTGCTTTTCTTTGTATCTTGCTGTTCTGTACTGGTTCCCGCGATGCTGATAATCCAGAGCGTTCATCCCTACAAGAGGGTACTGAGCTTTTATCTGATTCCACTTCTGGTGGGCTTTGTGATCTGTATTTCAGGCTTTGTAAATGCCATAAAGAACAAGAAAACAGCCTTTATTACCGGCGCTTTGATCATGTGCCTTTCAATCCTGTACGCAGTTTGCAGCGTCCTTGGAGGCTATTACAACCAGCCCCTGGCTGAGGTGGAAAACGCCATGGAATCGGCATTTGCTAAGATGGATACAAAAGAGATCGACACCATTTATTACACTGATGATTTCCAGAAATACGTGCTTAAGTTCTACCACGATGTAACTCCAACGGAGGTCTATACATTGGCCGAGGCCAACTACGTAGTTATTGGACCGGAGCAGAGAGATGAGAACTACAGCGCTCCTGAGTGGCCGGTGCTTTATCCCTTCAGTCAGGGTCTTCTGGATGATGTGGCAAGAGATATGGAAGAGGTGGCAAGAGGAGGAGGCTACACTGTGTATCGAAGGAAGTAGAGTTCCCGGGCAAGGCTAAAGCAGACAGTAGAGCAGTTTGAGCCAGACTAAAGTAGGCATACAAATATCACAAGAAAATAAGGATATTCAAGATCGCTTCGATGAAAAGGAGCGATCTTTTTTTGCGCTTATTTTCTTCAACCCAGTTGCATAGTAAATTATGTATATGTGAAATCGGTTGTGCTTAAGGGCTGTTTGTGAAAAATACACAAAAAATCCATGTGAAATTTGTGTATGCAATCGATTGCGGACAAACATTCATCGGTGTATTCTGAAATTAGTTCAAATATAAAAAATCTATAAATTTCTGATAAATAAATTATTTTTTTAATAGTTTTCTATATACAGTCACATAAACCGGCAGTTTTTCACAATGTTAAGAGGTTAATTATGACAGCGGACAGTTCCAGATGCAGCAGTTTCAGACCAGGGGAAGTTTGGAAGGATACAGATGGCAATGTTATTCAGGCCCATGGAGGCCAGGTACAGAAGCTGATTATCCGTAATGATTCCGGCGAGGATTCATACAAGTGGGTGTGGATCGGAGAGGATAAGACAAACGGATACAGGGGCGGCGTTTGTATGTACAGCTCAGATGATCTCTATAACTGGCAGTTTAAAGGCGTGGTTATGAGAAATGTTCCCAGTAGAGATTCTCTTGATACCGACGAGTACTTTAAGAAACTCTATGCCGGCTACAGCAGCGATGAGCTGGATAATGTGGCCCTTAGCTTAAGCGCCGAGAGAGCAGTCATAGAAAGACCAAAGGTTATATATAGTCCCAAGAATGACAATTATGTTCTGTGGTTCCACGCAGACGGACCGACACCGGAGAGCGACAGCAATTATGCTGCAGCCTGCGCAGGAGTTGCCATCAGCAAGACTCCTTTTGGACCCTATAAATTCATAGACAGATATCGTCTCAATATATGTCCACCGGATCAGGAGGATAAGTATCCAAAGAGCCGTGGCATGGCAAGAGACATGAATCTTTTCACTGATGTGGACGGAAGTGCTTATATCATCTATTCCAGCGAAGAGAATCTTACTTTATATATTTCGCGATTAAACGATGACTATACGTATCTGGCCATGAAGCCGGAGGAAGCTGTGTATGGAAAAGACTTCATAAGACTCTTTCCAGGCGCCCAGAGGGAGGCACCGGCTCTTTTCCTAAGAAACGGCAAGTATTACCTTATGTCCTCGGGCTGTACCGGCTGGGCACCGAACCAGGCAAGGTACTATGTGGCGGACTCGGTCATGGGGGAGTGGACATCAAAGAAAGACCCCTGCATAGGAGATACCAAAAAGACCACCTTTGATTCTCAGAGCACCTGTATTTTCCACGAACCTGAGAGTGATACATGGATCTACATGGGAGATCGCTGGTTTTCAGAGGCGCTGCACGATTCAAGATACATCTGGCTTCCGCTTAAGTTCAGAGATAATGGCGATATGGAACTTTCCTTTGTGTCAGAGTGGAAGCTTAAAGAGGATAAATAAAGTTTTGTTTTGGAGGCATTGATTAAATGAAGAAGCATGTAACTAAAAACATAATTGCATTTGCACTGGCCGGTGTAATGGGGCTTACTTTTTTCCCTGCACATAGCATGGCCATGGCTTCTTCATCCTCAAATGATGACTCTGAATTTCAGGAGGAAAGCGTTGATCTTAGTCTCTTAGTTCACCACCTTTATAGCTACAGCGACTATCTTGAGCAACATTCAGGCGATAAGAAGGGGACCAAAGAGGCTTTCGTCGACGGCGGCGATTATCTGGAAGCGGATGATAGCGCTAAGGTTCTTGGAGCCTATGAGGGGTTTGATGGGAATGCTCTTTTTACCGATGAAGAAGGATCTGTAACCTATGAGATCGATGTACCGGAAGCAGGAATGTACTGCATCGAGCTGACCTATTATCCCATTGAGGGAAAAAACAATAACATCCAGCGTCAGGTCTATGTAAACGGAGAGATTCCCTTTGAGGGCTCCAGGTATCTGGAATTTACAAGGGTTTGGAAGGATGAGTCAGAAATAAAGAGAGACTCCAGGGACAATGATGTAAGACCAAGGCAGAAAGAAGCCCCTGAGTGGATCACCACAACTCTTCGTGACAGCGACGGCTATGAAACCGGAGACTATGAGTATTACTTTGAAAAGGGAATCAACACCATTTCCTTTGTTGCCATAAAAGAGCCCATGGTTATAGGAAGGATAAAGCTGACGGGGCAAAAGGAGCTTCCAAGCTACAGTGAATACTATGAAGAGAGCCTTGCAAAGGGCCTTAACCCGGTAACAGGTTTTGAGAGCAAGATTCAGGGAGAGGATGCTTCTTTTAAATCAAATTCAACGCTTTATCCTATATCAGACAGAACATCACCGCTGACAGAACCCTACAACGCATCCAAGACCAGGCTTAACACAATAGGGGGTGCCAACTGGAAGCTGGTGGGTCAGTGGATAACCTGGGACATAGAAGTTCCGGAGGATGGCCTGTATTCAATAATGGTCAAGTACAGACAGAATCAGAACACGGGAGTTACGGTTTGCAGATCTCTGGAGATAGACGGAGAGGTGCCTTTCAAGGAGGCAAATGAGTTTTACTTCTACTATGAAAATGACTGGCAGCTGTCCACTTTAGGTACAGGAACCGAGCCTTTCTACTTTCATCTGACCAAGGGCAGTCACAGACTCACCTTCAGGGTATCTCTTGGAAGAGAACTGGCAGATATTCTTGAGGCCTCCAGTGAAAGCGTAGAAGAGCTGAACAAGGCCTACAGAGAACTTCTTATGGTTATAGGAAGTTCACCGGATACCATGAGAGATTATCAGCTTGAGATCAAGTGCCCTGACACTTTGGTCAAGCTTAAAAATCAGCACAGCGAGATACAAAAGCTCAAAAATCTGGTGGAAAACTATTCCGGTGGCAGAAAGGGGAGTGAGACCCAGGCCATCGACAACCTTATAAATCAGTTGGATCGTATGACAAAAAAGCCTGAGAGCATCGCCAAGCAGTGGTCAGCCTTTAAGGACAATATTGTTTCCTTGAGCTCCTGGACTTTGACCATGAGCGAGCAGCCTCTGGAAATCGACTACTTTATCCTTGGAGGCAGCGATTTAAAAGAACCCAGGATAAAACCCGGACTTATGAATACTGTTTCCCACGAAGTGAGACAGTTCTTTGCAAGCTTTGTGGAAGACTACGACAGCATCGGTGAAGTATATGAGGATTCTCAGGTCCTTGATGTGTGGATCCTGGCAGACGGCGCCAACATAACAAGTATGACCGGAGGAGGAAGAGATCAGGCCACGGTTATAAAGACCCTGGTAGATAACTACTTTGTTCCCGATACCGGTATTCCTGTAAATGTAAAGCTGGTAAATAAGGATGTGCTTCTTTCAGCTACTCTGGCGGGAGAGGGACCTGATGTGGCCCTTAACGTGGCAGGTGTTGAGCCCATGAACTACGCACTTAGAAATGCTGTGGCGGATCTTACACAGTTTGATGACTTTGAAGAGGTTAGTCACTGGTTCTACGAGGAAGCTCTGGATCAGTTCACCTTAGAGGGCGGAGTTTATGCTCTTCCTCAGACCATGTCCTTCCACGTGATGTTCTACAGGGCAGATATTCTCGATGAGCTGGGGCTGGAAGTTCCCACCACCTGGGATGAGTTCTACAGATGCCTTGCAGTTATTCAGAAGAACAACATGAATATAGGTATTTTCCCTGACTGGACTACCTTTGCCATGTTCCTGTACCAGCACGAAGGACAGTACTATACGGAGGATTCCAAGCACAGCGCTCTGGATACAGAAAACGCCATTGCAGCCTTCAAGCAGTGGTCCGGGGATTATGTAAATTACAATATGCCTGTAACCTTTGATCTGGCCAACAGATTCAGAACCGGAGAGATGCCACTGGCTATAGGAGATTACACCCAATACAACTACTTATCTGTTTTTGCTCCTGAGATTAAGGGAGACTGGGGCTTTACGGTGGTTCCCGGATACGATAAAGGAGACGGCACACTGGATCATTCAGTATCAGCATGGGAGACTGCCTGCGTAATCATGGAGACCAGTGAGCAGAAGGAGAGAGGCTGGGAATTCCTTAAGTGGTGGATGAGTTGTGACACCCAGACAGACTATGGCAACGAGATAGAAAATGTTCTGGGCGTGGCAGGCCGTGTGGCTACTGCCAACATGGACGCCCTTGAAAACCTTCCATGGGCCAGCGCAGATTACAGACAGCTTAAGAGACAGCTGACCTGGGTGAAGGCCCTTCCGCAGGTTCCGGGAGGATACTTTACAGAAAGACATATCAAAAATGCTTTTTACACTGTTTACAACAACAACGAAGATCCCAGGGAAACCCTGCAGGATTATGTAAAACAGATCAATTATGAAATAGAAAGAAAGAGGCTGGAGTTCGGTCTGGCTGTGGACTAAAGAAGATGAGTATTTACACCGCATATTTAAAAAGACAGCTGAAAGCAACCTGGAAGGATGTTAAGCGCCATCGGGTTTCATATCTTTTCATTCTGCCTTATTGCCTTCTTTTTACAATTTTCATACTGGCCCCGGTTCTCATCTCAATCGGCCTTAGCTTTACCTATTTTAACGTGCTGGAAAAGCCAAGGTTCGTTGGATGGCAGAACTATGTGGATCTTTTCTTTGCGGATGAGGTATTCCTTACGGCAGTAAAAAATACCTTCCTGTTTGCGGTCATCACAGGACCTATCGGATATTTCCTGGCTCTTTTTATAGCCTGGATGATCAATGACATCAAGAATAAGAAGATCAGGGCTTTTATGACACTTCTTTTCTATGCGCCGACTATTTCCGGACAGGCCTACATTGTATGGAAATATATCTTTTCCAGTGATACCTACGGCTTTGC
>JAILMY010000096.1 GCA_024692165.1 Butyrivibrio sp. | reverse complement strand
TATGCTTGTAGATGCAGGCGTTAAGTATGTTATCATGGGTCATTCAGAGAGAAGAGATATCTTCGGCGAGAATGATATCCTTATCAATGCAAAGGTTAAGAAGGCATTTGCTGCCGGACTTACACCAATCCTTTGCTGCGGTGAGTCTCTTGCACTTCGTAAGGCTGGAACTTACAAGGAGTGGATCGAGAGACAGATTACTTGGGACCTTTCAGGTGTAACAGCTGACCAGGTTAAGAACCTTGTTATCGCTTACGAGCCTATCTGGGCTATCGGAACAGGCGAGACAGCTACAGCTGACCAGGCTCAGGAAGTTTGCGGATTTATCCGTGAGCTCATTGCTAAGCTTTATGATCAGGCTACAGCTGATGCAGTTCGCATCCAGTACGGCGGATCAATGAACGCAGGAAATGCTGCAGAGCTTCTTTCAAAGCCTGACATCGACGGCGGTCTTATCGGCGGCGCATCACTTAAGCCAGACTTTGGCAAGATCGTTAACGCCTAAATCAGACTCGAAATGGACCCCGGGGACGGGGTTAGTGGTCCATTTTGCGTAGAATTTAAAGTGAATTGAATTATGAAAGCGGACTCTATTGGTTATAATATGGCTAATAGGGTTCGCTTTTTTATGATATAGGAAATTTCTCCGAAATTCCTATATCATAAAAAGCGCTCCGCTATGGATGCGCACCTCGCGGAGATGAAGTTTATTGCTTTGCAATACCGCTCGGGCGCGAAAGAGTCGCGAGCGACTCTTTGTTCTATATGGATTTATGGAGGAAACATATGATAAGACGAATGCAATACAGATGCAGTTTTAAGATTTTAGGAAATGATAACCCGCTTGATAATATCATTGACAGATGCAGGGAGAGATTTGAAAAACTCATAAAAGAAAGCAGGGTATGCAATGCCTCTTTTTACAGATATGAAAATATGGGATTCCTGTATGTGGAAGAAATCCTTGGTGAAGGAAATGAGGAATCATTTGCTGTTAATAAATTTTCAGGCGAAGGCCTCCTTAATGTAGACAATATCATGAGTGATCTTGATCCCTATTTAAAGCCCTGGCCCCGTGAAGATGGGGATGTATACTTTGCTCCCATGATCAACGTATATTATCATCATATCCCTGAGAATGATATTGATAAGTGGGAGAACTATAGAACCACTGATAAAAAACAGCGTATAGGGCGAATTGCTTTTGTTTTCCCGGATAAGCTTCCTTCCTATGTCATGTATCACAATGCAATCGTAGAGGAGGGACTATTAAAAGGGGATAAATATGCATTTATATCTATGCATGAAAATCTCTTGTTTTCCTACTATGAAGAGCCCAGAAACAACGTGAATATAAGGGACTGCGCTGAGGAGTCCAAGGTCATAAATGACTGGCTTAAAGCCAATCCCGAATCCCACTTTGACCGTGATAAAGCCGGGGGTAATAACTTCCTTGTCATTCCTTGTCTCTTTTCACTGGACAGAGTAGATTTTTGCTAAGAAAGCCAGTCGTGATGAGTAATTATCATAAAATTCTCCATAAACAGCCATATCTTGTTATAATGGTTAATTGTGAGAAACTATTACAGATACGGAATGTGGAGATATTATGAAAAAAGACAACATTATTCTTATAGGTATGCCAACCTCAGGTAAGAGCACCGTTGGCGTCATCCTGGCTAAGATTCTTGGCTATAATTTTGTAGATGCAGACATTGTCATCCAGGAAAAAGAGAAGAGGAAACTCTCAGAGATCATCGAAACAGAAGGCGTAGATGGTTTTATAGATATAGAAAACCGCATTAATTCACGCATTGAAGCAGAGAAAACCGTGATTGCCACAGGCGGAAGTGTGGTTTATGGCAAAGAAGCCATGGATCACTACAAAAATATCGGAAGGGTAGTGTATCTTAAGGTCGATATGGAAATCCTCACAAAGCGCCTAAAGGACGTAAAGCAGAGGGGCGTTGTGATGAAGCCTGGGCAGTCACTTATTTCTCTTTACAATGAACGCAGCACCCTTTATGAGAAATACGCTGATATTACCATTGATGAGAAGAACAACACCATGGAAGAAGTGGTCGCAGAACTGCTTAGTGTGTTAAAATGAAATAATGCAAAACATTTCAGGTGACAATCAAAGAAAAGAATTTGTAACCGCCTCAGGGAGACGGTTTGTTTCTGATGCACCAAAGGATTTCCACTATACATCTTTTGAAACAAAAAAGATGCTTCGGGCATATTCTCCGGTAAGTGATGCACCTTTGCTTTATAAGAAAGCGTCGATAGTGCATCTTGAACCCCATGTTTTATATAACAGGGACAAGATGCAACTTAGCTTTAACATCTGTGCAGTTACCGGTGCAGGCTATGTTCTTAAGGATATCGAAGATTTCGTGACTGCCATTGATGATAATCAGACCATCAGCTATGGCAAGCTTCTTACATTCACTCACGACATGTCCGCATTTACCCCCGAAACCCAGAATATAATTGCTTTTCTCAGAACCTATTTCAGGGAAAAGAAAAAGAATACCTATGCCTACGGCAAAGGCCACAGCAAGCAGATCGAGCTGGAAGGAAATGAAATTGATGACTTTTTTAACATCGTATCCAGGGTCTATTTCAGGAATGCGGATTTCAGGGCAAGATACACCGAGGAAAGGCTCCTTGAGATAACACCGGTTTTTCCGCCCATTGATCTGACCATTGACAAAACTCCAAATGGTATAAACTTCGAAGCCAGCGCTTTCACTATGTTTGAAGGCCATACAAATATATATTTTGAGAGAAGAAGAAAACTGGCTGTAATCCCAAGAAGCGATTGCGAGCCTATTCTGGGCTTTTTAAACTTTCTGTCCGCAAGACGTACGGAAAATGAGCTCTTCGTGGCAGAAAAGGACCTTCCAATGTTTACTACAGGTCTTTTACCTGTACTTGAGGAATATTTAAATGTCAGCTACGACGGCTTTATAGCTTCCAAGTACAGACCCGATGAGGCCAGGTTCAGGATCTATATCGATATGCCAAGTCCGCTTCTTATAACCTGTGATGTGCAGGCTGTTTATGATAGGGGAAATGCCGGCGAGCAGACCTTCCATGTGTTTGAGAATAGCATCGATAATCTGCGTCAGCAGGATGAGATAATTGTAAAAAGAGATATGTATCAGGAGAATAAGACTGCGAAGGCCATCAGCCCTTATTTTGACAAGCTGGACAATGAGAAGGGTCTGCTGATACTTGAGGCTTTAGAGGCTACCCAGGACAGGCTCTATTCCTTTATCGCAGAGGACATTCCCCTGATCTACAGATTCGGAGAGGTTTATCTTTCCGATGCTATAAAGAAGGTTCATATAAAGTCAGCACCTAGGGTCAATCTGGGAGTTTCAGTGGTGGCAGATCTCTTGGAGCTCTCCATTGCTCCTGAGGATATCTCGGTAAAAGAACTTAATGAGATCCTCAACAAATATGACAGAAAGAAGAAGTATTATAAGCTCAAAAGTGGAGAAATTCTGGATCTTTCCAGTAACGAAATGGATGTGCTCTATTCCCTGAGAGATGGACTTATGATTTCCATGGATCAGCTTGCGGAAGGTCATGTGAGTGTGCCCAGGTACAGAGCTCTTTTCCTGGATGAGCTGGCCGGAAGAGCCTTTGACTATGATAATACTCACATCAGCAGAAGCCGTGAGTTCAAGAAGCTGGTAAAGAGCTTTTCTGAGGATTATGAGTCTGAGTTTCAGGTTCCAAAGTCCATGAAAAAAGTTCTCAGGGACTATCAGAAGACGGGATTTTTCTGGTTGCGGGCTTTAAAGCGCAATGGATTTGGAGGAATTCTGGCTGATGACATGGGCCTTGGAAAGACAATTCAGATTCTGGCTCTTTTGCTCTCTTTAAAAGAAGAGGCAATAAAGGCAGGGACAAAAAAGCCCTGTTCACTTATTGTGTGCCCTGCATCCCTGGTCTATAACTGGCAGCACGAGATAAGGAAGTTTACGCCTGACCTTAAATGTGAATTGGCAGTGGGCATAAAGCCTGACAGAGAGCGGGTGACTTCGGAGATTGATGAGGAAGAGACAGATGTGATCATTACTTCATATGATCTTTTGCGAAGAGATATAGATCTGTACAGGTATCTGTCCTTCGAATGCATGATAATCGATGAGGCCCAGTTTATAAAAAATCAGACTACGCAGCTGGCAAAGGCTGTAAAGAGCATAAAGGCTGTATTTAAGGCTGCACTTACAGGTACACCTATTGAAAACAGGTTGAGCGAGCTCTGGAGCATCTTTGATTTTTGTATGCCCGGATATCTTTTTACTTACAAGAGCTTCAGAGACAGGATCGAGATCCCGGTTGTTCAGGAAGAAAGCCAGGATGAGATGGAGCATCTTAGGCGCATGATATCGCCCTTCGTGCTTAGAAGGCTCAAGAAGGATGTGCTTAAAGATCTGCCTGATAAGCTGGAAGAGACAATAGTAGCACAGATGACAAAGGATCAGGAGCAGCTCTACAGGGCACATCTCCAAAAGGTCAAGCTCATGGTAAGTGAAAGTGATGACGACGAGCTTAAGCAGGAGCGAATTGCCATTTTAGCTGAGCTTACAAGGCTTCGTCAGCTTTGTTGTGATCCGGGACTTTTGTACGAAAACTATGACGGAGGAAGCGCTAAGGCTGATCTGGTGGTGGAAATGATAAGGTCTGCCGCAGAAAGTGGACACAAAGTGCTGCTCTTTTCCCAGTTTACATCTATGCTGGACAGGCTTGTTAAGATTTTTGAGAAAGAGGGAATTTCTCATTATCTTCTTACCGGATCTACCAAGAAGGAGGACCGTATCAGGATGGTAGATGCCTTCCAGGAGGATGACACAGCGGTATTCTGTATCTCCTTAAAGGCAGGCGGCACCGGACTTAATCTTACAGCTGCGGATATTGTCATTCACTATGATCACTGGTGGAATATCGCTGTACAGAATCAGGCCACGGACAGAGCCCACAGGATCGGGCAAAAGAATGTGGTGACAGTGTATAAGCTGGTGATGAAGAATACCATCGAGGAGAGGATCATCAGACTTCAGGAAAAGAAAAAGGAACTGGCGGACCAGCTCCTTAATAGCGATGTTCTCAGCACTCCAAGGCTTTCAAAGGAAGAGCTTTTAGAACTTTTAGGATAGTACTTTATGATAGGATTTTGTGATGGGAGCTGCGCTCAAGGCGCGGCTCCCATTAGTTTTGCGAATACTGCGTAAGAATGTGGATCACGTCTGCGAAGTACTTCTTGCGGGTGATCTCGTCTGCGTTGAAAATTTCGTGCCGCGAGTTTTCGTAGTGCACGAACTGTATCTGAGGTACGTGCTCCGCAATCTCATCATAGCCAAGAGGGTCGATCAGGTGATCATCTCCGGCAGTCATAATGGTGATGGGAATGCGGATGCTGCCTGCATGGCGTAAAATGTCATTGTGAACCTTGACGCTGGCCAGTGCCCAGCCAAAGGTTGCTGCGCTGGTCTGATAGTGATCATCCCTTCTTCGAAGAGCGAGCTGATACTCAAACCTGGGCTTTGATTTGGCACTGCTGGTCTCAATGGGAGGATTCGGGTTAAAGTGTTTCTGGTTTGGAGCCAGAGACTTTTCTTTTCTAAACAGCTTTGCGTAAATGCGAAGCAGTATCACCAGAATAGGAGACATGTTCCCTGCTTTCATCCGTATCATGGGACTGCTTAAAAGGGCAGCCTTAAAGTACTTCGGGTACTTTTCAAGGAAAAGAGTGCCAACTGCGCCGCCCATGGAGTGAGCAAGAAGGATTTTGCCAAGGCCTGCTGACTCTTTTACAACAATCTTGTCCATGAAAACATGAAGATCTTCAGCATAGGTGCTGTAATCATCGATATATATCAGGTCAGGCTCCTTGCACTTTCCCTCTGAGTAGCCGTGGCCTCGCTGTTCCATAAAGAACACTTTAAAACCTGCTCTGAAAAGATTCCAGGCATATTCATGATACTTGGGCCAGAACTCGGCCATTCCGTGGACGATCACTACACTGGCTTTTGGATTTTCCGGAGTCGCTATGTAGTAATTGAGGTGCGTTCCGTCAAAACTTGTGAGTGTTCCCCGGGTGACCCGGTCCTTCCGCCATTTCTTTATCTCATTATTCATTACGGGGAGAAAATCTTCTTCCCCAAGAAATGTAAGTGTATTACTCATGTTATTCCCCTTAGTAAGCTTTTTTGATATTTGGACTGATATAACATTAAGACTTGTAGAGAGCGATGGCTTTGTCCGGATAATTTGTGATGACGGCGTTAACGCCAAGATCTCTGCAACGGAGCATTGCTGCCTCGGAGTTGACTGTCCAGACATTTACATCTATGTCATACATTGCGCAGTCCCCCATAAAGTTCTCGTACTGAAGATTATAGAAGGCCGGATGCAGGGCATTTACCTGATTTTCTGCGGCATACCCCGGCATGTTCAGGGTTCCGTCTGCGTAAAGAAATCCTGTCTTTGCTTCGGGATCAATCTCTTTTATCTTCATGATGGAGTAGTGGTTGAAGGAAGAGTAGATAACTCTGTCCTGCCAGTTCTTTTTCCTGGTGAGCTCCACTATTTTTTTCTCCAGATCCGGGTAAAAGATTTCTCCGGTCTTAAGCTCAATGTTAATGGTAAGCCCAGTGGGCTCAAGAAGATCAAAAACCTCCTCCATTGTGGGAATTTTTGTACCTTCAAACGCATAGTTGCTGTTATTAAAATCAAATGCTTTAAGCTCAGCCAAAGTGTAATCCGCTATCATGCCTGCGCCGTTGCTGGTCCTGTCGATCCGCTCATCATGGCAGACAACGATAACATCATCTTTTGTCAACTGAACGTCAAGTTCTACTCCATCAGCACCCATATCAGCTGCCATTTTAAAAGCCGGCAGGGTGTTCTCCGGTGCATATCCGCTGGCTCCTCTGTGAGCCCAAACTAAAGGTGTACTCATATTAAGTTATCCCCCCGATAAATCTTTTTTCACCTTTAATTCTATAAAAAATCCCGGGTATTTGCATATAAAAAATCCGGACTGATCTTTGTTATTAATGCACAACTGCATTGACAACTGTATCATGCTATGGGTACAATAATAACGCATGCTCTTTTATTAATATATAATGGGTGTGAAAACTTATATACAAGTGTTGGAGGAACGAGATGTCCAGAAAAGCGACTATTACTCAGAAAGAAATCGTTAATGCAGCATTCAAGATAACCAAGAAAGAGGGCTTTGAGCAGATTACATCAAGAAAGCTTGCAGCTGCAGCAGGCTGCTCTACTCAGCCTATTTTCCGTATATATGAGAATATGGACGGCCTCAAGAAGGATGTTTACGAGAAGGCAGCAACCTACTATGAGGATTACTACAATGATTTTAACAAGACTCACGAAGTACCTTTTGTGGATCTTGGACTGGCTTATATTGGTTTCGCCCAGAAATATCCCCATCTGTTCAGACTTCTTTTCATCTCTGAGCAGGGGCCTGAATCCAAGACCATGTATGACCTTGTTAACGGTACAAACGAGAACGTGGTAAAAGAGATCAATAAAGCGGCAGCTAAGGGTGCTAAGAATGCTCAGCAGCTCTTTATGCAGATGTGGATCTTTATCCATGGCGCCGGCTGCATGGCTGTTACAGGAGATTATGATCTTGATGAAGCAGCATCTGTGGGCCTGCTTGAGTCAGCTTACAAAGCCTTCAGCATTGGCTGAGCAGGAGCCTAGGGTATGAAGTTTGATGAGGGTGTAGACGTTATTACCAGAATAAATGAGAGCTATTCCCGGATGAGCAAGGGCAAGAAGTCAATTGCCATGTACATCTGTGACCATTATGAGCAGGCTGTGTTTATGACCGCCGCTGAACTTGGCAAGATTGTGGGCATGAGCGAATCCACAGTGGTTCGTTTTGCAATGAGCCTTGGTTATGATGGATACCCTGCTTTTCAGAAGGCGCTTTCCGTATGGGTAAGCGACAAGTTTGGCTCTGTGGAGAAGATTGGCCGCAAATTCGGCAAAAGCAGTGAGGGCGAGATTCTATCTGCAATCCTGCAGTCCGATATGTCTAACATCCAGCATACGATCAACAACATTGATGTGGCTGCCTTTAAGACAGCTGTGGACATTATTTTAAAAGCCAAGACCGTGTATATTGTGGGGCTGCGTTCCTGCGCACCTTTGGCGAATTTTTTACACTTCTATCTGAACATTATCAGGGGCAGTAACGTGCTCATTACATCCACCAGTGTTTCAGAGATGTTTGAGCAGATGATAAGAATAAGCGATCGGGATGCTATAATAGGTATCAGCTTTCCCAGATACTCCATGAGAACCTTAAAGTGCATGGAGTTTGCCAACGACAGGAATGCCAAGGTTATCACCATTACAGACTCGGTGCATTCACCAATGAATCTGTATTCCTCATGTAACCTGCTTGCTAAGAGCGAAATGGCCTCCATTGTTGATTCTCTGGTAGCACCTCTTAGTGTGATAAATGCCCTTGTGGTGGCTCTTTGCATGAAGCGCCCTCAGGATGTCAAAGCGGATCTCAAGATGCTTGAGGAGACCTGGAACAATTATCAGGTATACCTGAACGATGAGATTGATTTTGCTTCGGATGCGCCGATGATAGGCTATCCGCTTGCAGGTAAGAATAAGGATCAGGGTGAGAACTGATCATGGTAACATACAGCATTAAATTGTAAGGAATGATATGAGCAAGAAAATAGCAGTTATCGGCTGCGGTGCGGCCGGAATGATGGCGGCGCTGGCTGCTGCGGAGAGCAGCGGAAGCGTCACTATTTTTGAGAAGAACGAAAAACCCGGGAAAAAGATCTTCATCACCGGCAAAGGCAGATGCAATGTGACAAATGCCTGCGCCGTAGAGGATTTCTTTGGCTATGTAAAGAGAAATCCCAGGTTTTTGTACAGTGCGGTGTACGACTATGACAACACCGCAGTTATGGAGTTCTTTGAGAGCAACGGATGTCGTCTTAAGACTGAGCGAGGAGACAGGGTGTTTCCTGTTTCCGACCACTCTTCGGATATCATAAATACGTTGTACAGAGCGGTGCAGAAGGCCGGTGTTAATATCCAGCTTGGTGTTGAGGTGCTTTCCATTGAGGCCCTTTCAGGAAATGTCAGCGCTGTTACCTACAGCAGTGATGGTGAACCTATCACCAGGGAAGAGTTTGACAGCGTAATTGTATGCACAGGCGGCGTGTCCTATCCATCTACCGGCTCCACCGGCGACGGATATCGCTTTGCCAAGGAACTGGGCCACAGCGTAGTTACAGCCCTTCCGTCACTGGTTCCCTTCGAGATTGCAGAGCCCTGGGTGAAAGATCTGCAGGGACTTTCGCTGCGAAATGTGGGGCTGAAGCTCTTTCAGGAAAAAAACGGTGACAATAAGCCTGGTGCAAAGAGTGGCAAGAAGGAAAAGCCCGTCTACGACGGCTTTGGCGAGATGCTCTTTACCCATTTCGGGGTAAGTGGTCCGCTGGTACTGACTGCCAGCTGTTCCTATGACAGGGACAGGAGCGGACGGCTACTACTTGACCTTAAGCCGGCGCTGAGTGAGGAGCAGCTTGATAAGCGGGTTCTGAGGGATTTCGATGAGGGCCTGAATAAGCAGTTTAAAAATATTTTGGGAGGTCTTTTCCCAAGTAAGCTGATTCCTGTTATGATAAAACTCTCGGGAATCGATCCGGAGAAGCCTGTAAATGAAATTACCCGTGAGGAGAGACTTGCTTTTGTTAAGCTCATCAAGAACGTGCCCATGACGATAACCGGCACCAGAAGCTTTAATGAAGCCATAATCACTAGGGGCGGCGTCAGCGTGAAGGAGATAAATCCGTCAACCATGGAATCCAAGCTTGTGAAGGGGCTCTACTTTGCAGGCGAAGTTCTTGATCTGGATGCTGAAACCGGAGGCTTCAACCTACAGATTGCCTGGTCCACAGGACATCTGGCAGGAAAGAGTGCTGCAGAGGCCTGAAGTGAATCCGTGAATGCTACGAGGGCCGAGCAGAATTATTATTATTTGAATTTTTAGGAGAAATAAAATGAGTAAGAAGATCGCAATCGATGGTCCTGCCGGGGCTGGAAAAAGTACAATAGCCAAGATGGTGGCAAAGGAGCTGGGATTCATCTATGTGGATACAGGTGCAATGTACCGTGCCATGGCTTTATATATGCTGAACAATGGAATTGACGCCAGTGAGTCCGAGAAGATCAGTGCCACATGCCAGACTGCCGATATCACAATAAGGCATGAGAACGGTGCCCAGAAGGTTTACCTTAACGGCGAGGACGTAACCGAGCTCGTGAGAAAAGAAGAGGTTGGCAAAATGGCATCAGCCAGCAGCGTAAACGGCGATGTCAGGAAGAAGCTCGTGGAGCTTCAGCAGAAGCTTGCGGAGACCACTGATGTGGTAATGGATGGAAGAGACATTGGAACCGTGGTACTTCCTAATGCAGACCTGAAGGTATTTCTTACAGCAAGCTCAAGAGTAAGAGCCGAGAGAAGATTCAAGGAGCTTACAGAGAAGGGAACAGAATGTGATATAGATGTTATCGAGAAGGACATCATTGAGCGTGACTACAGAGACAGCCACAGGGAGATTTCACCTCTTAAGCAGGCAGACGACGCAGTTTTGGTGGATTCTTCATACATGACAATTGATGAGGTGGCTGAAAAGATCATCTCTCTTTACAAGGACACTAAAAAATAAGTATAGTATATTTAGAAATCTCTGCATAAATATTCAAACACTTTTGCGTTGAGAGAGGAAACCTATGGAAGTAATAGTAGCTGAGCATGCAGGTTTTTGCTTTGGAGTGACAAAAGCAGTTGAAACCGTGTATGATCAGATCGGTGCCGGCAAAACAGGAAATATTTATACCTACGGCCCTATTATCCACAATGAGACAGTTGTCTCCGACCTGGAAAAAAAGGGTGTGAAGGTAATTAACTCAATTGAGGATTTGAAAAAATCAGACAATTTTTCAAATAGTGAACACAATTCTGGTGACCAATCCAAGGGAACAATCGTCATCAGATCTCACGGAGTTACCCGTGATGTACAGGCTGCGCTTGAAAAAACGGGGCTTGAAATAATAGACGCCACCTGTCCTTTCGTAAAAAGGATTCACAAGGTAGTGGATACTGAGAGCTCAAATGGCAAAAGGATCATAGTTGTAGGCAGTGCCAATCATCCTGAAGTCGAGGGTATTGTGAGTTATGCAAACGGCCCTGTTTATGTGATTGAAAGCCCTGAAGAGGCCCAAAAATTCAGCGAAAAAAAGGATCTGGATTACACACTGGTGTCCCAGACTACTTTCAACAAGAAGAAATTTCAAGAAACCGTTGAAATCTTCAAAAATAACGGTTACAATATTAATGTTGTGAATACCATATGTAATGCGACCGACGAACGCCAGACAGAAGCTGAGAAAATTGCAGCCAAGGCTGATGTTATGATCGTTATTGGTGGCGCCAGCAGTTCCAATTCACGGAAACTTTACGAAATTTGTTCGAAAGAGTGCGACAATACATATTTTATTCAGACATTGGATGATTTGCATTTAGATTTACACGATGATGTAAAAATAGTGGGAATCACCGCAGGGGCGTCGACCCCAAAGAACATTATCGAGGAGGTTCAGAATTATGTCAGAACAAACTTTTGAACAGATGCTTAACGAATCGTTCAAAACAATTCACACAGGGGAGGTTGTTGAGGGAACGGTTATCGATGTTAAGCCTGACGAGAT
>JAILMY010000054.1 GCA_024692165.1 Butyrivibrio sp. | reverse complement strand
ATCAATTGCAGATGTGAAAGGAACTCCCGAGACACCGATACTTATCCTGGATGGTGGCAGAAATCATATCAGCTACTACGGTCAGAACATGGTAATGAAAACTCCGATAATAGAAGCGGAGAGAGACGAAGGTAACGACACTTTTTCAGGAAGTGGAGCCGCAGGTGACACTGTTTCAGGAAGTGAAGCCGCAGGTGCGTCTGCTCCTGGCAACGCAGTTCCCTGCGACCTGTACGGATCCCTGTGCTCCTTTAACGATATGATCGCCAGAGCGGTGATGGTACCTGACCCGAAGATCGGAGACAGACTGGTGTTTGAGAACATCGGCGCATACTCGATCACCGAGGGAATATACCTGTTCCTTAGCAGGGACCTTCCGGCGGTGTATGTTAAGGAAGCGGACGGGACATGTAAAATGCTCAGAGACGGCAACCCTACATATAAGACGAACTGCTAAATCCGGCGCTGAATCCGCAGAGACTTAATGAGTATTGCGCATGCAACGTCAAAGTAACGCGTATTTCGGAAAAATAAATAAGTAATAGGAGAGATTTAAAATGGATGAACTGATGGAGATTTTAAGGGGTGCAAGACCTGACGTGGATTTTGATAACGAGGAAGCCCTTATCGATGATGGAATACTGGTTTCTTTCGACATCATTTATATTGTAAATGCGATCAACGAAGCCTTCGACATCAATGTAAACGTATCTCAGTTAAAGCCTGAGAATTTCAACAGCGCAGAAGCTATGTGGGATATGATCCAGAGCATGCAGGAATAATAGCTATGAACGAGATAAACGTACTGAGCTTTTTGGAGAGCAGCGCTGAAAAGTACCCTGATTGCATAGCTTTCAAGGATAAAGATGAAGCGATAACTTATAACGATCTTTTGAGTAGAAGCCAAAAGATCGCTTTTGTGATACGCAAAATTGCGCAGCTTAAAGACTATGAGAAGAACAAGCCTGTGGCTGTTTTTATAGACAGGAACATCAAGAGCCTGCAGCTTTTCCTTTCAGTTGTGTATAGTGGCAACTTTTACGTGCCGATTGATCCGACACTGCCAGCCGAGAGGGTTCAGGCAATGCTGGACACATTAAAGCCTGTATGCTGTCTTTCAGCTACCACAAGGAAATTACAGGTAGAGGCATGCTCTTTTGACTCATTACTGGAGCAGGCAAAAGAGGTAGATGAAGCCCAGGTGGAATCAGTAAAAAGAATCAGAGAGCTGGCCATCGATACAGACCCTCTCTATGCGATATTTACCTCGGGCTCCACGGGAGTTCCCAAGAGCGTTCTTGTGAGCCACAGAAGCTTCATCGACCTGGTGCACAGGTTCGCGGAGAGTTTTCCTTTCCCGGAGCAGCCTGTCATGGCCAATCAGGCGCCTTTTGATTTCGATGTTTCGGTAAAAGATATTTATAACAGCCTGAACCTGGGCGGCACAGTGGTTATTGTGCCAAAGAGTTATTTTGTTATGCCTGCAGCTCTTTTCCCTTACCTTCAGGAAAATGGGGTTAATGTGCTGATCTGGGCGGTGTCTG
Organism: Butyrivibrio sp.; assembly: GCA_024692165.1. Taxonomy (GTDB): domain Bacteria; phylum Bacillota; class Clostridia; order Lachnospirales; family Lachnospiraceae; genus Butyrivibrio. Next base: position 1,672 of record JAILMY010000054.1, on the reverse strand, counting down.
CCCTTAGGATTGTGCAGAATTTCAAGCTCTTTGATGCGTGTGTTCCGGACAGCATCTCTCTTGTAATGTTCTCGGGAGAGATAATGCCTGCCAAGTGCCTCAATTATCTGATGGATTACTGGAAGGATGCGACTTTCGTAAATCTGTACGGCCCGACGGAGATCACCTGCAACTGCAGCAGCTACATTGTGCCGGGCAAGTTAGAGGATACAGAGAGCATTCCAATCGGAAAGAGCTTTGCCAACACTGAGATGCTCCTGGTGGATCCCGATACCCTGAAGAGAGTTCGCACAGCAAACGAAAAGGGTGAGATCTGCGTCAAGGGTTCATGCCTTGCGCTGGGGTACTATGCAAATCCTGAGCAGACAGACAGCGCCTTTGTCCAGGACCCTGAGGTGACGGCCTACAAAGATCTGATGTACAGGACCGGTGATATCGGATACTACGATGAATCCGGCAATCTCTACTACTGCGGCAGGAAGGATCATCAGATCAAGCATATGGGACACCGCATCGAAATGGGCGAGATTGAGACAGCGGTCAACGCCCTGGAGGAGATTAAGATGTGCTGCGCTGTTTATAAAGAGGAAAAAGAGATGATCTATCTCTTTTACAGTGCTGACGAGTCCTGCGATGATGTGGTCATCAAGCAGATCAGAAAGTGCCTTCCGGCCTATATGCTGCCCAATAAGTTCGTGTATATGCAGGAACTGCCCATGAATGCTCATGCCAAGATTGACAGAAAGAAGCTGGCAGAGCTGGAATGATTGTGTGATCCGGAGATTTTTATAAAATGGTTTATTCCTTTTCTTTTTTGTTGTTTGTAAGTGTGCTTTTAATTGCATATTATTTCGTGTTTAAGGAGCATCAGTGGTTTGTGCTCCTTTTGGGAAGTCTTGCCTTCTATCTATATATAGGCAAGGCTTATTCAGTGTTCCTGGCCATCACCATGGTGATGACCTTTTTCGGGGCAAAAAAGCTGGAGGCACTTGCGGACTTTCAGAAGAAAAGCATAAAAGAGAACAAAGAAACCTGGAGCAAGGAAGAAAAGAAGGCCTTTAAGGCTGAGGTTTCCAAGAAGAAACTGCTATTACTGTCACTTATAGCAGTTGTGGCCTTTGGAATGCTGATGGTATTTAAGAGCAAGAAGTTCCTCCCCTTTAGCTGGCTGATCCTTCCTCTTGGTATGTCTTTTTACACTTTCCAGTCCATCGGTTATTTGATCGATGTGTACAGAGGGGATGTGAAGGCGGAGCGGAATTTCCTGCACTATGCGCTTTTCGTATCCTATTTTCCCCAGATAATTCAGGGACCTATCAACAGATTCGATAAGCTGCAGCATCAGTTCTTTGAAAAGCATGAGATTAACTTCGAGCAGTTAAGATCAGGTCTGTGGCTCTTTTTGTGGGGACTGTTTAAAAAGCTGGTGATAGCAGACAGACTGGCTTTATTTGTGAACAATGTCATTGATCGTCACGACGTGCCGGGATCAATTGTTGTGGCAGCGGTGTTCTTATTTAATATTGAGTTGTACGCGGATTTCTCCGGCGGAATAGATATGGTTCGCGGTATTTCGGAGATGTTCGGAATTACCCTGGCGGAGAACTTTAACAGACCTTTCTTTGCAACAACTATAGGTGATTACTGGCATAGATGGCATATGTCCCTTAGT
>JAILMY010000078.1 GCA_024692165.1 Butyrivibrio sp. | reverse complement strand
CAGGATCAGTACTTAAATCCGAAGACTCCCAAAGTGGATAACAAACCACTACCTACCGGAGAATCTTCTTTCGCATCAGTACTTAATAAAGTAAAAGAAAGTGCCGATATAAATACCACAGATGGTACTGATGTTAAATTTTCAAAGCATGCGGTCAACAGATTAAATGACAGAAATATAGAGCTGACAAGTGACCAGATGCTGAGACTGAAGGAAGGTGCAAGGCAGGCCGGTGAAAAAGGAATCAGAGATTCGCTTATCTTAGTGGATCAGCTGGCATTTATTGTAAATGTACCTAATCACACAGTAGTAACAGCAATGGATCAGACAGAAAACAACAGTAACGTTTTTACAAACATAGACGGAGCGGTAATTGCTTGATTGGACCGAAGAGGCAGATAGCCTCCAGGAGATCTTAGATTCCCGACTGACAGAAGGAATCTTCCGCAAAAAATCCATTCCGTCCAAAATCAAAAATGGGAAACTTTAATTTGTAAGGAAATGGTGAGCCTTACTTGTATTAAAGTCAGTCTAAAATAAGATGGAGGACTTTGCCTTATGATGAGATCTTTGTATTCTGGTGTAGCAGGACTTCGCACACATCAGACTAAGATGGATGTTCTTGGTAACAACATCGCAAACGTAAATACAACTTCTTTCAAATCTCAGTCAATCACTTTTTCAGACCTTATGTACCAGACAACTCAGTCAGCATCCGGTGCCACAGAGACCAAGGGTGGTGTAAATGCCCGCCAGATCGGTCTTGGTGCTAAGTCAGGTGCCATCGGAACAGCAATTGAGTCTCAGGGTGCAACTCAGACAACAAACAACCCATTCGATATCATGATCACAGGAAAATCCTTCTTCGTTGTTAACAACGGAAAAGAGAACCTTTTCACAAGAGACGGTTCCTTCTACATTGACGGAGCAGGAAACCTTGCCATGCAGTCAAACGGTTACTTCGTAATGGGCTGGAACGCAACAGAAGATCCTGATACAGGTGAGATCACAGTTAATAAGAACGGTGAGCTTTCAAACCTTCAGATCATGAGCCCTGAGAATTCAACATATTCTCCGGCATCAACCACATCAGCTCTCGTTAGCGGAAATATCGATGACAACGATCCTAATGTTGTATCTGACGATGGTAAGACAATCACCCTCGAGTTCTACGACAACAAGGGCTACCTCTACACAGGAAAATTCAACATTAAGGATACAGGAGAGGATCACCTCTTCTCAGTTGAGCTGACAGAAATCATCGATTCTAATGGTGTTAAGTTCGACGCAACAAAGATGGCTGGTATCAGCTTCGGTAATCAGCAGGATAGCGAAGGATATACCAAATTTGTAGAAGGATATTATGCAGAGACATCTTCTGTTACAGATGCCGCTGGTAATACATCCACTGTTGCCACAATATATCAGCAAAGTGGACAGACTGCATTTGATAAAATTCCTGCTAAAGGAGATAGCATTACAACTCTGACGGATATTGCCAGCTTCCTTGAAAAAGCATATCCTAATGCTAACACAAAAAGATGGGCGAATATTACTAACTTTGAAATTGACAGTGATGCCCTGAATGTAACTTTTGATTATACTGATTATAGTTCATCAATCAATAATTCCACATACAAGTCCTTTGTTCTTGATAATAAAGAGCATTATTTTTACTATCCGACAGGAAGTACTGCAGGAACTGAAAACTTTGGATATGCCGCACCTTCTGAAGATGGTGGTAAATTATCAGCTCTTAATACAGAAATGCTCGATAAAGTATTTTCGCTGAATACTTCAAGCACAGATGGTGCAAAAATTCTTGGAGATGTGTCACATTATAGCTATAAATATGATAATGATTTAATGGCGCTTACAGTAGTTGCGGCTAAAGTTCCGGAGACAACTACTGAGGCAACAAACGCTGCTCAATTAAAGACTAAATTTGACGAATACTTTAAAAGAACTGATTCTGGCACTACAGCAGGCGCAAAGATTAGCGAAGTTATCAGTAATCTGGATGCATCATATGATAAGGGTGCTTTTTATGAATATAACGATAATACAGGAATACTTACAATCTATGGAGGAAAAGAGGTTACTACACCAGCCACACCAAAGAGTATATCAATAACTCCAACTGACTCCGCAAAGTTGTATGATGATTTGGTTACAATGGCCGCAACAGATCGTGCACTGGATTTAGCAACCATGTCTACTAGTACTGATCCTGATGTTGCAGCTGTTTATGCACAGCTCCAGACAATTGCCGGAAGTACCCCTACTGCTGCAAGCTATAAATATGATGTATCTTCAAAGACCTTTACGCTTTCATTAAGTGATGGAACTAATCCTGCGGTACAGACAACAGTTTCAAGTTCATCTCATCCATCAATATATAATTATCTTGCAGATCAGACAATGACTGTCAATTATACAGCTTCAGGTATTTCTTCAAATGGAAAAGCTGAATTGAAAGCATTAGTAAATGATGATTCTGCAAAGGAAAGTTCTATTGTACTTAATATTACTTATAGAAATATTACTGGAACTCCGGGTATAACAGCAACTGCAAGTTATGATCAGACATCTGTTGATACATCTGCAGAAATTGCTTCATTCAAGAAGTCAGATTATTCGTTTAATGCATCTTCAACATTTGATTATGGTGTTCCAACAGTTGTATTTAGAGATGCTGCCACAAAGAAGACCGGTTATGTATTGTTTGACGAAGATCCTGAGAATTTTACTCTTGATGAAATTCCGGATAGTATATTACAGACAATTTATGGTGTTTCAAAAAGTGCCATAAAGACAATGAATGCAAATAAATATGGCGAAGCTTATCCTGATAACTTTAGCAAAATGCTAGATGAAGAGTTTAATGTGTCATTTATTTCAGGTGGTAAAATAACCATCAAACATGAGCAGACAGATAGTGTAACATTGAGTGAAGACTATGTTGCAACTTTAAGCGATGATGGTAATTCTGTAACTTATACAACAGCCAAAGATATTATTGCATTTCCGATTGATACAACTATTTCAAAGACTTTTAGTACTGAAGGATATATTTCTGATATCTTAGCAACTGCCGATTCAAATACGAAGGGACTTCTTGAAAAAGCATTTGGCATTACTGATGCTGATGCAAGAGCATATGGTTCTGAAGGATATTATGTGATCGATGAAGAGCAGGGTGGTATTAAGCTATATACATCAAAAGCTGATAAGAGTAGAGCAAATAAGACTATTCAGCTGGTATTTGATGCAGCAACAGGTAATATTGTATCTGCAAACAAGAACGAAACCACAAAGAAAGTTGATCTTATCTTTGATCAGAGCGTAGCAGGACTCGAAGCATTCGGTTTCCAGGAGACACCGGGTTCAGAGAGAACTCTCGGATCAATTGAGATTGACTTCTCAACAGTAACTAACTACAACACAAACGGTTCCTCAACAATCAAATCTGTTAAGGGCGATAAGAAGAGCCTTAACACCGGACGTTCAGTAGGAGAGATGAACGGTGTAACAGTAAGTACAGACGGAACTATCTACGCTACATATTCAAACGGCCAGACAAAGCTTCTTGGTCAGATTGCATCCGCAGAATTCGCAAATGCATCAGGTCTTTCCAAGGAAGGTGATAACCTCTATGCACAGACCCTGAACTCGGGAGAAGCAACAATTCAGGATATCACCACAGACGGTGGCTACATGAACACCGGCGTTTTGGAAATGTCAAACGTAGACCTTTCCAAGGAGTTCACAGAAATGATCACAACACAGCGTGGATTCCAGGCTAACAGCCGTATCATCACAGTATCTGACACACTTCTTGAGGAACTCACCAACCTTAAGAGATAATCCTAATTAACTAACTGCAAACAATCCATCTAACTAATAAACCCCTTGGGAGAAATCCCAAGGGGTAAAATCACATAACGAGATATCAAAAATTTATATAAAAAATCGATAATAATGGTGTTCTTGTACCGAAAAAGTGTTAAAATAAGAGTAATAACCACAATATATAGTATTATGCAGTCATTGCAATCACAATTATCTCACGGTTACGAAAGATAATTTCAACGTTTTAGCGTGTGAATGAAATTCAGTTTCAAATATGTCTAAATTGTGAACGATTGTTGGGGAAATGGTGTATAAAATGTGGTAAAATGTGTTTATAAAGAAATTAAATTTCAATAATTCTTGAAAAAAATCTAAATTTGTAGCAAAGGAGCATTTATTCATACAGGATTACAGCTATGGAAAAAAACATACTTCTTTTGACAAAGATGGATACTCGAAAAATACTGGTGAACACCAGAAGTATTCAGACGGTTGAATCTAATCCTGATACTGTAATTATTCTAAGCGGGGGACGGAAACTCCTTGTAAAGGAGAGCTTAGAAGAAATTTGGAATCTCATCCAGGAAGGATAACTTGCTGGATAATTGTCGTATATAAACATTTTCTTATGATTCAGTATTTAAAATATACTATGAGAAGGGGGTATATTTGTGGATATAGCGTCATTGCTTGGTGTAGGATTATGTCTTGTATTCATGATCTTAAGTATCGTATTTGGTGCCGGTATCACCGGCGTTAAATACTTCCTGGATGCGCCATCAGCCATGATCACTTTCGGTGGTGCGTTCATGGCGGTTCTTGCTTCACGAAGCATGCCGAGTTTCATTGGCGGTCTTAAGTCATATACCTTGATTTACAAGATGCCGGCTGATGATACAAAAGGCACTATTAAGACCATTATCGATCTTTCGAATACTGCACGTAAGGAAGGCCTTCTTGCACTGGAAGAAGCTGCCGGCAACCTTGAAGATGCCTTTATGAAAAAAGGTGTCGGACTTATCGTTGACGGTACTGAGCCGGAGCTTGTTAAGAGCATTCTGGAGGCGGAAATAGATGCCATGGCTGAACGCCACAAATCCAATTATTCTTTCTTTGGCGATCTTGCCGGTATGGGTCCTTCATGGGGTATGATCGGAACCCTACTTGGACTGGTTCTGATGCTTCAGAACATGTCAGACCCATCATCTATCGGACCGTCCATGGCGGTTGCCCTCATTACTACATTCTATGGATCAGTTCTTGCTAACTGGTTCTGTTACCCGGCTGAGAATAAACTTAAAGCCCGCAGTAATGCGGAATATATGGCAAAGAGTATTATCATTGAAGGCCTTTTATCCATTCAGGCCGGCGAAAACCCTCGTGTTACAGAAGAAAAGCTTAAATCATTCCTTTCACCTGCAGACAGAGCTGCATATGAAGCTGAGAATGGTTCAGGTGACGGAGGAGAGTAATGGCAAAAAAACCAGAAGAAATAAAACCCGGCTTGCCTGCCTGGCAGGGAACCTTCGGCGATCTTATGAATCTGCTTCTTTGTTTCTTTGTTTTGCTGTTCTCAATGGCCACTATGGATGCGGCGAAATTTGAAGAAGTTGCAGCTTCTTTCAGTTCAGCCTTCGGTATTTTTAATGGCGGCGAACTGGCTCTTGGTAAGGGAGCGCTTATCGGAGATGGTGTATCACAGCTGACTGAATTATCCAGCTATATCACTTCCATGGGTCTGGCCCAGTCCGGTGAGGATGCGGACGAGGAAGAGGATGCAGTCGGAGAAAAAGAAGAAAAAGAACTAAAGGAAGCTCTTGAGGAAAAACAGCTTGAGGCTTCACAGGAGCTTGCAGAAAAGATACAGGAAGCAATAGAAGAAGGAGATATTGAAAAAGAAGTTACTCTCAACTATACAAGCCAGTATGTAGAACTTACGATTCAGGGTTCAATCCTGTTCAACTCAGGAAAGGTTGATCTTAAAGAGGATGCAATTCCTGTAATCGATAAGGTGGGCCAGATTCTTGAGGCCTACGCAGGTGGCACTGTAGAGATTGAGGGACATACAGATAATGTGCCCATGTCGGGTGGCGGTAAGTACAGCAATAATGATGAGCTTAGCTCAGGCAGAGCTTTGTCAGTATTTAATTATTTGGTTGAGAATACAAACCTTGATCCTGCCAAGCTTCTTCACACAGGAAGAGGTGAATATGATCCAATAGCGGATAACTCCACAGATGAAGGAAGAGCCCGCAACAGACGTGTAGAGATCAAAATCTACAATCAATTAAGTGCTAACTATTGATTATGGGAGGGAGACCATAACTATGAAGAAGAACTTATTGTCAATCATTATTCTTGCACTTTTGGTAGTTAATATCGCCATGACGGGTTTCATGCTTCTTAGCGTAATGACTACTAATTCACAGACAGCGAAGCTTATATCCGATATAGCTGCAGCACTGGAGCTTGAAGCAAACGGAGGTCAGACCGGAGGCTTTACCGGATCAGCCACAGCAGGTGTAGGAAGTATTGCAACCTACGGCTTTACCGGCGACGACCAGCTTACCATCAACCTTAAGCCCGGCGCAGACGGCAAGAGCCACTATATGCTTGTTGAGGTTGTATTTACCATGAATACTGCATCCGGGGACTATGCAACTCTTGGTACATCTGAATCTCTTGCAAATATGAGAGAGCTCATTAAAGGTAAGATCACAAACGTTCTTTCATCCTATACTCTGGAAGAACTCCAGGCAGACGATCTGCCTGCTAAGGACAAAATCCTGGATGAGGTTCAGGAACTGTTCAATTCCAACTTCATTTACGAAGTTACCTTCAGTAGTGTTCTTTATCAGTAATTACTGATATTTGGGAATGTATGAAAAAAGAGTTTTTAGAGAGGAGAGTCCAAATTGAGTGAAGTACTGTCACAAAATGAAATAGATAGTCTGCTGGCAGCACTCTCGACCGGTGAGCTTGATGTAGACCAAATGCAAGCGGCGGACGAAAAAAAGGTCAAGGATTATGACTTTAAACGTCCTGCGAAGTTCTCTAAAGAGCATCTTCGTACCCTTGAGATGATCTACGAGCATTACGGAAGACTTTTATCCACCACGTTGCCTTTGTACCTGCGAAAGAATGTAACGGTGTCGGTTGCTAACTCAGAGACGGTTACATATTCCGAGTTTAGTAACGCTCTTTCAAACCCGGTAATTCTTGGAGTGATCAATTTTTTACCCTTGCAGGGCACAATTATCTTGGAATTACAGGCAAATATAGGTTTTTCCTTTATTGACAGAATGCTTGGAGGTGAAGGAGGAACCCTGGATAAACCAAGACCCTTTACCGACATTGAGATGCCACTTATTGAGAAGCTTGTTACCATATGCATGCAGCTTATGGTAGAGCCCTGGCAGAACGTTGTTGCTATCAATCCTGTAATGGAGAGGATTGAGACCAATCCACAGTTTGCCCAGGTTATTTCTCCAACAGATATGATCGCCATCGTCACTCTTAACATTAAGATTGGCGAAACGGAAGGACTTATGAATGTCTGTCTTCCATACTTTACACTTGAGTCAGTAATGGACAAGCTCAATACCAAGTTCTGGTTCTCAACAATGCAGAAGAATGCAGACGAGGACTACGAGGAGACACTGGAAACCATGGTAAGACACGTGGATGTTCCTGTTAAGGCAATCCTGGGTAAATGTAATGTATCTGTAAACGACTTTGTTCATCTTCAAGCTGGGGACATCATTAGATTGGATAACAGAGTCAATACGGATATGCAGATATACGTCGGCAACCTTTACAAATTTACAGCTTTGCCGGGAACTGCAAAAGATAAATATGCCGTAAGGATAACTTCGGTTGTGAGAGAGGAGGAAGAGTAGCAGCATGGATGGAATGTTATCACAAGATGAAATCAATGCACTATTAGCCGGAATGGATACAGGCGGTGGTGATGCTGCTGCAGGTGATTCTGCGGATGCGCCTGCTTCTGATGCAGGAAACGCCGCACCATCTGCTGGGGGAAGTGGAATCGATGAGTCATTACTTACCGATGCCGAAAAGGATGCCATTGGTGAGGTGGCTAACATTAGCATGGGTTCTTCAGCTACAACGCTGTATTCCCTTGTTAATCAGAAGGTAAACATCACAACCCCACAGGTAGAGCTGGCTAACTGGGATACTGTGATCAATAACTATGAGAGACCATGCGTATTTATTCAGATCAAATATACGGTAGGTCTTGACGGTACCAATATCCTTATTCTTAAGGAACATGACGTTATGGTCATCACTGACCTTATGATGGGCGGTGACGGATCAAATACAGATGGTGAAATCGGAGAACTGCAGCTGTCTGCTATTTCAGAGGCTATGAACCAGATGATGGGTGCTGCAGCCACATCTCTTTCAACCATGATCAATCAGAAGGTAGATATCAGCCCGCCACAGGCTACACTTCTTGACATGATCAACGATGACCCGTCTGATATCGCAGAATTCCTTACAGGTACTTTTGTAAAGATTTCCTTTAAGATGCAGATCGGCGAATTGGTGGATTCAACTCTGATGCAGTTGTATCCTATAGATTTCGCCAAGACTCTTAAGGATACCGTTATTACAGACGCAGGAGACGGCGGAGGGGAAGCAGCACCTGAAGCTGCCGCAGCTCCGGAACCCGCACCTGCACCGGCAGCGGGACCTGCACCGGATGCAGCAGCTGCAGGCGCTATGCCTCAGATGGATCCGAATATGATGGCCGGACAGATGGGCATGGGAATGGGAATGCCTCAGATGGGAATGCCAATGGGCATGCCTATGCAGATGCCAATGCCTCAGATGATGAATATGAACATTCAGCCTGCGCAGTTCCAAAACTTCGCCGGTGGAACCACCATCATGGCAGGTGGAGAGAACATCGGAATCATCAGGGACGTGCCTCTTGAAGTAACAGTTGAGCTTGGAAGAACAGCTAAACCTATTGCAGATATCCTTGACTTTGCGCCGGGCACCATCATAGAGCTTGATAAGGTTGCCGGCGAACCTGTAGACGTTCTTGTAAACGGCAAGTTCGTAGCAAAGGGAGAGGTAGTAGTAATCGAAGAAAGTTTCGGTGTACGTGTAACCGAAATTGTTCAGTAAAAAAGTTTTTGGGGAACATATGGGAGCAGATGCATATTTACAGTTTATTTCAATACTCATAATCTTTATCGCTGTGCTTGCTGCGACATACTATGTCACAAAGTGGATAGCCAACTATCAGAAGGGGACAGAAAGCGGCAGAAATATAGATATCGTTGAAACCTGTAAGATATCTGCTACCAAATATGTTCAGATCATCCGTATTGGAGAAAGATACGTTGCAATCGGCGTTTCCAAGGACCAGATCACAAATCTTGGGGATGTTCCGGCAGAGGATATTCAATTCAATACGGAAGAAAAAGAGAACCGCAGTTTTAAGGAAGTTCTCGAAAAAATAAAGGGTGAGAAGAAGAAGTAATGCTAGAAGAGCGGGGAGATGGGAAGATTAAAGACAAAAGATCTTTAGGCTGTACCGGCGTTTTAAGACGTGGTCTTATTGTGCTGACTATGGCTTTCTTCCTGTCCATGTCTTTTTCAATTTCAGCTAAAGCGACTCAAAACGTAATAGTTGATACATCACCAACAGATCCGACCACGGACGTAGTAGATCACTTGACCGGTACTCAGGGAGAGAGGACCTATATCAACGAACCTGGTTCTGCAGAGGATCCGGAGGACCTTAAAGAACTCAACATTGCAAATACGGTAACCATCACCTATGACAATGGAAATGGCTCTTTAAACGGTGCTCTGAGAATCCTTATCATCTTAACTTTAATTTCTCTGGCTCCAACTCTTCTGGTTATGATGACCTCTTTTACGAGGATCATCGTAGCACTCCATTTCACAAGAACAGCCATAGGTACTCAGTCATCGCCACCTAACCTGGTAATGATCGGTATTGCTTTGTTTATGACTCTTTTCATAATGCAGCCAACACTGACTACCGTATATAACGATGCCGTAATTCCCTTCGAAAACGGGGAAATGCAGCAGCGGGAGTTTTACGAGAAGGCCATGGACCCTTTCAGACAGTTTATGTATGGCCAGACTCAGAAAAAAGACGTAATTCTCTTTATGCAGATCGATGGCATCGAATGGGATGGAGAGCTTGAGAGCATTCCAAATGTTGTGCTTGTTCCAAGTTTTATTGTGAGTGAGCTTAGAACAGCCTTTATCATAGGCTTTCTTATATACATACCGTTTATCGTAATCGACATGGTTGTGGCATCGGTACTTATGAGTATGGGTATGATGATGCTGCCGCCAACCACAATTTCACTGCCGTTCAAGATTCTTTTGTTCGTTCTGGCAGATGGATGGAGTCTTATCATAGGCAACCTGGTAAAGTCATTCTATTAGACAGGTTTTGGGCTTTGGCTTTGGGAAAAGAGTTTGAGGAGAAGGAGGGAATCTTAGTTGATCACACTTGAAGATATCAATTTGATTGTCAGATCAGCGCTTTTTATGGTCATAAAAATGTCTCTTCCGGTCCTTTTGACTTCGATGATCATAGGTCTTGTAATTTCAATATTCCAGACCGTTACATCAATTCAGGAGCAGACCCTTACCTTTGTACCTAAGGTTTTGGGAGTTTTCCTCATGATCATGCTGGTCGGCAACTGGATGCTGACGGAATTATCAGCCTTTATCATTCAGCTCTGGTCCAGCTTTTCGCAGTACGTCAGGTAAAAGAGTATGATTAGCTACGATTTTAGTTATGGGGATCTGGAAATATTCCTGCTGATACTGGTAAGAGTTGCAAGCTTTGTGTATGTCTGTCCATTCTTTGGGGGAAGGCAGACGCCGAATACCGTAAAGATCGGACTTAGCATGCTGCTTTCCATTATGCTTTACGGGGCTGCGCCCTTTGAAGCACCTGCCTATAATACGGTGATTGGATTTACAGTTATCGTGTTAAAAGAGGTTCTGGCAGGATTCCTTATAGGATACGCAGTGCAGATATGTGAGCAGATAGCTGCTTTCGCCGGAACTATAGTTGATATGCAGATCGGTCTTTCCATGGTAAGCATTATGGACCCCAGTACCAGTGAACAGATTACAATTACCGGAAGTCTCTATTCACAGGTCCTTACCATGATGCTTATTTTAACCGGTATGTACCAGTATATCCTGAAGGCTTTGGCAGATACTTTTATCCTGATTCCTGTAAACACCGCAGTGATAAATTCAGACAGGCTCCTGGAATCGGTACTTGGATTCCTAAGGGACTATATAGTTATCGGATTCAGGATATGCCTGCCCATATTTATCATTACCTTTATCACAAATGTTGTTCTGGGCGTACTTGCCAAGGTTTCTCCCCAGATGAACATGTTTGCGGTAGGTATCCAGATCAAGATATGTATTGGTCTTATGATCATGTTTATAACGGTTTCAATGCTGAATGACGCATCAAACTTTGTGTTCATAAATATGAAGGAGCTAATGGAGAATTTTGTCTACAGCTTGCAGAGCAGTTGATTATTATTATCAACCAAGAATGAAACTTAATCTGCAATTCTTTGCTGAGGATGCTAACGGTGCAGAAAAGACCGAGCAGCCTACAGCCAAGAAGCTCGATGACGCCAGAAAAGAAGGACAGGTCGCCAAGAGTCAGGAAGTTGCAACGGCCTTTTCGCTTCTTGCGTTCTTTCTTATTTTGCGCTTTGGCTATGGCTTCATGGGCACTAATTTCCAAAGCATTTTCGGAAGGGTATACAACAACATACCATATGTCGCCAGAACCTATAACGGATACCTTCCCTTTGATCACATTCGCAGCATTATAAATAATGCATTTTTGACGGTACTTTTTATATGTGCTCCCTTTTTCCTGGTAGGTTTTCTTATTGCCTTTTTATGCGACCTGGTTCAGGTAGGTTTTAAGCCCACAGGAAAGCCGCTTCAACCCAAGCTTTCAAAGCTTAATCCCATAAGCGGTATGAAGAAGATCTTTTCAACAAGAAAGCTTTTCGAGCTGGCTAAGTCAATTCTTAAGCTGGCTGTCATGGCAGTAGTAATTATTTCCTTCTTCAGTGGTAGAGAGGAGTCACTGTTTCTTTTGTATGATATGCCGCTGCAAAAGGCTATTGGCCTTATGGGAAACCTTATCATTGACCTGGGCATAAGGATTGCAGCAGCTTACATGATAATTGCTTTTTCGGATCTGATCTATCAGCGCCGTAAGTTTACAAAAGACATGATGATGACAAAGCAGGAAGTAAAGGATGAGTTCAAGAATTCCGAAGGAAATCCGGAAATTAAGGGAGCTCAGAAGCGTCGTATGATGCAGGCTTCAAGACGCCGTATGATGCAGGCAATTCCACAGGCCGACGTTGTCATTACCAACCCTACTCACTATGCTGTTGCTATCAGGTATGATGCAGAGGAAGCGGATGCTCCCATAGTTGTGGCTAAGGGCGCCGATTACGTGGCCCAGAGGATCAAAGAGATCGCCAGGGAAAACAAGGTTGAGATCGTTGAAAACAAGCCACTGGCAAGAATGCTTTACGCCAACGTTGAAGTGGGTGAGATGGTTCCGCCTGAGCTTTATAAGGCCGTGGCCGAAGTTCTGGCTTACGTATACCATCTGAAGGGCATCGCTTAAAACAAGCAGCATCATGCACCCCGCTGCATGATGCGTGAGAATATGATTCAGGAGTGAGGGATGATCATTGCGAAGCAATTTAATTATCATCCCGAATATTTCTTCGAACGAAGTGAGAAGGAAAGGGGGATAAGGTATGGATAGGAAAAAGATCATAAACCGTATCTATGATTATGGTCTGGCTCTTTATATTGTAGCAGCCGTAATCATGCTCATTATTCCTCTTAAAGACTGGATTCTTGATATCCTTCTGGCATTTGATATGGCCCTTTCCTTCGTGATCATGTTTACGGCCATGTTTGCTACAGATGTTTTGCAGATGTCTTTTTTCCCTACAATTCTGCTTTTTACAACAATTTTCAGGATTGCCCTTAATGTATCATCCACAAGACTTATTCTGACGGAGGGAAATGCCGGACAGGTTATTACCGTATTCGGATCCTTCGTTGGAGGCGGCGACCTGATTGTAGGTGCTATCGTCTATGTAATCCTTATTATCGTTCAGTTGATGGTCATCAATAAAGGTTCTGAACGTGTAGCTGAAGTATCAGCCAGATTTACACTGGATGCTATGCCTGGTAAACAGATGGCTATTGATGCGGACCTTAACACCGGTGCCATTACCGATGCGGAAGCCAAGCAAAGACGAGACAAGATTCAGGAAGAGGCCAGCTTCTTCGGAGCCATGGACGGTGCTACCAAGTATGTTAAGGGAGATGCAACCGCAGGTCTGATCATCACAGCCACAAACCTTATTGGCGGAATTGCCATGGGTGTTTTGCGAAAAGGAATGGATGTCAACACAGCCATTAACACCTATTCGATCCTTACCATGGGTGATGGCCTTGTAAGTTCAATTCCTTCACTGATGATCTCCATGTCCACCGGTATTCTGGTCACAAAGGGATCCAAGGAAGCTGACTTTGGACATCTTCTTATCAATCAGCTCTTTGGTATGCCAAAGACCTTGTATCTGGTTGGCGGCGTACTTTGCGGACTGGGCATTTTTTCACCTTTGCCCACACTGTTATATGTTACCTTCGGTGCCTCCTTTATTGTCCTTGGAAGAATCACAAGCCAGACCATAGAGGAAGTTGCTACAGAATCCGAGGTTGCAACTCCGGAAGAACAGCAGGCTGAGGAAATCAGGCAGCCTGAGAATGTTACAAGTCTTCTTCAGGTTGACCCTATTGAGCTGGAATTTGGTTACGGTATTATTCCTCTTGCCGATGTTAACCAGGGCGGTGATCTTCTTGATCGTGTGGTTATGATTAGACGTCAGGTTGCTCTTGAGCTGGGTACTGTAGTACCAATCATTCGACTTAGGGATAATATTCAGTTGAATCCTAATCAATATATCATTAAAATTAAAGGTATACAGGTAAGTGATGGCGAAATCCTATTTGACCACTACATGGCCATGAATCCGGGACATGTAGAGGATGAGATCACCGGTATTCCTACATTTGAACCGTCATTCCATCTGCCGGCTATCTGGATCACAGAAGGACAGAGGGAAAGAGCGGAGAGCCTTGGCTATACCGTTGTAGATCCGCCATCTATCATTGCTACGCATCTTACTGAGATAATCAAAAGCCATATAGCAGAACTCATGACGAGGCAGGATGTTCAGAACCTTGTGGACAACCTCAAAGAGAATCATCCGGCCCTGGTGGACGAGCTTGTGCCTAAGCTCATGAGTCTCGGTGAGATTGAAAAGGTTCTCCAGAACCTGCTAAGCGAGGGCATTTCAATAAGAGACCTTGTAACAATCTTTGAAACCCTTGCAGATTTCGCTCCGTCAACCCATGATCCTGACATTCTCACGGAATATGTGCGGCAGGGACTTAAGAGAGCGATATCCAGTAAATACTTTATTCCGGGTGAGACCACCAGCGTCCTTACTCTTGATCCCAAGATAGAGCAAGAGATCATGAGCAGCGTCAAACAGACTGAGACCGGCGCTTATCTTACGCTGGATCCGGCCAGAACCAAAGCTATACTAAATGCAGTTGGGGAAAATGTCAGAAAGCTTGAGGATGCCGGAAGAATGGCCATTATAATGGCTTCTCCTATAGTCAGAATGTATTTTAAGAAGATGACTGAGGATTATTACAAGGATTTGGTTGTAATCTCATACAACGAAGTTGAGCCAAACATAGAATTACAATCAGTGGGGATGGTAACTGCGTAAATGATTATCAAAAAGTATGTTGGAAAAACCGAGAGTGAGGCAACGGAAGAAGCTAAAAAGGAGCTGGGTCAGAACATTGTGGTCATGAATGTCAGACCATTTAAAAAGAGCGGATTTTTTTCCTTCTTTCAATCCCAGAAGATTGAAGTGACAGTTGCTCTGGAAGAGGAAACGGAGAGGTCGCCTATTGCAAGAACTTATACTCCTGACAAGAATACAAGGCCTGTTCCGAGAAATCCTTTGGTGGATGTAAGTCAGAGCGATGTCCTTAGGGAACCTTTGAAGATCAATAAGTCTCCGGACATTATCGACGATAGCAGTGCTATTGAAGAGAAGCTGGACAACTTAAGTTCCCTTCTGGAAAAAAATATTAAAAATACTGTACGGGATGACGATAACGATACTCTTGATGAGGAGAGGGCCAAGGCGGCATCCAGGTCCTCAAAGTCGCATGAAAACGACATCTCTGAAGAGAACATGTCCTTCATTAAATTGTTGTATAATACTCTTATAGAGAATGAAGTTGACGAAATATACGTAAATCAGCTTACGGATGAAGTTGAAAAGATCACCAAGCCGGGCATGCCTTTTGACTTTGCCCTAGCCAATGTGTACCAGAAAATGGTTCTCAAGTTCGGTAAGGCTGAGCCCATTGAAGAGCCAAAGGGAAATGGACCTAAGGCGGAGATATTTATAGGACCAACGGGCGTAGGTAAGACAACTACCATAGCTAAGCTTGCTTCAGAGCTTTCAGTAACTCAGCGCAAGAAAGTAGCTCTTTTGACTGTAGATACATACAGAATAGCGGCAGCGGAGCAGCTTCGGACCTATGCATCGATTCTTGAGATACCTTTCAGAGTTATCTATTCCGTTGAGGAAATGAGGGCTGCTGCTGAGGACTTCAAGGACTATGACTATATCATGGTTGATACTGCCGGACATTCTCAGCACAACGACGAACTCAAAACTGATATAGAGAACTTTATCAGAACCCTTGAAGATGTGATGGAATGTGAGAACTTCCTGGTTCTTTCAGCCACGACCAAGTACAGGGATCTTATCGATATAGCTGATTCCTATTCTGAGCTTGTGGCATATAAGCTTATTTTTACAAAGATGGACGAGACAGGTGCAAAGGGGAATCTGTACAATGTGCGTATGCACACAGGAGCACCGATTGCCTATATTACCAACGGACAGAATGTTCCTGATGATATTGCTGTCTTTGATGCTCAGCGCATCGTCAAGAATCTTTTGGGCGGAAGTGGAAAGAGTTAAGTTTGGGTGGATAATATATGGATCAGGCTACGCAGCTTAGAAATATAATTAAAAATTCTAATATGCCTCAAAGGCCACTGGCTCGTATCATTACAGTTACAAGCGGTAAAGGCGGTGTCGGCAAGTCTAATGTGGCAATAAATCTGGCAATACAGTTCAAGAAAATGGGCAAAAGAGTAATTATCCTTGATGCCGATTTTGGACTGGCGAATATTGAGATCATGTTCGGCACTGTGCCAAAGCACAACCTCTGTGATCTTATATATCAGGGCAAGAATATAAAAGATATCATTACCTGGGGACCGGAGGGAATCGGCTTTATTTCCGGAGGTTCCGGTATTTCGGGGATGTACAATCTCAGTAGAGATTATCTTGTTTACATTATCGTAAATCTTGCCGAACTGGACGCGATTGCTGATATAATTATTGTAGATACAGGCGCCGGCATTTCCAGCGCTGTTACAGAATTCCTTGTGGCAAGCGGTGAGATCATTTTAGTAACGACACCGGAACCCACATCTATCACGGATTCTTATTCGCTTTTGAAGGCTCTTAACCAGACTCCCAGATTTTCGAGGGAGAATACCAAGGTTAAGGTAGTATCCAACAGGGTTTCATCGGATGACGAGGGTCAGCAGCTCTTTAACAAGCTAAATGCTGTTGTGGCAAGGTATTTAAAACTGCCCCTTACTTATCTTGGTGCGATTCCTCAGGATCAGATGCTGGCACGAAGCGTAATGCAACAATCTCCGGTTTCGCTTCAGTATCCCAATGCCAAATCAGTTAAGGCGTTTGAGGGTATAGCCGGAAGGCTCATGAATCCGGGCGAGGCTATGGAGATAAAACAAAGAGGTATGGCAGGTTTCTTTTCCCATATCATTTCAGGTCGTAAGCTTAGCGCTGCACCTACAGTTTTTCCAAACTAAAAAGAATGGAGAAGAATACTCGATATGTTGGCTGACTACATTTCACCTGGCAACCGGGTTGAGCTTAAAGCCACCGGTAAAATCTGGATGGATAATGATGCCAGAACAAGACAAATCTATATGAGTAAGGTAATGGATATAACCTCTGACGACCGTATAGAGGTTCTTATGCCCTACGAAAGAGGAAGGCTGGTGCTTCTGCCGGTGGATGGGGAATACAGCCTTTGCTTTTACAGCACCAAGGGGCTTTTCCAGTGTTACTCCAGAATCGTAGACAGATATCGGAGCGATAATATGTATGTTCTGGTTCTGGATCTTACAAGTCAGCTTCAGAAGCTTCAGCGAAGAGAATACTACAGATTCAGTTGTGCCCTTGAGCTTAAATCGAGACAGTGCACAAGAGAAGAAGTTGAAGCCTATGAGATGAACAGAAGATATCTCCTGGATACGAGTAATCTGCAGCGCAGTGTTGTGGTGGATATCAGTGGCGGAGGTTTACGATTTGTCGCTAATTTCAGGTATGATGAAGGCAGCACCATATATTGCTCCTACAGATTACCGGGAAATGCCAATGATAAAGACTACGAAATGTTAAGCACAGTACTTAAGGTTCAGGAGCTGGAAAGCAGACCGGGCCTGTTTGAACACCGCATCCAGTATATCTATATTGACGAGGATTCAAGGGAAGATATCATCCACTTTATCTTTGAAGAAGAACGAAAAATAAGAAAGAAGCAAACTTAATTATGAAAAAAATTTTGTTAATTGATGATTCTGCACTCATGAGAACTGTTCTCAGTGATATTATTAATTCAGATTCAAGATTCCAGGTGGTCGACAAGGCGAAGGATGGAGTGGAAGGCTTGGATCTTCTCAAAAAGAATACGTATGATGCCGTTGTTCTGGATATAAATATGCCTAGAATGGACGGTATTACGTTACTCAGAGAGCTTCAGAAAAATAAGATCAGAGCAAAGATCATGATGGCCAGTACCGATACAAAAGAAGGTGCGAAGGTCACTATGGATGCTCTAGACTTGGGGGCACTGGACTTTGTCCATAAACCGGACAGAGCTTCAGAATGTAGGGGAGAGGACTTCACAAAGCATTTCATCAATACCCTGGCTGCAGTAGCCGAGTCTAAAGCGCCTGTTTCTGTAAAAGCTTTTTCAATTGATGAAGCTAAGGAGTCCCGAAAGGTTGTGGAGCTTGTCAGCAAATCTGCAAGCAAGATAACCGGTAACAGAATTGTTGCCATAGCCAGCTCTACCGGTGGGCCCCGAGCGCTTCAGTCTGTTATTCCCAAACTACCTAAAAACTTAAAAACGCCTGTAGTTCTTGTACAGCATATGCCTGAAGGCTTTACTGCGTCCCTGGCTGAAAGACTTGATTCTCTTTCGGATGTAAGAGTGAAGGAAGCTGCGGAAGGAGATGTACTGCAGCCCGGCTGGGTTTATATCTCAAGAGGCGGCAAGCATATGCACATCATAAAGCAAGGGAGCAAGAGCATTATCCATTATATGGATGGCCCCACTAGAGAAGGGGTAAGGCCCTGCGCCAACTTTATGTATGAATCTCTCATGGATTCAGATTACGACGAAGTATGTTGCGTCGTTCTGACGGGAATGGGAGCTGACGGAACTGAAGGAATAAAAAACTTAAAGACAAAGAAAAAAGTATACGTAATCGGACAGGAAGAAAGTACCTGTACCGTATATGGAATGCCCAAAGCAGTAGCAACAGCTGGACTTGTTGATCAGGTTGTAAAGCTTGAAAACGTTGCCCAGGAAATCATATTACATGTCGGTGTGAATTGAGGGGTTTCATTACTTTTTAACTTTTATTTAATGCATAATTTCTAAATTCCTCCATTCAAGATGCCGATATTACATTCAAGAGTATGCGGTTTAACAACTATGCTCTTGAGTAATTATCACTACATAATGGAGGTAAATAGGTTATGGATGTTTCCCAGTATCTAAGTGTCTTTCTTGATGAAGCGAAGGAGCACCTTCAGTCTCTTAATGACAATATCATG
>JAILMY010000058.1 GCA_024692165.1 Butyrivibrio sp. | reverse complement strand
CGACCCCCTGCTCCCAAAGCAGGTGCTCTAGCCAAGCTGAGCCACACCCCGTGACCTGTTACATATTGGCTTAAGCCGTAACGCAAGAAGTATTATATAACGATTCGAAAGGTAATGTCAACACTATTTTTTTATTTTTCTTTTTTATTTTATAGATACTTTATATCGTAGGTAACAGAGCCATCTTCGTGGGTATAAAGCAGTAAATAGCTGGGTCTTCTGCCCTCCTGTCGGGGGTATGAAAGGCTCCCCGGGTTAAACAGATAGACCCCGTCCTCATGTCTGGCCACTGGTCTGTGGGTATGGCCGAAGATAACTATATCTGCTCCCCTTGCTATCCCCTCAGACTTGATGTTCTCAAGGTCCATACTCACCAGAAAATGGTGTCCGTGGGTAACAAAGAAGGTATGTCCATCCAGCTCAAAATCTATCTCTCTGTTCAGCGAAGAGAAAAAATCATTATTTCCCGACACGAAATAAACAGGACAGTTTGCCGCCAGGGCAAACTTCCCCTCAGACCCTTCGAAATCTCCGCAGTGGATTATTCCGTCCAACGGCTCCTCCAGGTCCAGAACATCATAGAAATTCTGATCTTTTCCATGGGTATCACTGACTACAAGATACTTTTTCATAGTGCCTCTCCAAGAAGCTCTGCCATGCTCCTTAAAGCCTTTCCTCTGTGACTTATGGCGTTCTTCTCATCCTCAGAAATCTCAGCACTGGTCTTACCATATTCCGGCAAAAAGAAGATCGGGTCATATCCAAAACCGTTCTGACCGGCGATCTCGTAGCCGATTCTTCCCTCCATCTTGCCGAGGGTACTAAGCTCTTTTCCATCGGGAAGCACTGCTGAGATGGCGCATACGAATCTGGCTGTCCTGTCCTCGTCCTTAACGCCGTTTAATCTTTCAATGATAGCTGCATTCTTCTCTGAATAAGGTGTGTCATGTCCCATGTAGCGGGCTGAATAGATACCCGGCTCTCCGCCAAGATAATCAACTTCCAGGCCTGAGTCATCTGCAAGAACGATGCAGTCCTCTTCTCCCTTGGCCTTGAGCTCTTTAGCTACTGCACTTGCCTTTATCATTGAGTTTTCGGCAAAAGAGCTGCCGTTTTCCTCCACGTCGCCCTCTACCCCGGCCTCAGCCATGGAGATTATATCCATTCCAAGACCTCCAAGGATCTTTCGAACCTCTTTCATTTTATTCTTATTTCCTGTAGCAAAAACTATTTTCATCGCATCTCCTCAAAAGCTTCCTGTATTCCCTGATATATTCCCAAAGCAAGTTTGTTCTTGTAAGCACTGTCTGAAAGCAATTCCTTGTCTCTGTCCCCTTCAAGGTTTCCAACCAAAACCCTGCAGGAAGGAATTGTCGAGCCAAGCAGAACCTCATCCTGATCGGTTGAGGGTTCCATCCCCAGCGCATCAGATCCAGACTTCATTACACAGTTCTTTTCCATAATATTGCAAAGCTCTGCATTGCTAAGTCTTCTAATGTAAAAAGAATCATTATAGGTAGTCATGATTCCGTTTGATGAGCTGCCCCCATCAGTTCTGGCGCCAATTCCCACCAGCATGTCTGCTCCGGTCTCCTCAATGAGCCTTAAAACATCCTCAGTCGCAACCTCTTTTTCCGAGTTTGCATCAAAGGTCCTGGTGTAATAAAACTTTACACTGTTCTCCTCATCTCTCTCAGAGATTCCCTTAAGCTCCATGGCCACATCCAGAGTTACTTCCTTCTCTGATAGCACCCCGAAGCCGTTTTCAAAGCTTGAATCTCCGCAAGAAGGATCCACTACCACAATCCTGTCATAACCATCTGCAGGCTTAAAAAACTCAACTTCAATATTTCCCGTTTCCGTCAGGGAGCTGTGATTGGCATAAAGCCCGTTCAGCTTAAAATCCAGGCACACTGCTCCGGTGTCATTCTCAGCGATACAGGTTGCTCCCTCAAGGATATCCAGATCGGTCTTAACAGCGTTATCCTTGTAGAAGCCCTCTTCCCTGCTATCGATATATATAAGAAGCTCGTGATCCATATATTTGTCTTCAAGGACGATATCATCGGATCCCACGCTCTTTGACAACGGTATTATCAGCTTCCCCGCCTGACTCTCTGACACATTTCTGTCCACCAGCAGCTTGTAAGACTCCTCGCTCCTGCCCCTGTCGATATTCACGCCGGCGGCATCAGTTATCATGATGTGCTTGGTGGCTGCTCTGTGGAGTATAAGCGTAATGCTGATAACCGAGAAAACCGTTGACTTTATCAGGAATCTTTTCAAATCAGCATTTGTCATTTTTCAGTTCCATTTCTCTTTGGTGGCTTTGGTCCCATAAACTGGTAAAAATACGTCTTGATCATACCGTTATATATTTTCCTGTTCTTGGTAGCCTTAAGTCCTAAATATTTCTCAGCCTGCTCAAATCCTGTGATCAGGTACATAGACCAGGCATCAAGCTCCTTGTAACGCTGTCCGATGGTCTTGTATAGCGCCGGAAGCTCCTTCT
This sequence comes from Butyrivibrio sp., assembly GCA_024692165.1. Lineage (GTDB taxonomy): Bacteria > Bacillota > Clostridia > Lachnospirales > Lachnospiraceae > Butyrivibrio. The sequence goes on along the minus strand of JAILMY010000058.1, from coordinate 25,446 downwards.
GTTCACCAATTCTCTCTCCATAAGGAGGGTTGGTTATGATAAAGCCATATTTCTTCCTATGACTAAGATCAGCAATATCTCTGGCCTGGAAATGGATCATGTGGCCCACACCGGCCTTCTTGGCATTGATCCTGGCTATCTCCACCATCTCAGGATCCAGGTCATAACCCTGAATATCCGTTTCAACATCAGTGATGATCTCATCTCTCGCTTCATCCCTGACATCCTGCCAGTTCTGAGAGGTGATGATATGCTTCCAGCTCTCGGCTGTAAAGTTCCTGTTCATGCCCGGGGCAATATTAGCCGCCATCATAGCCGCTTCAATTGGAATAGTCCCGCTTCCGCAGAAAGGATCTATAAGAATCCTGTCCCCGTGCCAAGGTGTAAGCATAATAAGAGCTGCAGCCAGATTCTCGGCGATAGGTGCCTTGGACTCCAGCTTCCTGTAGCCTCTCTTGTGCAGTGAATCACCGGTTGTATCAAGTGCCACAGTGACCTCATCCTTCATAAGAAAGACTCTGATAGGATAACTCTCTGCATCCTCCTTGAACCAGTCTGTATGATAGCTCTGCTTCATTCTCTCCACGATAGCCTTTTTCACAATTGACTGAATATCGGATGGGGAAAAGAGCTTGCTCTTTACGCTGGATGCCTTTTTTACCCAGAACTTTCCTCTCTCCGGAATAAACTCCTCCCAGGGAAGAGCCTTCACTCCCTGATACAGATCCTCAAAGGTTTCAGCATGAAAGCTTCCTACCTTGATAAGAATTCTCTCAGCTGTTCTAAGGCAAATATTGGCACGACAAACAGCGTCCGCATCACCTGCGAAGGTAATACGGCCGTCCACTGACTCTGTGATGTCATACCCCAGATCGATTATTTCTTTTTTCAGTACTGCCTCCAAGCCAAAATGACATGGAGCTATTAATTCAAATTTCATCATAATAAAAGATTATAACACATGGAAAACAAGTTCTCTACGCAAAGCGAGGTGCCATTTCTGGCACCCCACTTCGAACGTATTATGAAAGTATGAAAGATTATTTGATAATTGAAAGCTTTGCAGCCTCGGTATTATGCTGATTGCCATCAGCATCTGTTAATTCGCAGTAGAAAAGATATCCATTCATGTATTTCTCTACAGGAACTGTCATTCTCTTTGTAGATCTGCCGGTGTAGTATACTTTACCCCAGGTCTTACCACCATCTTTACTTCTGTACCACTGATACTTCCTCACATTACCGGAAGCCTCTGTACTAAAGATTACACTCTCGCCAACTTTAGCTGAGCAGTCCTCAGGATTAGCTGTAATAACCACACTTTCTTTTCTAAGAGCCATAACATCAGAGTAGTAAACCTCTCCTGACTCCTTATCTGTAATCATACACTGGAAAGTATACTTGTAGAAATATGGCTTTACTTCAAAGTATAATCTGTCAGTCTGTGATCCTGTGAATGTTCCGTTATATCTGTGCCATGTCGTACCTGCATCACGACTTGCGTACCACTGGTATTTGAAATCACCTGATCCTCCGGTAACATTCACTGAGAACTCAGCCATTTCTCCAATGTTAGCAGTGCAGTCGCCTGTTCCTGTAACAACAACCTGATTATCATCAGGACCTGCCTGCTGGCCGTCAAGCTGTGCCACTACATCCTTGTAATCAATACCTGCATCTGTAAGAGTCTGTACTCCGATTTCGCTAAGCTTTAAGAAATCACCAAGGTTGATTGATCCGCTGTTGCCACGAATCGCAGCAGCAACTGCATATGGATCTGAAACGCTTGCTTTAGGAGCCTCAAGTGAAACAAACCAGCTCTCATCAATTGTAAGTCCATCGCTGTTAGCAGACTTGCCATCCTTCCAGAAGAAGTTAAGCTTGCCGTAAATCTTGCTTGAATCCTGTGTTCCCTTAACCTTGATGTTCTCGTTTATACCTGATGCCTCAGTTCTGAAGGAAAGAACACCATCTACATAATAATCTGTGTTTGCTGCATCATTTGTGTAAAGTGCAACGTTATTGGAACCGTTATTGAAGGACATGCTGTTGTAAACCTGGATGTTTGGTCCTGAGTTAGAGTCGATACCCTTTGCCTTGTTACCCCAAGCTACAGAGTTGATAAGCTTGTGGTCACCGGCCATGCTGGATCCACCCATCTTGAAGCCGTTACCGTTTCCTTCATTTGTTCCGTCAACACCGTAGCCGTTAGAAAATGCTACGCAGTTCTGGATTGTAACCTGTCCAATGGAGCCTGTCTCAACCTTTGCGAAGAGATCCCATCCATCGTCAGCATTGTTATATGCGATACATCCGTCAAATACTATTCCGTCGCCAACTGTAAGCTTAGCTGCGAATCCGTCTGCATCCTCATAGCCTGCATCTGCATTGCTGTAAGATGTGCAGTTCTTGATAAGGTCATAGCTTGGCCAGTCTTCACGGCCATCAGTTGAGAGATATCTGCTCACCTGAATACCTGTATTACCGTTCTCATAAGCACGAACATCCTCAAGAGTGATGTGACTTCCGGATACCTGAATACCCTTCTGTGAATTAGCTGACTTTGTGCAGTCGATGCCACTTACGTTCCAGTAATCACCTGCAAAAATGAAGCCTGCACATCTTCCGCCAAAGTCGAAGATTGCTCTTCCGCCTTCAGCTACCATATTGATTGGCTCTGAAACTGTTCCGCTGATTCCTCTCTCTACCTTTACAGTGCTTGAAAGCTTGTAAGTACCTGCCTCAAGAACGATAGTCTGTCCGGGCTGTGTGTACTTAACTGCTGTATAGATATCAACAGGAGCGTTCTTTGTTCCGTCAGCATCAGCCTTACCTGAAGCTGAAACATATACCTTATCGCTGTTGTTAATAGTAGCGAACTTAACTGCGTGTGAAACCTCTGCAGTCTCATATGAGGAAAGAACGTTATACTCTTTTCCCTCAGGATGGAAACCTTCATTTGGTGTGAATGTAGCTGTGAAGCTGTTGTCACCCTTTGAAAGCTTTGTCTCAACCTTTACGATTTCATTCTCAGTTACTTCTCTTGCATCAACAAGCCTTGCTTTGTCAGCACCTGTGATAGTAAGAACGCCATCAGCATTTGCTGTGAATACAAGCTGGTACTCAGCAGTGTTTGAACTTGTTGCAGAAATGAACTTGTAGTTAGGTGCCACAAGAACCTGGTCTCTCTCCTCTGCAGGAGCATCATCATCAGGATCAATGAGTGTGATAGTAGCATCTGAGAAAGTAGCCTTAAATGTTCTTGAAGTGAAGAATCCAACATAAACGTAGTCAGAATCAAGCTTCTCAAGAGCATCTGTATCGTAGAACTTCTTTGTACTAAGTACGTTGCCATTCTCATCAAGATAGCTTACAAAGTAACCTGTATTGTTCTTCTGAATTCTAAGTGTAACATCAGTGATCGGATTCTGAACTGTTCCGACAACAGTACCGCTCTTCTCATTTCCGAAGAGGTTGTATGTGCCTGTACCGCCGGCTGCGCAGGAAGTCTCAAGAGGATACATATTTGATGAGAACTCGCCTGTTACTGTAGCTGTGTCGTTTGCCTCAAGGCGTGACAGATTCTCTTTTGTAACTCCTGCCTTCTCTTGAGCTCCAAGACCAAGCTTCATGGTAACCTTTGTTCCGGTCTCGTCCTTAGTAGCCTCACCCTTTTCAGAGTCGTAGAAATACTCAACCTTTGTACCTGATGCCATGTAAGAGTTGTTCCAGAATACACTTGAATTTCCGTTTACGCCAACTCTGTCGGCAGCCATGATACCAAAGCCTTCCTGAGCATTTGTAAATGTCCAGTTGTCAATGTGTGCCTTTGTTGTAAATGTAAAGTTCTTGCTTGCAGGGATCGCTGTGTAGTAGAAAGAAAGTCCGTCTGTACTTGCAGGAACAAGCTTACCCTTATTGTTAAGATCCCATACTGTTACGCTGTCATCAGCATTTACCTTATATCCGCAATCGCTGGAGTTTGAAGATACACCCTGACCAAAGGCTGCGAAGGTCCACTCTGTCTCTTCGCTGTCTGTAATCTCAACTTCCATCCCGGACTCTGCTGAAGTATCCTCGCCGCGGGTTGCGAACAGTGTAAGCTCATAAACATGACCTACTGTAAGTCCGATAAATGAGTATGCATATTCTGTATCAGTATCAAGTGCTACTTCTTCTGGAGTGATGACTGTCTTGGCAATTGCTGCCTTGTCATCAGTCTTGTCTGTAGCATAAAGTGTGTAGCTCTCAGCCTCTTTTACTGAATAGAACTTAACGCTGAGCTTGCCGTTACCCTTGTTTGTAGCATTCTTAAACTTAGGTGCTGTAAGAGGAAGAGTGAATGCAATAGTCTCTGAATCAGAACTCTCCCATGCAACATCCGCATCCTCTCTTGAAAGAGATGCATCGAAGAAATACTCACCACTGAGTTTAGGAGCAAAAGTGAATGTAAATTCAGTCTTCTCCGCTGTGGATTTAAGTGTATCAAGAATCTTGCGTTCCTTATTTACCATGACAACTGTAAGAGCATCACCGCCATCCTTACCGATAACTGCTGAAACAGTAACGTCAATCTTACCAGGATCTTTCTCGTTAAGTGCTACCTTTGTAATCACAGGCTCATCAACAAGATCCCAATCCTTACGGGTCTCTTCCTTCTTGCTGCCCTCTGTCACCTGTACCTTAAAGATATAATCTGTGCCGCCCTTACTTCCAAGGAAGTATGTACCGGCCTTTTCAATTGTATATGTAGTGATATACTGAGCGTTCTTATCTCCAGCCTCAGCAACATCAAAGCTTTCACCTGCAGCATTCATAAGAATAAGTGGCTTTGCGTTGCTTACCCACCAGATCTTAAGTTCTGCATTGTCTGAGGTTGTTGTGAACTTTAAGGCATTCTTATCAGTTGTTTCAAGCTTGCCAAGGCTCAGTCTTCTGTCTGAAGTATAATCATCAGCGAATGTTACTGCCTTTTCCTCAACCTTTGATGATGCACTGAAAAGAACTGTGAAGTAGTCATCAGTACCGGCTTTTACGGACTGTCCGTCTGCCTTTGTTCCGATTTCAAGCTCACTGCTCTCAAATACTGATACTACAGGTTTGTGCTCTTCAACCTCAACGCGGAATATGTAGTTGCTTCCGATATCTCCGCCGAGGTAGTAGATACCGCCCTCTGAAAGCTCAAGTGTAGAAATCACAAGTCCGTTCTTTGCTGCTCCTGGCTCTGATGTAACAACCTGATTTCCTGTCTTGTCAAGGATGGTCATTGCTCTTCCGGCATCCCCGGCTACCCACCAGATCTTAACTGATGCTTCATACTCAGTTGTGAATTTTACTGCTCCAAAATCCAAAGTAGCTGGTTTTCTGAAGTTGATTCTCTTTGTTCCGGTATAACCGTCTTCAAAAGTCTTAGTGTTCTCATCAACACTTGATGCGCTGCTTAAGATAATCTCAAAACGGTTATCGGTTCCGGCCTTGATAACATCTCCATCCTTGAAAGTGTTCTGAGCTGCTGTGTCCAGTTCGCTTGCATCAAGGACAAGCTTATCACTTGTAGAAGGTACCGTCTCTTCACTAGCAGGTTCAGGTATCTCACTTCCGTCAGGAAGCACGATTGTCATGTCATCGCCGTTATCTGCGAAAGGATTCCAGCTTCCAAGGAATGTGGAAACTGCAATGTCCTTGCCATCTGAAGTCTTAGCCTCGCTGCTGACAGGAGCCCAATCTACTCTGGAAGCTGAGTTGTCAACGCCTGACATCTCAACTGTGCCGTACTCAACGTTTCTCTTTGTTGTGCCGCCGAGAGTAGAAAGCCAGCCTACAGGCTGAATAAGTGATGCTGATGCGCTCTTGTACTGCTCGCAGGTTGCATCAATAACTGTGTTAAAGAAGACAACCTCTGAAGTCTCTGCCTGCCAAGGTCTTCCAAGGTATCCTGCCTTAGAAGCATAAGTTGAAGCAGTGTTCACTCCGGGCTCTGTGGATGTAACGTGGCAGTTGTACATAAGATAGCCTCTTGAAGAAGCGCTCTTCTGCTGAGCTGCTGTGATATATCCGGTATCGTTCTTGTCCTCGCTGGTATTAAATACAAGATCACACTTTGCGAAGACTGCTGTCATTCCGCCAAAGATGTAGTCTGTTCCGCCATAGATATCGCAGTTGTAGAAGGCTTCTGTTGAAGAAGGATCTCCGTAAAGTGTATCCTGACGTCCGATAAATGCGCAGTTATTGAAATAAGTTTCTGTAGCGGCTGCTCTCATTGCGATAGCTGCTGCTCTTTCAACATAAGCCTTGTTCTGAACTGTTACATCACCTGCTGCCATTGATGAACGGGTGGTTGTTCCCTCTTTTGCACCACTCTGCTTAACGATAACATCGTTTGCTGCCAGCTCTGACTGGTACTGGTTAAAAGAATTCTCGAAAATAATATCGTATGCATTAAATCCCGGAGCATTTACTACTACTGTTGCATTCCAGTAGCTGCCTGCTGTTGTGCCGGAGCCCGGGTTTTCAAATGAAGCATATCCGTTGTACTTGTTAACCTCTAAAAGCTCAGCATCGTATTTGCAGTCGCTGCCCATACTGAAATATGTATATCCGTGACCATAGTAACCAGTGATACGAACAGAGTCCTTGGAAAGTGAAACTCCGCTGTTAACAGGAACAACACTTGCTCCTGCTACTGCGTTCTTAAAGGTTACGTTTGGAGTATCGATAATCAGCATCTCCTGGTAGTCGCCGGGCTGAATCTCAACTGTGACTCTCTGAGTTGCATCTCTGTCCATATTGCGGATAGCTTCAAGAGCTGCGCCGATTGTCTCAAAATCCTTGCCTGCACCGACAGTTACAGTTTCCTTGTAAGCTGTCTTTGCTGTTGCATCTGTGTTCTTGAAAGGTACTGTGAGTTCATGCTTTCCATCTGTGATGTACTCATCATCAATGATTGCATCTCTTGAATGAGCTTCATCAAAGGCATAACCTGAAAGCACGCCTGTAACATCTACTCTGTACTGTCCCTTACGAAGCGCTACATTTCCGGCAGCAACATCGTCTCCGGAAAACTCGTAGGTGTACTTTGTGTCCTCAAAATCTTTTTCTTTATCAAGAAGGATAAACTTAAAAGTTGCGTTAGCAAGTTCTGAAAGTGCAATGCCCTCGGTCTCAACTACAACCTGAGTAAGGTCCTTCTTTACAAACTCAAGAACTACGTCCTCAGCATCCTTGTCAAAAGAAACTTCTTCTGTAACCAGGGTGTAATCATCAACACCTGCCACCTCAACCTGATACTTAACACCGGCCTGAAGTGTTACATCAAAGCTTCCATCCTCTGTAAGTGTAAGCTTTGGAACATAAACTGAATTCTCATCTGCAGGTGTAAATGTAAACTCTGCATTCTCTGCAAAGGAAGCCAGATCTTCCTCTTCGATTCCGGAGATCTTACCTGTAACCTTTGCGAGGTCGATTCCTTCTACTGCCACATTCAGCTGTGTATCACCGTCAATGTTTACAACATGATCTGATGTGATAACATACTCGTCTGCGCCCTCAAGGCTAAGCTCATAATCAAAGCCCTGTGCCAGCTCTGCTGTAAATGCGCCGTCTGCAACAGTTCCTCTGACCTTATTGCCATTTCTGGTATTGGTAAATACTACGTCAAAAGAGCCTGTTCCCTCAAAGCCTTCTACGCTTCCGGAAACAACACCATAGCTTGCATGCTGACGGTAAACTCTTCCTATTACAAGCTTCTCGTTGGATGAGTAGAACTTGTACATAGCACTCTCTGATGGATAGAATTCCATCCTTGTGGCAGGTGTTCCGCCTGCATATGTCTGGAACACATCATCAGCAGAGTTGCTGAGATTAGCAAAATGAACATCTGAATTGGTTCCGTTACTGGAAACAATTGCTGTGATGATATCATCCGCCTTACACTCAAGGGCCACGTAAACATCAGCGTTTGACCCCTTGTTGGAATAGATATATCCTGAATAAACATTGCCATCGGCATCTGTGAGAGACTTATTGTCATATCTGGTAATAGCCTCATTGATACTTCTAAGTCTGTGAGCAGCAGGATAACCGCCATCGTTGAAGATGAAGTCTCCGTCATCTACTGAAAATGATGGAACGTTAACTCCTGTGGAACCTGCAGCCACCTCTGCCGGATAGAAGCCGTTGATGGTGTCCGCATCAAGTCTGTTGTTGTAACCATCGCCTAAATCTGCTGCACCAAAATCCCAGACATCTGTCTTGGATTCGTCAAAGCTGCGTGCAGGAGCAGTCTCCGGCTCTGTGTTCTCGCCTTCATCGTTTTCTGCATTGTCAGTCTCGCTGTCAGCCTCTTTGGTATCAGCGTTTTCTGACTTCTCAGCGTTTTCTGACTTCTCAGCATCTTCTGACCTGCCGTTCTCACCGGCAGTATCATTGCCGGCATTCTCTGAGCCATCAGATCCCTCAGTCTTGTCTGCTTCCTCGGTGTTCTCACCCTTTGCAGACTGCTCGTCACTTGGAGCTGCGACATCTCCGTCCTCAGTAGTCTCTTCCTGAACAGCCCCTTCTGTTCCCTCAGAAGTCTCTACCTTAGCATCGCTTCCTTCTCCGGTTTCAGCAGCTGCAGTGCCACCCGGCAATGCTACTGAAAGAGAAGAAAAAGCCATGGCTGCTGATAAGATAACAGCGCCGGCTTTGGCCCCAAAGCCCTTTTGCCATCTTGTCCTTCTAATCATACCTGTCCTCCCATGTTTCCTGAAAATGCAAGTTTATAAAATGTTAATAATGTAACCGCTTACATTTTCCTGTGAAATGTGCCTTTATCTTAGCATACACATAATGACGAAAACAATAGAAAACTGTAAGTTTCTTTCATTAATTTCGCTTAAAACTAAACAAAATTTCAAGGGTGGTTTTTGTTAATTTTGCACTAAAACTCTCAGATATGCCCATGCCTTGCGGCTGTCGGTTCAGAATGATAGCGTTTTCATAAAACGAAAGAAATCAATCTCTTTTCCACGTTTTATAAAAAAACTATAAAATAAAACACCCGCATGTAACCTGAGATTACATGCGGGTGTCATTGCATTAGTGAGTTATTTCTTCAGATTGAACGTTATGACATCGCTCTTTACCGTTTTTCCTGTGGCATCAGTTATTAGACAGTAAGCCTGCATTCCATCTATTCTCTTACCGGCTGTTCTTGTGTATTCATTGGTATAAGCACCAGCCTTTTTGTATTTTTCTGCACCGGGTTTCTTATAATACCATGAATAATTAAGCCCTGTTCCTTCAGCCTCAATTGTAAAAGTGACCTTGGTACCATTCTTAGCTACGATATCCTCTGTATCATTTACAATAGCTAAAGGCTTATAAGGCTCTGCTTTCTTAATTGCTACAGTGTAATCGTACCTTCCGTCTCCACAGTGTTCCTGTAATGGACGGATTGAACTCATCTTTCCATAGTCAAGCTCGTACCCTTCAGGAAGTCCTGATGCAATAATTTTGTAGGTCTTATCCTTAGGAAGTCTAATAAGACCATACTTAAGCTCAAGATATGAACAGTCATTTGTGCGTTTATTATCAGAGTCTACGAAATAGAATGTTACATTTGAAAGATCCAAATCCTCAGTTTCGGAAAATTCGCAGATTATTCTTGCATCACTATCTCTGGTTGTGTAGTCCCCATATTCAAGATCGATATCATATTCTTTTGTTTTCGGATACTCATTATAATTCTCATATCCGACGTTACTCATATGGATGCTAAGAGGTTCTACTGAATAAACATTTCCTGTTTTACCCTTAAATTTTACGGTATATTCTCCTGCATAAAGATCCGGACCTGAATACCAACAATCATTCAAAACTGTTTCATAGAAATAGTCATCCCCGTCGACATATGTGCCTTCAAAAGTTATTACACATCCGTCACAAGAACTCAGAAAGCTCATCTTCTGACACATTTATATATGATTGGCGGCATATGGCGCCCTCAATTGAGTAGCTCATCATTTGTATTGTGATATCATATTCAATATCTTCGCTGTCTTCCACCTTTACTTGATAATTCTTCTTTTTTTCTCTCTATTTGAATGCGTGTTATTACGTCTTTTTATTGACGTAATGCCTTTGATTTCACCAGATAATCTTAACGCTTTAGCATATCCTTCGCAACAAAAAATCGATAACCATTAAATTGATCGAAAAGAAATTTCACGGTAAAGCAATTGAAGTGTTTCGCAAAAAAGTTTGGCAAAGATTTTACAGTGCCTCTTTACTTTCATTTTTATTTCTGTTATAGTTCTTCCTACGGCAAAAAATCTTTTTGCTTAAAACTCATTTGGCATTTCGCCAATAAATTCCACAACTCTTATGCTAGCAAGTTTTATGGAAATGATTTATTGAAAGGATTCACACTAAATGCAACAAGAACCAACTTATAAGTTTATGTCTGCCACCGGCACACTACCCTATACCATGACCAATGACTACATGTTTCGTATAGTCATTCAGCGAGATCAGGAAACACTTATAAACCTTATCTGCTCCATACTTCATCTCTCGCGAGAAGAAGTTAAGAGCGTTCATATCGAAAACCCAATTACACCCGGTGAGGCAATTGATGACAAGGAGTATCAGCTTGATATTCTTGTAACCCTTAACGACAACACCTATATCAATCTTGAGATGCAGGTAGAGAACTACAACAACTGGTCAATGCGTTCACTGGCTTATCTTGCAAGGAAGTTTGATAACCTCTCAAGAGGTGCTGATTACTCAGAGATTAAGCCTGTTTATCACATAGGCTTTCTTGACTATACCCTCTTTGAAAATCACCCGGAATTCTTTGCCCGCTACCAGGTTCGTAATGCCGTTGACAACTATCTCTATACTGACAAGTTCAATCTTTTTGTGATAGAATTGAGACACATAGAACTCGCAACAGAAGCAGACAAACAGTATGGCATAGATATCTGGGCCAGGCTTTTCAAGGCCAAGACATGGGAGGAAATCAAGATGATAACAAAAGATAATCCATCAATGAATTCCACTGCTGAAACCATCTTTATGTCTAACTCAGACGAGAACATCCGCGAATTATGCAGACGGCGCGAAGATGCCATCGCCCATGAGCAGTATCAAAAGAACAAGATTCAATCGCTAACTGCCGAGAACTCAGAGCTGAAAGATGAAAACGCCGAGCTAAAAGGCGAGAACACTGAACTAAAAGACGAAAACTCAGGACTCAAGGATGAAAACTCAGAACTCAAGGATGAAAACTCAGAACTCAAGGCCGAAGTTGAACGCTTAAAATCCCTCTTAAATCAGAATAATCAATAACATAAAAGCAACCCCAAGGCAACTTTTGAGGGTTGCTTTAGGGTTGCTTTGTAGTTGCTTCTTTATTTGACGCGCGTCAAATGCTTGACCGTAGTATTGAATCTCAAGCCTCAGGTCCCTTGTAGCTGTCTCTTACAGCTTCGTAGGACTTCATGTCACCGATATCGTGTCTGCCGCCGGTCATCTTCCAGGCATGAACCTTGGTCTGTCTGCTGAGCCATGCAGCGTAGCTGCCCGGAGCATCTGCATTGCAGCCTGACTCCATAGCTTCAGGGATGCGCTTGATGTCCTCAAGACGGTAGAAGTAGAAAGGAGGAACAGCCAAGGTTCCCTTAGGCTCCTTGGGCTTCTCTTCATAGGATGTGATGAGATCATTGTCATCTACAGTGATAACCGCTGTTCTCTGAAGAGCCTCAAGTCTTGTCTCCTCGTGGCACATTACGCAGGAAGTATTCTTCTCCTGGGCAAACTTGATGAATGGAACCAGTGAAAAGCTAAGTACGTTGTCTCCTGCCATTACAAGAACGTCCTCGTTAAGACCCTCTGCTGCCAGCTGAATATCTCTTACAGCGCCAAGTCTTGTATCGTTAGTCTCTGTGCCGTCATCTATAATGCGGATCTTCTCCTTGTGGCCTTCAGCCCAGGATTCGAACTTGTCCGCAAACTTGTGGTTTGAAACCACGATAAACTCATCTATAGTATCGCTAAGATCCTCAATAAGCCAGTCAAGAATAGCCTTACCACCGACAGTTAAAAGAGGCTTAGGAAAATTCTCCGTAAGGGGATACAGTCTGGTTGCATAACCGGCTGCTAAAATAATTGCCTTCATTCTCTCTTTCCTCCTGTTAAATCTACGCCATCAGCTGAGTTGCAAAGTGTGGAGACATACTTGCCCTTAAGTTCAGGGAATGCTGCCAGATACTTCTCCTCAACTGTGCTCATAACTTCATCAGCCTTCTTGGGATCAACCAATGCCATACAACAGCCTTTAAATCCCGCACCGGAAAATCTTCCGCCGTAGATTCCATCTGTCTCGGTCATGATCTCATAAAGCTTGATAAGCTCAGGACATCCGCACTCGTAGTTCTCGATGCTGGACTTACCTGATTCGAAAACAAGCTTACCATAGCCTTCAATATCACCCGATTCCCAGCACTTCATGCCTTCCTGAACTCTCTGGAATTCAGTAAAATAATGCAGAGCTCTCTTCTTGAATGGTTCAGGTAACTTGTCCTTATTGTCCTCAAACACTTCTCTTGGAACTTCTCTGAGAACTGTGTCAGAAAACTTGCCATACTCCTGGCCTGAGAAAGCCATCAGATCATAAGCTGCCACCTTGCACTCATCCTGTCTGAGATTGTAGGCAGAATTAGCAAGACTGCGCTCAAGACCACTGAAGAAAATGGCGATCTTAAACTCTTTTCCCTTCCAGGGGATAAGCTTGTAGCTGTCATCCTTGCAATCAAGGTAAAGAAGCTGATCCTTCTTGCAAAGTACCTCGCAGGACTGATCCAGCTTGCCGCAGTTGACACCTACATACTTGTTCTCTGCTGCCTTGGCCATCATGATGGTCTCCCAAGGCTCCAGACTAATATTATTTACAGCTGCAAGAGCTGATAAAAATGCGATAATTACTGCTGCAGAGGAGCTGAGTCCGCCGATAGGAAGACTTCCCTCGATTACCGCACTGATACCATACTTGAGCTTGTACTCTTCTCCCAGCATCTTAGTGGCTGCTCTGCAATGGTCTGCCCAGTCGCCAACCTTATGCTCAGGTATATCTCTTACATGGAACTGCGCACGCTTGTCAAAGTTAAGTGATCTGAGCTCGCAGATTCCTGATTCCTTAAGTCCATAGGCGATATAAATTCCCTTATCAATAGCAAGACCATTGATGGCTCCAAGCTGATGATCTACATGAGCTCCCAGCGGAGCGATTCGATACGGACAAAAAGCCACATTGTCTGGATTCTTGCCGTAAATTTCCCTGTACATTTCTTCACATCTCATAATAACAATTTAACCCTCAAAACTTTTCTCACCCTTTGGTGCAAACTATATAAAATTACTGCAACAGTATAAACATATTATGACATTTTTATCAATACCTATTTCTCCCGCTCCGGTATTCCACTGATATGCTCAGATATTCCACCGATATGCTCAGATATTCTCCTTATATGCTCAGATATTCCACTGATATGCTCATATATTCTCCTTATATGCTCATAAATCAACACTCAACAGTATATTGATATGGTTTTATCGCTTATACATTTGATTACCCGTGATATCTACAATATCTGTATCTGAAGGTAGCCTCTTTTTTTAATTACCCCTGATATCACATGTTTTCTTATTCAGTAGGTAAGAATGACCTAAAACATGTGCTAAAATCAAAGCGTGCCTACCTTCAAAAAAAGAGTTTTCTTGATGTCACGGGTAAAATCAATGTTCCACCCGAAGTTTTCTTGACTTCACTCAACTTTTGAAATCCATTTCTTACGCGTATTTTCTCTTATTTCCGAAAACAGGGGTAAGAAAAAAAATCGGCTACCCGCGTATATTCAAATTCCCAATATTAGGGGTAATAATAATCTTTATTTTATTGTTTTGTTAACGCTTGATTGTATCCGCAGGGAATATCCACAGATTTGTTGCCAATTTTACTGAATTCACAGGATTTCCAAAAGATTATCTAATTATAATCAAATTCAGTAATTATCTCTCATGGCACATAAGTAAGCATGTTGCTTGCAATATGCTCGCGCCGAGCGCGGATGCTTTAGCATCATCTACATATCGCGCGAGTGCGCATCCATAGCGGAGCGTTTTTTATGTAATAGGAAGCATTTTCCTATTACATAAAAAAACGGAACCATTCATACGAATGATTCCGTTCCATGTAATGTGCGTGACAGGATTCGAACCCACGACCTTCTGGTCCGTAGCCAGACGCTCTATCCAGCTGAGCTACACGCACATATTGCTTGTCCAAGCATTAGTAACTTGCTCAAACGACAAATTATATTATATTCACGCATTTTGTCTTTGTCAATATGTTTTTTTACCGCTGCATATTCTTCTCTGCAGCCTCAGCCTCCTTGGTCTGAATGACTAACTTTTCCATATCCGGACGTGCAAACTCAAAGCATGCCATGACCTTTGGTGAGAATACGCCGCACTCTCCGCCCTTTATCATCTCATAGGCCTTGTCCAAAGGATATGCTGCCTTATAAACTCTGTCACTTACCAGGGCATCATAAACATCAGCGACAGCTGTGAGCTGTGCTGCAATGGAGTTCTCATCTCCTTTAAGTCCGTCAGGATAGCCGCCACCGTCATACCTTTCATGGTGATGCCTCGTGATATCAATACAGATATCATAGTACTCTTTATCCTGAATTTCCTTGATTCTCTCGATGATCTCACAGCCCCTGGTGGTATGAGATTTCATAACCTCAAATTCCTCGTTGGAGAGTCTTCCGGGTTTCAAAAGGATAGAATCGGGAACCGAAATCTTTCCAATATCATGCATGGCAGAGGCAAGGGTGATAATATCGACAAGATGCGCGTTGAGCCCCAGCTCCGGGTAATTGTTCATAGCTGTCAGGGCCATGATACGCACAAAGCCTTTGATCCTCTTTAAGTGGTAGCTGGACTCATTACTTCTGAATTCTATTATTGTGGCAATGGTATCAATGACCTTTTCATTGCTGCTCTTAAGCTTTTCTTCCTGCTTTTTCAAGTAAAGAAACTGCTTCTTAAGGACTCTGGTCTGATCATCGACCTGATTCTCCAAATGTCTCTTGTTGTCATAGAGCTCCACGGTTCTTGTAACACGTCTGTCTATGATAATAGGGTCAAAGGGCTTATGTATAACATCGGCAGCGCCCTTCTGATAGCTGGTACGCTCAGCCTCCGTAGAAGTGTCCGCAGTGATCATAAGGACCGGAATGGTATCATTCAGGTTGTCTTTCGCCTGCATTGCCTCCAAAACAGCATAACCATCCATTTCCGGCATTACAATATCAAGGAGGATGGCTGCCAGCTCATCTTTGCGGGCCACCATCTCCTTCATGGCTTCATTTCCGTCTCCGGCCTCTATGATATTGTACTTGTCCTTGAAAATCTCACCTAAAATTCCACGGTTGATCTCATTGTCATCAACTATCAGAATTGATCGATCTGCCATGTAATCCTCCGTAAGGAAGTTCCGCTATTTCACCTTTCAACTATCGCTGCGCATCCCATTCCGCCGCCTACGCAAAGAGTAGCAAGTCCCTTGTGAACGTCTCTTCTCTGCATCTCGTAAAGCAGTGAAACTAGAATTCTGTTTCCTGAACATCCTACTGGATGTCCCAGTGCGATTGCACCACCATTTACATTAAGCACGTCATTGGAAAATCCCAGGTCATGCTGAACTGCTACTGACTGTGCTGCAAATGCTTCGTTAGCCTCAATAAGGTCGAAGTCACCGATTGTGTAGCCGGCTTTTTTCATAACCTTCTGAGTTGCTGCTACAGGGCCAATTCCCATGATGCTTGGCTCTACACCTGCAAGTTCTCCGGCGATCCAGGTTCCGAGAGGCTTAACTCCCAGCTCCTTTGCCTTCTCCTCACTCATAACGATGATAGCTGATGCTGCATCGTTGATTCCTGAAGAGTTAGCTGCTGTAACAACTCCGCCATCCTTCTTGAAAGCTGGCTTAAGTCCTGAAATACCCTCTACTGTAACGCCTTTTCTTGGGCCTTCATCTGTATCAAAAATGATTGTCTCTTTCTTTTTCTTGATCTCAACAGGAACGATCTCTTCCTTGAACTTGCCCTCTGCAATGGCCTTCTCCGCCTTGTTCTGAGACCATGCTGCGAACTCGTCAAGCTGCTGCCTTGTAAGGTGCCACTGCTCTGCGATATTCTCAGCTGTAATGCCCATGTGATATCCGCCAAAAGCATCTGTGAGCGCGTCCTTTATCATTGCATCCTGCAGCTCTCCTGAGCCCATTCTGTATCCATAACGGCCCTGCTGCATAAGATAAGGAGCCATGGACATGTTCTCCATACCACCTGCAACGATGATATCAGCATCGCCCATTCCGATGAGCTTTGCTGCAAGGTTTACGCAGTGAAGTCCTGATCCACAAAGGACATTTATAGTTGTTGCAGGAACCTCAACAGGGATACCTGCATTGATTGCTGACTGTCTAGCCGGGTTCTGTCCAAGGCCTGCCTGGATTACGCATCCCATGTATACTTCGTCTACCTGCTCCGGCTTAACTCCTGCTCTTTTGAGAGCTTCCTTGATAACGATTGCCCCAAGCGCCGGTGCCGGTGTTGTGCTGAGCGTTCCGCCCATAGTTCCGATTGCTGTTCTGCATGCACCTGCCAATACTACTTTTCTTGCCATAGCTTCCTTCATCCTCCAACTTTTTTCTATTATTTACAGGTAAAAGAACCTGCTAATATATCAATATTAATTTTATCATTATATTGCACAATTCTCAACGGATTATAGGAGCGACACCCATTAAAACAATCGCGCAATTATAATTTCTTACTGAAGTCTCAGGGGCAGTTCCAACCCATGGCCCTCCAAAAGCTCCCGATCCGACAGAATCTCTTTTGTTGCACCGTCAGCAATTATGCGGCCTTCATCCAAAAGAACCGTTCTCTCACAGGTATCCATGATGAAATCCAGGTCATGGGAAGTGATGAGTTTTAGAGAACTTATCTCATTTAATATGGTTATCAGATTCTTTCTGTTTCTTGGATCCAGCGCTATTGAAGGCTCGTCCATTATAATGATATCCGGCTCCATTGCCAGGATTGTGGCGATGGCCGCCAGCTTTTTTTCGCCGCCGGAGAGCTTATAGGTCTGCTTCTTTCGAAGCTCGAGAATGTGCACCTTCTCCAGGGCCTCAGTAACCCTCTTTTCCACTTCTTCCTCTGAAAGCCCGTAATTTCTTGGGCCGAATGCCACATCATCCTCTATGGTGGATAAAAAGAGCTGTGCCTCCGAGTCCTGGAAAACATAGCCGATATGCTCTCTGATGTGATTCAGGTTCTTTTTGTTGACCTGATGCCCTGCAACCTCCAGAACTCCGTCATAGTTAAGATACAGCCCCACCAGCAGCTTCATCAGAGTGGATTTGCCGATGCCGTTGGCACCGATGATTCCGATACTCTCCTTGTCATGGGCCATGAAATTCACATCATTTAAAACCTGCTGACCCTTTTCATAGGAAAAGCTCAGGTGCTCAATTTTCAGAAGTTCTCCATGTATTCCGGTATGCATACGTATTTCCTCATCAAAAAATATTTATCAAGCCACTCCGGATCACAATAAATATCAGGATCCAGGCGATGGGGTAGATCATGCTCACAGGCTTCACCTTCCTGCGGGGAATCACATAGTCCCCCTTAAAGCCTCGAAGTAGCATGCTCTCATATACCATCTCGGCTCTGTCAATGCTTCGAAGAAGCCACTGCCCCACCAGGGTTCCCCAGGCTTTGTAGTGGATTCCATTCTGTGACGGGGCCCTGAGCTTGTAAGCCGTAGCAATCCTGTTGGCTTCATTTCCCATAAGTCCAAAGTATCTGTAGATCAGCATGATCACGATTACCATGACTCTCGGTACATGAATAAGCCGCAAAGCGTAGCAGATCTCATCTATGGATGTGGTGGCGATCAGAATGTATGCGGCCAGCACACTGTAAAAGCCCTTCAGCATCAAAGTCACCATGGACACCATTCCACCTGTGATGGGGATTCCAAATGAATACTGAAGTACGTTCCTGTCCAAAAAAGGATTGAAGATTCCCACAAAGACCACCAGGGGCAGGATCAGCCTCATCCTGTACAGTCCCTCTTTCAAAGACAGCTCCCCAACAATAAATCCAAATACCGGATAAACCGCCATAAGGATCAGCTGAGAAAGCGCATATTTGTGAAAAGATGCTACCGTAACTATGTAAAAAACGCAAACAAGCAGCTTCCCCAGAGGATGAAGCCTGTTCATCCAGTGGGAACGCTGCTGCAAATTCTGTAATCTATCCAGTTCGCGTAGTTGATTCTCGATTGAATTCATCTGCGATTTCTAAAGCACTGTCTCAACGCATGCCACCTGCAGCGTCTTACGCCGCGCTGGCTGAACCGTCCTTCTTCTTAAAGAACTTGAAGGCATAGCTTGCTCCAACCATAACGCCAACTACCACCAGGGATCCAACAATTCCTGAGAAGCTGGTGCCTGCTGCTGACTCGCTGTTCTTAAATGCATAGTCAGGCAAAAGAGATGTGGTCTCCTGAATGCCTGCTGCAGCATCATAAGCGCCGCCCTCAGCCTCAAGCTCTGTTGTTCCGGCAACCTGCTCCATAGACCACTCAAGGCCGTCAGGGAATGCTGATGCAAAAAGAGATACGATTCCGCCGCAGATTGCTGCTGCAACTGCAATGGCGATAACTGTGTTCTTTAAGCTGAGCTTGCCTTCCTTATCAGTAACTCTGCCCTCGTTTGTTCCGCCGATGCCCCATAACAGCTCAGGTCTTGCCTCATAAACGAAGATAAGAACTGCTGTTGTGATCAGGCCTTCAACAAAACCAATTGCCAGGTGGATAGGCTGCATTGATGCCAGGAATACTGAGAACGGAAGCTCAGTAACTCCGGAGAGCAGCGTCTCAATGGTAACTGAGAAAGCTCCCAGCTGGAGTGTCAGCACGCATCCCAATATGGATGCCAATGCGATTTTTGCTTTAGTTGCTCCTTTTTTCATTATTGGCTTCCATATAAGTAGTGCCCCGACAAAGCACCCATAGAAAGCCATATTCCAAATATTACACCCTAGCGCTAGTAGTCCTCCGTCAGCAAACAGCAGGCACTGAACCAAAAGAACTCCTATCATGGTAAGAAATCCGGCAAAAGGTCCAAGAACTGCTGAAAGCATCATACCTCCGCAGAGATGTCCTGATGATCCTGTTCCCGGAATTGTGAAATTAAGCATCTGTGTTGCGAAAACAAATGCTCCCATAACTCCCATTACAGGAATCTTCTTTGGATCATCTTCCTTTTTTACCTGATTAACTGATACTCCCGCTGCTGATGCGGATAAAACATACATTGTTCCAGCTACTGCCGGTGCCACAAGGGCGTCTGCCATGTGCATATTATTTTTCCCCTTTGTACTTTTCTTATTTGCTACAAAATCATATCGCAAACAAATATGTTGCACACAAATACAAGTAAAGTATAGAGATTGGCCCGGCACATTCACAAGCCCCCCGGGGGGATATTTTTGGCAAATAAAACTTCTTATTTTTTATACTTCTCAAACAGCTCTTTAATAGCTTTGTCATATGGCGCTCTCAGGACTCCATACTCAGTAACAATCCCTGCGATAAGCTCGTTGTCTGTAACGTCAAAGGCAGGATTGTATACCTTTACACCCTCAGGAGCCATGCGCTCCTTGTACCACATCTCGGTAACTTCTTCAGGCTTTCTCTGCTCGATGTTGATGTCATCACCGGTTGGCGTGTTTATGTCGATGGTAGAAGTGGGTGCGCATACATAAAACGGAACGTTGTATCTCTTTGCCACTGTGGCTACAACGCTGGTGCCAATCTTGTTGGCCGCATCTCCGTTGGCAGCAACTCTGTCACATCCCACAAAGATGGCATTTATAGCCCCGGTCTTCATCAGCGATGCTGACATATTGTCGCAAAGAAGCGTCGTATCTATTCCCGCAGAATGAAGCTCATAGGCTGTAAGCCTTGCTCCCTGCAAAAGAGGTCTTGTCTCATCGCAGTAAACCTTGATCTTGTAGCCCTTTTCATGAGCCAGATACATAGGTGATGTGGCTGTGCCGTACTTACATGTGGCCAGCTGTCCTGCATTGCAGTGGGTAAGAATTCCATCTCCGTCCCCTATAAGCTCCACGCCGTACTCACCAATCTTCCTGCAAACCTCCACATCCTCTGCCTTGATGCGCTCTGATTCTGCACGCATCTCAGAAATGAGCTTTTCTCTTACTTCGGCAAAAGAGCCTGCTGCCGCCAATGCAGCGTCGGCGAATCCGAAGTTCTCCTGATAAAATTCAGTGACATGGCTCTCCATGCGCTTTAAAGCCCAGGAAAGGTTAACGGCTGTTGGCCTTGAAGAGTTCAGATAGTCGCTCTTTTCCCTAAGCTCTTTCATAAATTCCTCGAAGTCTGCCGCCACTGAATGCTTCATGAGAAGATATATTCCAAAGCCCGCTGTCACGCCAATGGCAGGTGCGCCCCTTACCTGTAAAAGATAAATGGCATCCCATATCTCTTTTCCCGTGTGAAGTCTTATGATCTCAGTTTTTCCAGGCAATAAAGTCTGATCGATGATCTCTATGGCGTCGTCATCGTCCACCAGCGCTACTGTTTCGTAATCTAAAATATTCTTCATGCAAATCTGCCCTCGTTTCGAATTTTCTATTTATATTTATCTGATAAATCTCATATATTACTGTCAAAGGCCACATCATTCCCAAATGATTTCATGCTCCCCGGATTCAACTTCCGTTGTGGTCCCAGGAAGGATTATGGTACATGTGGTTCCTTCCGGAACAACAGCTTCAAGCTTCTTCTCCGCTGCGTTCCAGCTAACACTTATTGTACCATGGATGCACTTATAGGAACCCTTCGCGAATGAAAGTCCGCAGTTCACCGCAGGCTCAATAAAGAAATGCTCGTACCCAGGTGCGTTTTCATCAGTCTTTATTCCCAGAATATCAGTGTAAAGGAAGCTGCACACCGACGAATAAGCCGCATGGTTAAGGGATCCGGTAACTCTGTATTTCCCCTCAGGGTAAGGATTTCCTGCTTCATCCTGATATCTGAAAGCCCCCAGCTCCTCAGGATTTGTCGTAAGTCCCATCATAAGAGGATGTGCTATTCCCCCAACCTCTGTATTTTCAAGGACCTTTACCGCATAGTCACCATAGCCTCCCGAAGCCAGGGAAGGCAGATAATATGGCATTCCCGAATAACCGGGATAGAATTTAAAGCCGCCGTACTCTGTCAGGAGCTTCAGCCTCTCTTTTGCCCCATCCATCATATCCTCAGGGAAAAGATCGAACGCAATGCCCAAGGAATATGCGGTCTCAGACTCAGCCTCCGGCGCCAGTATTCCTGCTTCTACAGATCCGTCTTCACGGATGTAGGCATTTTGCCATGCCTGGGTAAAAGAGTCTGCGATCTCCATATATTTTCTGGCATCATCGCCCTTTCCAAGTTCCTTCGCCATCTTGCTCACAAGTCTTGCAGAATGGGCACACCATGCGGTATCAGTAAGGGTTTCGATGGTATCCTGGCCGGAGAGATGATCTCCATATCCGCCGGAGGTTCTAAGATAATTATCCGATGTCTCCACCAGATAATCGATCCAATCTCCCATTCCCCAGTATTCATCCTTAAGAGCCTCTTTGTCTCCATACTGCAGGTATAGATTCCAGGCTATGACTATAGACGCATCACCCCAGCAGTTATGCCCACCAAATCTGGTATTAAAGGGTGCCACGTCCATATACTCGCCCTCTAACGACATCTGACCCCTGATGGCTTTCAGATAATTCTCATAAAAACTCTTTGCATCATACTGATACATTCCAAACAAAGAAGCCGCCTGTGCATCTCCGGCCCAGCCCAGCCTTTCATCTCTCTGGGCGCAGTCCGTGGGCACATCCATGAGGTTCGATCTCATGCTGTATCTGGAATTGTTGTAAAACCTGCTTATTATGTCGGAAGAACACTCAAAGGTTCCC
Organism: Butyrivibrio sp.; assembly: GCA_024692165.1. GTDB lineage: Bacteria > Bacillota > Clostridia > Lachnospirales > Lachnospiraceae > Butyrivibrio. The sequence goes on along the minus strand of JAILMY010000058.1, from coordinate 3,328 downwards.
GTTTCCTCCATTCCGGAAGACAGAACCAGCGCCTTGATGTTGCCTGTGGAAATTGCCTTATCAAGGCCCGTCACCTCCAGGTACCTGAAGCCATGATAGGTGTGGGCAAAGGTTACGCCACCATCTGCGCCGCCATACTCGGCGGTATCGGGACTTTTGGAATTTTCGCTTTGTCTTCCACCGTTTGCTCCCACGACATAATAGTCAGTAGCTCTGGCAGTAAGCAGGTTCTGAGTCCAGACAGTACCGGCTTCTCCATCTGTGTTTATCATGTTGTCAGAGTTTAAAAGCTCGCCATATCTGAAAGTGATCACCTGTCCTTCTTTTAATTCTTCACTTGCAAAATCCTTGAGGTTAAAAGAAATTGTTCCGGCAAAGTTCTGTCCGAAATCATACACAAAATGGCCTTCTACAGGCTCTGTAACGCTGATATAATCTCTTGTCTCTATAGGTTTTATTGACTCGTTTAACTTGGTCTCAACTCCTATATAGCTAAGATCCTCATCCACATCATCAACCAGAACATTTTGCCACTCTGCCGGGTCACCATCACCGGTTTCATTGCTTGCATTTTCATCGCTTGGAAGGTAGTATCTATCGTCGATGATTTCCCCGTGATAAATATCATCGAAGCGGTATCTGGAATCAGTGAGCACCCTGAACTGGTCATCCGTTGGAATTATCTCACTGCTCTCATCCTTGTAGACCAGTACCAGTTCGCCTTTTATAGCACGCTTCTTGCCCCATAACCCTGCAGTTTCAGGATATCCGCTTCCCCTGTCAAAAAAGCCGTGGAACAAAGTCACATCCAGCGTATTCTGATCCTGCATCAGATTTGTCACGTCATAGGATGCGTAGTTTAAGTATTTATCATATACCATTTTCCCCGGATCAAAAAAGTGATCCGATACCAGCACTCCATTGATCCTGGCTTCAAAGCTTCCCAGGGCTGTCATGTAAAGATATGCATGTTTAAGCTCTTTTTTCTCACAAAGAATTTCTCGTCTGAAAACAGGTGCTGGCTGAGCAGCAGTCTCCGAAAGGATAAAGCCTGACGAAACCCTCAGCCTGTTACCGGCATCACCTTCTGTCAGCTTTACATAATACGGCGAAAAGGCGCTTATTGCCTTGGTTCCGTAATCATATTCATAGAGGTTGTTTTCGAAATGTCCATCGAAATCGTCTTTTAAAAGAGTCTTTCCTTCGCTGGTCACAATCAAATCATCAATATATGCATAACTGGTGCCTCTGCTCTTGTAGGTTCCAACGCAGCCCAGCTCAAATCCCGGAATAGTAAAGGCTCCTGCCGGCTGTCCGTTAACTGTGGCCAGCAGTGATTTTCCCTGTACTTCAAGCAAAACATCATAAACATGATCGGAGCTTGCTTCCACCGTAAGCTCTGCAATCTTCGCATCATAGGACTGATCCCGGATGCCATTCTCGAAGCGCTTCAGAGTAAGGCTGGCTGCTCCGCTTCCGGATACGTCTCCACCTGATGCACCGTCTCCTACGCCATGATCCGTGAGCTCACATAGGATCAACTCCCCATATTCGCCCTTTTTATCCCCGATCACAAAGCATGCGCTTGTATTATCCAAAGCCAAGCGGTAACTGATCTCGTAATTGGTTATACCTTCGCCGGCATCATTATCAGAATCAAAAGAAGGCGCACTGATATAGTGAGCCATACTCATACCGTTGTCATATTTATGTACCTCCGGTATTACGGCCTCTATTCCTGCGCCACCACTATTTCTATTATCCTTGTTATCCTTATTGCCGTCCTTTATAGGCCCGCATCCGCTAAGAGCTATACACACCCCCAGCATGAGCACCAAAATGAGCGGCACTATTCGCCCTTTCATAATATCCCCCGTGTCTTAATTTCACGCATCCTTAAGCTTTTCTATAAGCTCCGCAGCAACCTCGCTTCCGTGCTTTGCCGCGTAGGAAGCCCACTTCCTGGCTTTTACATGGTTCTTTTCCCCGAACTCGCCCTTAAAGTATCCTACTGCGATCTCCTCTGCTGCCTCTATGCTTCCCTTGCCCGCCTTATCTATAAGATCAAGTAATTTCTGTTTCTTATCCATCATTTCCTCTTTCTTTATATATCGTTAAAATTCTCATAGTAAGCCTTTACTTATACTGCCTTTCACTCCACCTATTATATATAGAATCAATGATTTTATCAAAAAACATGATCAGATATTTTTACACAAAAATTGCCCCGAGGGATTACATGAACCACCCGGGGCAACAAAAATTTTTTTAGTTATGTCTGATCAGATCAGCCCTTAGCTGCAAGAGCCTCTTCAATCTTCTTTGTAAGTGCAGGAACGATCTTGTTAAGATCACCAACAACACCGTAATCAGCTACATCGAAGATAGGAGCGTTCTCATCCTTGTTGATAGCGATGATAAGATCTCACTCTTCCATACCAGCAACGTGCTGGATAGCTCCGCTGATACCGATTGCGAAGTAAACCTTAGGACGAACTGTCTTACCAGTCTGACCAACCTGGAGATCCTTTGGCTTCCAGCCTGAATCTACAACTGCACGTGAGCAGGAAACTGTTCCGTGAAGAACCTTAGCAAGATCCTCAAGAATCTTGAAGTTCTCTGGGCTTCCAACTCCACGTCCGCCGGATACAAGGATCTTAGCTTCCTGAATATCTTCAACTTCAGAAACAGCCTTAACGATCTCAAGGATCTTTGTATAGCAATCATTCTCCTTAAATCCTGGGTTGAACTCTACAACTTCTGCCTTAGCGCCCTTGATAGGATTGATCTTCTGCATAACGCCAGGACGAACTGTAGCCATCTGAGGACGGAAATCAGGGCAAGCGATAGTAGCGATTGTGTTACCACCGAATGCAGGACGTGTCATAAGGAGCTGTTTGTGCTTCTGCTCCTGACCCTCAACAGCGTTAAGAGGGAAGTCACCGATATCAAGCTGTGTACAGTCAGCTGTAAGACCTGTGTGAACACGTGATGAAACACGAGGGCCAAGGTCACGGCCGATTGCTGTAGCACCAACAAGAAGGATCTCAGGCTTGTACTCAGCGATAACAGATGCAAGAGCGTGTGTGTAAGGCTCTGTTCTGTAATCCTTAAGTGCAGGATCATCAACAACGATGACTCTGTCAGCACCATACTCAGCAAGAGTATCTACAAGGCCTCCAACATTCTCGCCAAGCAGAACTGCTGTTACTTTCTTCTCATCAAGATCATTTGCAAGATCTTTTGCTTTGCCCAGAAGCTCAAGAGCGATTCCTGAAAGCTCATTGTCTACCTGCTGAGCAAAAATAAATACACCTTTATATTGTTC
>JAILMY010000056.1 GCA_024692165.1 Butyrivibrio sp. | reverse complement strand
GATGCTTCCAAGATGGTTCCTTTCTCAACAAGCTATGATATCGGTTGGAGAGCTTCTAACCTTATCACATCTTTCATGGATCCTAAGATCTCTGACAAAGAGTACTACATCAACGGATTTGATGACAGAATGGTTACACAGGCTTCAACAAAGGAAGCTGTAAGACTTCTTAACAAGTGGTACAATGCAGGCCTTATGTGGAAAGATTTCGCTCTTTATGCAAGCGGAGACACAACTGAGGACGATATGATCAAGGCTGGTTACGTTGGTGCATTCCAGCACAACTGGGATTATGTATTCAGAAACGGTGAAGATTCAATCAACGCAAACCTTAAAAGAAACGTTGGCGAAGACGCTAAGTTCGTAGCAGTTGACTGCTTCAAGAACTCAGACGGAAAGTATGCTAAGTGGCTCTATTCATCAGCAGGCGACAGAAAGCTCTTCTTCCCTACAACAAACGATGAGCCTTTAGCTTCACTTCTTTACCTTGATTACATTTCACAGCCTGACGTTATCAAGTACCTCCAGGCAGGTGATGAGGGTGTTACACACGAAGTCCTTGATTCCGGTGCTATCCAGATCATCGCAGCAACAGGCGATGCAATCCAGAACTCAGGTAAGAACATCGACTACACAATCACATGTAACGGAACATACTTTGGTGATCAGAAGCTTGCTGACCTTTCAATCGCTTATGGTTATGCTGAGGCAGATCCTGAGCTTGTAAGTGCAGCAGACAAGATTTCTAAGGCAGACGGTCTTGAGCCTAAGAACGTTAACGTTGGTGTTATCGAGGCTGAGGCAGGTGTTGGTGATACACTTTCATCAAAGAGAGATCAGATCTATGACAACGCAGTAGTTGCAGCTGAAGCTGATTTCGATTCAACATGGGATAGCTACATGTCAGATTACCTCTCAGCAGGTGGACAGGCTATTATGGATGAGAGAGCAGAGAAGTGGGCTGAGTACTTCGGCGATGCTGATATGCTTCCATAAATAATATTTTTTAAAGCGCAGTTTCTTTGGAAACTGCGCTTTTTGTTTGCGTTTCCAGCTTGTGCATTTTTGACAAAGTGACGGATGCATTTTTGACATGTTGTTTGCATAGTGCAGAAAAACAAAAAAGTAAAAAAATAATTGTTGCATTTTGATAACCCCTCCCGTATAATCGCCTTTGGTTTGAATATTGGGCAAAGCAGGCGAAAGCCTGTGACGCAAAGCTTTAGGGACTTTAACATGTCAGCCAGCTGCACCTTCTAATTATGATAGTTATGATAGGTTTTTAAGCATGGGACATGTATCCCATGCTTTTTTGTTAGTACTAAGTTGTTAAGAAAAGAAAGGTAAGTTATGAAAAAGAAAAGTAGAAACATGGTTCGCACTATCATAGTCATTGCATCAGTACTTGCTTTAGCTATGGCAGGATGTATCGCATATATCGGATATGATAATATTCAGAAGGCATATTATGCTTCATTCTCAGAGGGTCTTCATGCAGCAGCTGTTCTTGTTGAGAATCAGTTTTCAAACGAGTTTGCAGGTGACTGGTCATTATCTGAAGATGGTCAGCTTATGAAGGGCGATGTGGCTATTCACGACATTTATCAGGATCAGCTTGATAGTCTGCATGAAAAGACTGGTATGCACTATACTCTTTTCTATGGGGACACACGCTATGTTACATCAATGGTAGATGCAAACAACGGCAAGCGCATGGAAGGTACAAAGGCTTCTGATACTGTAATAGATGAAGTTTTAAGAAGCGGAAGAGAATACCTGGCAACAAATCTTCAGATTGGAGGTCAGGACTGGTACGCATATTATATTCCATTAAAGAATGCGGATGGAATGATAACAGGAATGGTATTTGCAGGCCGCGATACTTCTATTGTTGTTGATAACCTTAAGGCTGCAGCTCGCACCATCGCTATAACATTTATTCTGTTCTTCCTGTTTAACCTTGGCGTAGCAAGAGTTCTTATAATCACTACAACAAGATCTATCCGCGATATTATCGGTGGTCTTGAAAGTCTGGAGGAAGGCGAGCTTTCATTCTATATCCATAATCGTACTTTCAATCGTAAGGACGAGCTTGGAGTTATTGCCTCAAGTTCAGCTCAGGTACGTGATAAGCTTCAGGATGTTATCAGTGTAACAAAGAAGCTTTCAGATGATGTTACTGAGTCCGGTGTAAACCTTGCCAGCAGTGCTGAATCTGCTTCACGTGTTGCTGAACAGGTAACTATGGCAGTTGAGGATATCAGCCGCGGCGCAGCTACACAGGCAGAGAGTGTTGAGAATTCAGTTAACAACACAAATGAGATGGGTGAAAGTATTGATGATATCACTGCAAGAGTTGAAGAGCTTACAACTGCTGCAAATATGATGATGACAGGTGCAAACCGCACTGTAGATACTCTTGGTAACCTTATGGCCAAGAATGAGAATGTTATGAATTCCATGAAGGATATTGATGCTCAGATTCGTCTGACCAATAATTCTGTAAAAGACATTGCTGAGGCGACAGATGCTATTACAGCTATTGCTGAGCAGACACATCTTCTTTCTCTTAATGCCACAATCGAGGCAGCAAGAGCAGGAGAGTATGGTAAGGGCTTCTCAGTTGTTGCTTCTGAGATTGGTATTCTTTCAGAACAGTCAAAGAAGGCAGCTGTTTCAATCAATAAGATTGTAGACACCCTTGTCAGCGAGTCTCAGAAGAGTGTAGATACAATTGTACAGCTCAGCGAGAGCGTAAAGGAGCAGAACAATCAGCTTACTTCAACAAAAGACGATATGGATGCTGTTGTTGTAAACGTAAACAATGTGGATAATTCAACAAAGATGATTGCTGAAAAGATTCGACTGCTTAACGGGCTTAAGGCAAGCTTTGCAGATATTATTTCTGAACTATCTGCTATCTCACAGCAGAATGCAGCTTCTACACAGGAGACAAATGCTTCTATGGAAGAGCTGAACGCTACCTTCACAGTGATCAGTGAAGCAGCTGCAGATCTTCGCAACATGGCTGAAACTCTGAATAAGAAGATGTCATTCTTTACTATAGAGAGTGCCACAGCATAACCCGGATATAAACAAAGGGACGTCTCACCATTCGGTGAGGCGTCCTTTTTTGAAAATGAAAATTAATCATATAAAAGCGGATATAGGAAATTGTAAACCATAAGCAGCAGGCATAATCCGTCAAAAATCAGCACGCCACAGTTGCGGAAGGCTATCGGAGACAGCTCTTTTGCCAGAACATCATATTTGGCGGATTTAAGCTTAACATCTTTCTTGATAAAGAAAGTGTAGACAGCTGCGATTACGCCAAGTACGACCATAGTGCTGTAGAAGTACTGGTAAAATACCGGTGACAGAGGATATAAGACTGCAGAGGATGAATTTACTATCATGTGCATTATGATAGTAAGAATAACATTTCCGCTTCTTGTATATACATATGCCAAAATAAGTCCCAGTACAAAGGCATAGAATAGCTGGTAAATATTACAGTGGAACAGTCCAAAGGCCACTGAAGAAAACATAATTGCAGTAAATTCTCCGTAGCGACGAAGTCTGTCGATCATGAATTTTCTGAAGATCAGTTCTTCGAATATGGGAGCCAGAACTGCGATCATTATCACGGCAAGTATGTTGTTGCTTGTGATAAGATCCACCAGAGCATTGTCGGACTCTCCGCCGGATAACCATGAAGCCAGGGTGTTACTTAAGATTGAGAGAACGTACATAACCGGGAAGCACATGCAAATAGCTCTCAGATACTGCCCCTTTGTAAAAGGACCCTTTACCTTGCTACAGGAGTCATTTGTAAACTTCATAACAAGTACGTATACCGGGAAAGCAATCAGGTACATAGCGATGATATTTAAAACGGCTGTGAAGGTTGTATTTTCATAAAGTGACAAAAGATCCGTATGTGTTCTTCCTGCCACGATATTAGCAAGGATACTTCCAAAGAATCCGCTGCCGATTACATTGCTGGCCAGCATAAATGCTACGAGTGCGAAACTTGTAACTGTGTAAGCTTTTCTGGCTTTATCCTGATTTACATATTTCTCAATAGTAAGAGCGCTGTCGATATGGATACTGTCAGCTTCTTCCGGCTCCTGGGTCTTTACTGATGCCTTTCCTGTAATGGCGGCGGTGATTTCTGCCCATATTCCCTTAGTCCCCTTTTTAAACAGTCTGTTCTTGTAAACTCTTCCTGTCAGAATTCCTAAAAGTACTGTAAAGATTATGAGAATGACAAGGTACACTATAAGCTCAACGATTCCAATCTTGGCACGGATAATATCTGCCGGTAAGGCAAATGCAGATGTTACAGGAATGATCCTGATGATCATCAGGCCAATCTTTGAGTTGTCTGTAAACATTGGCACATAGAAGGAAAATAAAAATCCAAACATCATTGTCATCAGGGAAATGGCATTAGTCTGGCTTACATCGTCGGCAGTTGCTGCAAATGAAGCAAACAGCGCAGAGTAAAAGCAATAGAAGAGAAATGCCACAAGCAGAGCAACTACTGTCCAGATCATAATGGTTGCAAAGCTATATGAAAAGCTGCCTTCAGGTAAGGCGTTGATAAATTCGGTGATAATGTTCTTATCGCTACCACCTCTGATTCCTGCAATCAGACCGTTGCTGAGGGTAAAACCACAGAAACAGCAAGCTGTCCAAACGGCTATCTGTATCACGGCTTCTAAGAATACGGCAGTAACTTTTCCGAATATCAATCCTTCGGGGCCCGACAGAGTAAGAATATATTCCATGAGCTTGGAGGTTTTCTCCATGCTGACTACCTGACCGATGGCCTGACCGTAGAGTAAAACCAGTATATACAGGATAAACATAACGACGGTGGGAGCCAGATAGGAAATTAAAGAGAACTCTTCTTGTTCATCGGCTTCTTCGGCCTTCAGCTGTGTGATATCTATATCGCCGATGGCCATGTTCAACTTGTCTTCTGAAAGTCCTGTGCTTTTTATCTTTGCATTCTTGACTGTTTCCGAAAAGTCTTTTGCAAAATCGTAAGCCTCATCGCCGGAAACAGTGCTGACTTCGGGGATATAAGCTGTAAGATCGCAGTCATCTTCATCTTCTGTAATTTCAAGCACTAAAGAAAATGCCTCGTTTTCTCCAAGTGCTGCCGGATCAGCTGCGGCGTCCTCGGCGCTTTTGCCATCGATAATGCTGATGGAAAGGCCGCTGTAATTATCCTGATTCTTATTGATAAAACCCTCTGTATCCAGAGAAAGGTCGGTATTGTTGACGATATATGCAGACTTAAGGTTGCTGGTCTTTGATTCGTTATCAAATGCACCTGATACAAAAAAGTTGGTAACTGCTGTCACTATCAGGAGAACAATACCTACAATAACTGTTGATAGTATGTATTTTTTGCCTTTAAAGGCTTGTTTTAAGGTGAATTTCAGTATTTTAAGCCAGTTCTTCATGTTACCACCTGCTTTTTCATAAGTGTGATTATATCTTTTGCTTTCAGTCTCTTGCCCTGATAAAGAAGCATAGACTCATATACTGCTGCTGCAAAAATGAATGTGACAACTGCAGCTATTACCAGGAGTATCAGAGCTATGAATGCAAGTAATGTGCTGATATTTCCCGTGAGTAAAAGAGCCGGAGTCAGGAAAGCGCCGGTAAGTGGGAATAAAGCACAGAAATTCTTAAAGCCCTCCAGGCCGCCTGAGTAAAGCTTGTACATTACGAGAAAGAAGTCAGTATAGAGGCATATCAGAAGCAAAAAGCTGTAGAACTTTAATGCATCCTGCAGTTCATCAATTTTGGATACGCTGGCTCCTGCCAAAGCTCCTATTACTGTGAAAAGAGCGAGGCCTGCAAGGAAATACAATAATGCAACGATCAGTCTGGAAGCAGTAATTGTCTCCCAGAAAGAGGAAACCATAATCACGTTGTCTGATGTGCCTGTGCTTGCGGAAGCGGTATCTGCAGAGGGTAACAGTAAGCTGATAACCTGAGACAGAAAAATGCTTGAATAAGCTGAAACAACTGTGATAAATGTCTCAAGGAGCCTTGCAGCTATTTTTCCGGACAATAAAGCAACGGGCCTTGTTCCCGTAAGTAAGAACTCGATTACTCTTGATGATTTTTCTGTAGCTATGGAAGAAGAAACATTTCCGGCTGACATATTTATAAGTAGGAATACAGCTAAAAGACCGCCCAATAACTTAAAATAGTCATCTAAAGAAAGGGTTTCACTGTCCTCGGCAAAGGATCCGTCCTTTGATGGCTTCATGACGGTAATGTTGAATTCTTTTGACATGTATTCATAGTTTTCGTCGCTGACCTCAAGGCCTTTAAGGATTTCGTTCCTAAGGAACTCGGAGTAGTCCTCTTCGAATTTATCAAGATCGGAGCCTTTGATACCGGACTTCTCTGAGCGAAGAATTGTCACGTCAAAGCCTTTCTCGGTGTCGTACTCTGTCTTCATGACGATATCCTTGTGATCGGAACCTGTGCTCAGGGATTCTACTGCCTGGTCGTAGGTCATGCTAGTGTCTGTAATAAAGGAAACGTCTGAGTATTTTTCAGAAGCTGTAAATGCTTCATAGTCTATGGAAAGCCCGGTTTCGTCATAAACATAAACTGATTCAATGGCTGATTTTTTCTTATCATCGGCGCCATCATCCTTGAGATTTCCAACGATTGTCATAATGGGCGTTGTAACAAGACCCATGATACATATTATTGCCAGTGTAACTAAAAAGGCAGGCTTTTTTACGCCAGTCATGAATTCAAACAAAAAGACCTGTTTGAATCCTTTAAAATCATTCTTATTCACCTACGACCACCTCCATTGCGTCGGCAGTTTCAATTGGTTCGTCATCATCAGCGCCCTTACCGACACTTTCAATGAAGATCTCGTGAAGTGAAGGCTCTCTGAGTTCAAATCTTACAATTGTCTTATTGGCTTCTGTGAGCTGCCTCAGGAGGTGTCCGGCCTCTGCCTCATCTCTTACTTTCAGCTGAATTCCGGCAGGAGTATCGTTAACGACCTTGATGCCAAGGGTCTTTATGGTATCAGAAATATCCTCGTCGCACTTGACGAAGAGGTTTACTCGTCCATATGACTTCTTGATCTCATTTAGGTTACCATGAACCACAGCCTTTCCTCTGGTGAGGATAGTTATGTCTTCGCAGAATTCCTCAATGACAGGCATCTGGTGAGATGACATGATGATGTATTTCTGTTTGTCGATTTCTTCGTGAATTACGCTTTTGAAAAGCTCAGCGTTGACGGGATCGAGACCTGAAAGGGGCTCATCCAGAATAAGGAATTCAGGATCTGAGATCAGGGCAGCCATAAGCTGGATCTTCTGCTGATTTCCCTTTGATAACTGGTCTGCCAGTGTGGGCTTGAATTTCTTGCCCTTTTTTCTATCAGGGAAAAGATACTCCGTTACCTCTAATCTCTTTCCCCAGTATTTGATTCTCTCCATGGCTGTATCTGTTGATAAGCCTTTTAAAGATGCAAAATAAAGAAGCTGATCCATGATTGGATACTTGGGATAAAGACCTCTTTCTTCTGCGAGGTAGCCTACATTGACTTTATGTGTGTCAAAGTTCTCGCCGTTAAAAAGAACCTCACCATGATCTCTGGCAAGAATGCCGAGCATCATACGAATGGAGGTTGATTTACCTGCGCCGTTTGTTCCAAGAAGGGCATAAACGCCTGGATTCTTAAGCTCAAAGGAAAGATCCTCAACGGCTTGTTTGTCCCCAAATTTCTTTTGTAAGTGTCTTACTTCAAATGACATTTATTTTTTCCTCAACAATTCTTCTATATTAATTAATGTTACAAGCATAAATTGTAGCAAATTCAGCACGAAACTCCAATATAATTATGTGAGAATTATGCGAAAAAACTGTGAATTTCAGGAAACCGAAACGGAGTTGGCTGAGTTTTCGGACTTTTAAAGTGAGAGAAAGGCGTGGGTGCAAGGAAAAAGCGATACTTTTCTGTGTCGCAAATATTAAGATGATGAAGGCAAAATATGGTAAGAAATGCATGACGCTGTATGTGAAAATAGAAAATGCAAAATGATGAGAATTAGGCAATAATTGTGCTTTAGTTTGATTTTATTGCTATAAATAATTAAGCAAAGGGGAATGATATGAACAGAGAAGAAGCAAGACAGCGCGCAAAAGAGCTTGTTAGTAAGATGACTGTTGAAGAAAAAGCTTCACAGCTTCGTTACGATGCACCTGCCATTGATAGATTGGGAATTCCTGCATATAACTGGTGGAATGAGGCGCTTCACGGCGTCGCAAGAGCCGGCACAGCGACAATGTTCCCACAGGCAATCGGCCTGGCAGCATGTTTCGATGAGGATCTCATGAAGCAGGTTGGTGAGGTTGTTGCTACCGAGGGACGTGCCAAGTACAATGAGCAGTCCAAGAGAGAAGACAGAGATATCTACAAGGGTCTTACATTCTGGTCTCCTAATGTAAACATCTTCCGTGATCCACGTTGGGGAAGAGGACATGAGACCTACGGCGAGGATCCATTCCTTACCGGTACTCTTGCGGTTCCTTTTATCAAGGGATTACAGGGAGACGGTGAATATATGAAGGCAGCAGCTTGTGCCAAGCACTTTGCTGTTCATTCAGGTCCTGAGGGCGACAGACACTTTTTTGACGCCAAGGCTTCTAAGAAGGACCTTGAAGAGACATACCTTCCTGCATTTGAGATGTGCGTAAAGGATGCGGGCGTTGAGGCGGTTATGGGCGCTTACAACAGAACAAACGGCGAGCCATGCTGCGCCAACAAGCCTCTCATGGTTGATAAGTTAAGGGGCGAGTGGGGCTTTGAAGGACACTTTGTTTCAGACTGCTGGGCAGTAAGAGACTTCCACGAGAACCACAAGGTTACATCAAGCCCTGAGGAGTCAGCAACTCTTGCTCTTGAGATGGGATGTGACCTTAACTGCGGATGCACATATCAGAAGATCATGAACGCATACAGAGCAGGAATCCTTTCAGAGGATCTTCTTACAACCTCCTGTGAGAGACTGTTCACAACAAGATTCCTTCTTGGTATGTTCGACAAGACAGAATACGATGAAATCCCTTATACAGTAGTAGAGTGCAAGGAGCACCTGGATGTGGCTCACAAGGCTGCAGCAGAGTCTATCGTACTTCTCAAGAACGACGGTCTTCTTCCTCTTAATAAGGATAAGATTAAGACAATCGGTGTTATCGGACCAAACGCAGATTCAAGACTTTCACTGGTTGGTAACTACCACGGAACATCTTCAAGATATATCACAGTTCTTGAGGCTATTCAGGACAAGGTTGGCGATGATGTAAGAGTTCTCTATTCAGAGGGATCAGATATCTTCAAGGAAAACATCAGTAACCTTGCAGATCCTAACATTCCTGACAGACTTTCTGAGGCTCAGACAGTGGCCGATTATTCAGATGTTGTAGTAGTTGTTGTAGGTCTCGACGAGAACCTTGAGGGTGAAGAGGGTGATGCAGGTAACCAGTTTGCATCAGGAGACAAGATTTCTCTTGAGCTTCCTCTTTGCCAGAAGCAGCTTCTTTACAGCGTACTTGAGAGAGGCAAGCCTACAATCGTCATCAACATGGCTGGTAGTGCAATCAACCTTTCCAAGGCTCAGGAAGATGCCAGCGCTGTGATCCAGGCTTGGTATCCGGGAGCAAGAGGCGGTGTTGATGTGGCAAACATCCTCTTTGGTGATGTTTCTCCTTCAGGAAAGCTTCCTCTTACATTCTACGCAAGCACAGATGATCTTCCTGACTTCAGAGACTACTCAATGAAGAACAGGACTTACAGATACTTCACAGGCACACCTCTTTATCCATTCGGATTCGGACTTACATATGGTGACTGCTATGTGGAGAAGGATCCTGAATTTACTCTTGTTTATGGTGATGACAAGAAGCTTGCAGGAGCAGACCTTACAGTTACAGTTGCTAACGACGGCAAGATTGATACAGACGAAGTTGTTCAGGTTTACATCAAGGATCTTGATTCAAGCTTCGCTACAGTAAATGCTTCACTTTGCGGATTCAAGAGAGTACATGTTCCCGCAGGTCAGAAGGTTCAGGTTAAACTTCATATTACAGAGAAGGCATTTACATCTGTAAATGAAGAAGGCGAGAGAAAAGTCTTTGGCAAGAACTTCAAGGTGTTTGTTGGAACTCAGCAGCCTGATGCCCGCTCTGCAGAGCTTACAGGCCACAAGTGTGCTGAGGTTGATGTGACACTGTAAGAGTGGTCCCTGGGGACGGGGTTGATGGTTCATTCTTAGAAGTTGTACTATTACTAAAGGCAACTAAATACAACTTACAAGCAAATTGAATAATTTTGGAGTTGTATTTTCTACGTTTTAGTAGCTTGTAATTTGATTATCAATGACAGATAATTAGTTACGTCAAAAAACAGTACAAGTAGAAGTTGTATTGTTTAATGAAATTATTTGAGCTAGGCTAGGCCCAAATGATTGACCTATGAGAGCAGAATGCTCTTGGGATAAATGAAAGGTTTTTGTGCGGATGCACGGAAAGGGGATTTTTATGATTAACATTCCAGAAGTTAAAATTGGACTTGTTGCAGTTAGCCGTGACTGTTTCCCGGCTTCACTTGCAATTAACAGAAGAAAGGCTTTAGTTGAAGCCTACAAGAAG
>JAILMY010000044.1 GCA_024692165.1 Butyrivibrio sp. | reverse complement strand
TGTACTGTTGTCAGAAAAAGGATTTTCTGGCGTTTGCTTATGCAAACAATCTCTCAAGGAGGTGACGATATATGAGTACTAATTTCTTTAGCAGTTTATCAGGTAATTTCGACTACGTCTCGAGTATGAGCGGTCTTTTGTCCGATTATTCCAGTATAAAAAACGGATCATATGGCACCCTTATGAAATCTTATGTAAATAAGGTTGGTAATAAAGCTGCGTTGAACGCATATCGTGAAACCGGATCAACCACCACAGGTGTTGACAGTGTAACAACCAAGAGTTCAGCTTCTTCATCCGTTAGCACTGCTTCTTCAAGTTCAACTTCGAAAGTTTCAACCGACAAGTATTCGAAGTATAAATCATCCTGGCTGGATGATCAGCTCAAACAGTACGACAAAGATGCCAACAAAACAACTGCTGCAGATACCTCTGTAGCTTATGATACAACCATCTGAGTCTGTTTATTTCAAAAGGAATGTCGCGAATCCATATTGGATCATAAGAAAAAGGAATGCTCTGTTTCCCAACACACTCCCAGCAGAACATTCCTTTTTCTATGGATTTTTTAATTTCACTCCTCCTGGTGAGGAATTTCTTTTCCGTAAAGATCAATATAGTTTTCTTTCAAGGCAATCGCCCAGTATTTCTCCGGAATATTAGGCCACTTTACTACGCCTCTTTCCTGTTCGCAAAGTCTCATGGCACGAAGAAGTACCGTCTGATTGAGGTCCACTCCTGTCCTTATGGTGTGCATACTCACTGCAGCCCAGGCAGGGGCGTATTTGCAAAGCTCAGATGCCTTATAATCCCTTATGATCTGCTTTCTGTTGTATTCCAGCTGAACATATTCCTCCTCCCAGTTCCTGGTGGTCCCATGGATAATGCAAAACTGGGCTTTTCCGCCAAAACCGGTAGGAAGTCCGATAGCTCCGGGATTGATGCCTTTTTTCCCTCTGTAAACATAAGTGCCCTGTACATGGGTGTGTCCGTGCAAAAGAACTCCAGTATTCAGGTGGGTTAAGGCTCTCTTGGTATTTCTTTTTTCTTTATAAAGAAGTTCGCCGGTATCAGTCATGGATCCGTGGCAATACTCAAACCCGGGTATTCCCTTTTGCTGGAAAATACCGCTGTTGGGAAGGGACTCAAAAAACGCAAAGTCCTTATCCGTAAGATTCTCATAGGTATACAAAAGATTACCGCTAGCAGAACCCTTTCGCCAGTTGCCTTCGCCGCTTCTTCTGTAATTAAGAAGGTATTCTTCCCTATTGCCTCGTATTATTGTGGTCTCAAAGTACTGCTTAAGGACATAGATAAGTTCCATTGTCTTCTGGGGATTTGGACAGTCGGAAACATAGTCTCCAAGGAGAAGGAAATGAGTTATCCCCTTCCCGACCGAATAGTCGATGCATGCCTGCAACGCCTCATAATTTCCATGAATATCACTAAATACCGCTATGTCCATAAAAATCTCCAATGGGCGGACTTAAATTGTTTCCGTCAGTCTTTCATCTGTATACTATTGCAGAACTGTATCTATGGAGGCCTCATCAAACTGCTTGGTGAACAGATCGTAGTAGTGACCATGTTTGTCCATGAGTTCTTTGTGATTACCCCGCTCTATGATCTTGCCGTCCTGAACCACAAGGATAACGTCTGCTCCCACAATGGTGGAAAGACGATGGGCTATAACAAAGGATGTTCTGCCCTTGGTCACTGTTACAATAGCATCCTGAATTGCCTTTTCCGTCACCGTATCGATGGATGCTGTGGCCTCATCCAAAACCAGGATCTTGGGATCAGCCAGAATAGCTCTTGCAAAGGAAAGAAGCTGCTTCTCTCCTGTTGAGAGCATGTCTCCGTCCTCACCAACATCACTGTCGAGGCCCTTGTCCATTCTTTTTACAATGCCGTCGGCTGCCACAAGCTTTAGAGCTCTCCATATCTCATCCTCGGTAGCATCAGGCTTACCATACTTCAGGTTATCCCTTACAGTACCGGAAAAAAGATGCGGCGTCTGGAGCACATATCCGATGTTGGAATGAAGCCAGAGCTGAGATCTCTCAGCAGCGTCTCTTCCGTCAATAAGTACTGTTCCCATTGTCGGCTTAAAGAAGCGGCATACAAGATTTACCAGTGTGGATTTACCTGCTCCGGTCTCACCTACAATAGCAATGTTGCTGCCCTGAGGCACCTTGAGATTAAAGTGCTCTAAGACATACTCATCACCGTCGGGATACTTGAATGTAACATCTCTGAATTCCACGTCTCCGTGAAGGGGCTCCCAGTTCTCTTTTTTAGGATTAAAGGTATCGCCGTACTTCTCGATTACTTCAGGAGTATCAGCTACGTCTGACTCAGTCTCGAGAAGCCTTGTAAGTCTCTCCACATTTACCTGAACTGCGATGAGCTCGGAAATTGTGACGATAACGTTCTGGATAGGCTCCATAAGTCCTAAAGCATAGGACAAAAATACTGAGAAGGTTCCAATTTTAATAACTCCATCCAGAGTAATAATGCCTCCTCTCCAAAGAACCAGTGAAAGTGCAAAGGATGACATCATGGTTATTGCGGAGTTAAAAAATGCTGAGTAATGAGTTGCATACACTGATGTGGAGCGCATATTCTCAGTGTCTTTTTCAAAGTCCTCCTGAATCTTTTCCTCAACAACAAGGGTCTTGATGGCTTTAGCACCGGTAATTCCTTCATTGAAATTGCTGGTTATGGTGGAGTTGATCTCTCTGATCTTCCTGTTCAGCACAACCAGCTTTTTCTGGAAGTACATCACCAGCAAAACAGCAACAGGCACCAAAAGCATGATAAGAAGGGCCAGCTTAAAGTTCAGTACCAGCATCATGATAAGGACACAAACAATATAGGAACCGTTCCATATGATATCCATCAGTCTCCAGGCCACCATCACACCTATTTTACCCGTATCACTCATAACTCTGGCGTGAACGTAACCTACGTTGTTCTGGTTGAAATATGCAAAGGACAGTGTCTGCAGATGGCTAAAGGCTGCATCCCTTAAGTCTCTGTCCATATACATTTCCACCTTGCCACACCAATATACGGAAATAAAGTTATCAATGGTCTGAAAAACCAGGATTGATATATACAGGATCACAAAGGCTGAAAGCCCCTGCAAAGTCCCTTTACCCACAAAGTTATCCAAAGCATATCTGTTAAAAATCGGGTAAATGGAGTCAATGAGGGAGCTTATGATGCCCAAAGTCACCATGGCAACTATCATGGGCATATATGGCTTTATGTATGGATATAGTTTAGGCACTCCGAAGAACGGAAGCTTAATGTTTTTCTCATTTTCTTTCATATATTTCGTAATACTTTCTCTGATTTTTCTCAGGTTCCCTGCATCTGAATGTCATAGATCTTTTTGTAGATACCATTCTTTGTAATGAGCTCATCATGTGTTCCCTCCTCGGCAATCCTGCCATGGTCCAGAACAATGATATTATCTGCATGCATAAGGGTGGTGATTCTGTGGGAAATAAGTACCACAGTGGAATCTCCTACATTTTCTGAAAGTGCACGTCTTATCTTGGCATCAGTCTGGGTATCAACCGCAGATAAGGAATCATCAAATACCATAACCGGAGGTTTGCTAACCAGCATCTGAGCTATGGCTGTGCGCTGCTTCTGTCCGCCGGACAGTGTCACGCCTCTTTCACCGACATAGGTTTCATACCCCTTTCCGAAGCTCTCAATGGTCTCATCCAGAGCAGCAATCTTTGCCGCTTTTCTTATCTCTTTGAAATCACTGTCCTTCTGGGTAATGCCGATATTTTCAGAAAGAGTTCTGGAAAAAAGAAATGGCTCCTGCAGTACAAAACCAATATTCCTCCTCAGCCAGGATGCCTTGATATCTCTGATATCCGTATCTCCCACCAGAATCCTTCCATTTCCATCGGGAATATCGTAGAGTCTGTCCATCAGATACATAAGAGTGGATTTTCCGGAGCCTGTACTGCCCAGGATACCGAAGGTTTTTCCTGCCTTGATCTTAAAGCTTACGTCCTTAAGCACATCTCCTCCGCCATTTTCGTAGGCATAGGAAACATTTTCAAAAGTAATATCCTGAGAAAGGCTTGGCTCTGTTGCTCCCTCTCTGTCTTTTTCCGGCTCAGAATTCATGATGTAGCTTATACGATCTATTGATACTCCGGCCTTACTCATCTCAGAGATGATTCTTCCAAGGGCACGGACAGGCCATACCAGCATGGAATTATAGGAAACAAAGGCAATATACTCACCTACAGTAATTTCTCCATGGACGCAGTAGACAGCACCGAATACGGTAATAAGCATAACCTGAAGCCCTGAAATAAGATCATTTGAGGACCAGAATGCGGACAATATCCTCATAAGTTCAATCCAGAGCTGTGTATATCCATGATTTTGTTTTACAAATCTTTCCTTCTCGTACTTCTCTCTTCCAAAGGCTCTTACAACCCTGACTCCGGTAAGATTCTCCTGAGCTGTGGCAGAAAGCCTTCCCTCCTCAGTATCAGCCTTTTCGAAGGCAGTTCTGATTTTTCCATGGAAAAAGAATGAGTAGAGAACAATAATAGGGATAAAAACTGCAGAAATAATTGTCAGCTTGGTATTTATCCCGATCATAAAGTACATGGCAATGATGATCCTGATAATAATCCTGAAAAGAGATGACATCTGCTCAGAAATAAACATCTTGATGGTGTCAACGTCCGATGTACATCTCTGTATAATATCTCCTGTGTGATTCTCACCATGCCATGTAAAGGGCAGATGCATGATATGCTCGAAAAGCTTATCCCTCATACGCTGAATAAGCTTCTCGGCACCCATAGAATTAAATAATCTGAAAAGATATCTTGATACAGCTCCCAGAAGTCCCACAACCGCAACAAGCAGGGCAATCAGATATAAATGACCTCGTAAATAGTCTCTTCCGCCCATCATCTGCATTATCGCATTAAGATACCCCGGAACCGTATCCGATGTAGTATCAGCTATACAATAATCTATCGTATACTGAATAATCTTCGGTCCGATCATGTCAAAAAACGTAACCGAAAGCGAGAACACTATGCTAAGAACAAAAAACAGCATACTGCCCTTCAAAAAATATAGAACAAGACTGGTCTTATTTTTAAATCTCACTTAACAATCTCCTTGAGAGACTGTGCAAGTCCTGCAATGCCCTGAATATTGGACGGAACAATGATCTTTGTTGCCTGTCCGTCAGATGCCTTCTCAAAAGCTTCAAGACTCTTAAGAGTAAGAACAGACTCGTCTGCCCCTGCCTCCTTGAGCATCTTGATACCCTCTGCGTTGGCCTTCTGAATACTCTTAATGGCTTCTGCCTGACCTTCAGCCTCGCGTATTTTCTTTTCCTTCTCAGCTTCAGCTCTAAGGATTGTTGCCTGCTTATCAGCTTCTGCCTGAAGGATTTTACTCTGTTTCTCACCTTCTGCAACGGTGATCTGACTCTGCTTCTCACCTTCTGCAAAAAGAATTTTCTCTCTCTTTTCTCGCTCAGCCTTCATCTGCTTCTCCATGGCATCACGGATCTGCTCAGGCGGATTGATATTCTTAAGTTCTACTCTTGTGATCTTGATTCCCCAAGGATCTGTAGCTATATCCAGTGCATCCTGCATCTGTGCGTTGATCTGATCTCTGGATGTAAGAGTCTCATCAAGAGTAAGGGAACCGATTACGTTACGAAGAGTGGTTGCTGTAAGGTTCTCAATAGCTCCGATAGGATTTCTTACGCCGTAGGCATAAGCCATAGGATCGGAAATTCTAAAGAATACGATGGAATCAATCTGCATTGTAACGTTATCCTGTGTGATAACCGGCTGAGGTGGGAAGTCACAGTACTGCTCCTTAAGATCCACCTGTCTTGCCACTCTGTCGATAAACGGAACCTTGATGTGAAGACCTACGTCCCAGGTCTCCTTGTACGCACCCAGTCGCTCTACAACATATGAATGAGCCTGTGGTACGATCTTAATGTTTGCTGCAACAAGAATAAGTAAAAGAACTATAACGATAATTACAGGTATTGCCGGCATTTTTTCTCCTCCTTAATGCTTAAAAATCATAAATTTATGTATAGCTACTCAGCTTTATCAACGATAAGCTTTGCACCTACAACCTTTACCACGACTACTTCTGTCCCTGCAGGTATAGTAACTTCATCATTACTGCTGGCTGCAAGCCAGGTAGATCCTTCCATGTCGACCTTTCCAATCCCCTTAAGATTGTTAATGTCTGTTTTTGCAATAAGCTTTCTTCCAACAACCGCATCAATATTTGTCTTTTTAATATTTCTGTTCAGGTATTTCTCTGCCAGTGGTCTTACAGCCACGAGAATTACCACAGAAACAACAATAAAAAGCAGAAGCTGAACGAAAATGCCTGCTCCAAACAGCGCACCTATCATTGCTACCAAAGCGCCAATGGCAAACCAGATAGTAACAAGCCCCATAGTGGAAAGTTCAATCACTGCCAGAACTATAGCAGCAATCAGCCAGATTATGGCCGGCGAGATCATGAGCATAACTGTCACCTCCTCCAATACTTTAGAGAAATGGCGCAGCTCGGTGGCTGCGCCCTCGTTAATAGTATTATACTTCATAAGCCCAGATAATTTAATAGGATTTTCATAATTATTCTTTTACAGATAATTAAATACTTTACCCAAGTATGATAATATATAATAGTGAAATTATAAACGACATCTCGATTTGCGGAGGATTGTCATGTCTGATAATAAATATGCAAATTTCAAAATGTTGGTTAACATGTGCACAATGCCCAGTGCCATTATGTCAGTAGAAGAAAAACCGGACGGCAGCATTGGCGCGATAACAATGGTGGCCACAAATCAATATTTCAGCATGACTGGTGAAAACGTGGAGGGATGTCCTTACACTGAAAAAATCCCCAAAGATTCCAAGTTTGAACTTCTTCTTTATAACGCCGCATTAAAGGGCGAACACTACTGCTCCTATGTGGACACCACCAGAATTTACGGCTATTGGACAGAAAATATAATTATCCCTCTTTCTCATGAAGAGGGCTCAAATATAGGCTATTGTCAGTTTATGTATTGTCTCACAAAAGAGATGGACTCCGGCAGATACTCTATTATTGCCCCGGATATCGCAAGCTTCGTAATAAGGACCTGCCTGAACCTTAGAAAGGAAGATGATTTTTATGCCAGCATGCAGGTAGTTGTAAATGATATCAGGGAATTCACAGACTCTTTTGCCACAGGACTTCTTACAATTTCCAAGGAGATCGATGAATTCGAGGTTATAGCCGGATCTGTAAGAAATGCTGCGCTTAATATCGTGGATATCTTTTCCAACATCCCCTATGATGTAATCGAATCCTGGGAGATGCTCATCTCCGAAACTGACTGTATCATTATCAGAAATGAAGAGGATATGCGCTATTTAGAGGCAAAAGCTCCTTCCTGGGTAAAGACCCTTCGCGATAATGATGTAACAAGTCTTTGCCTTGTACCTTTTATTCACCAGAATACAATTATCGGATATCTTTACATAAGCAACTTCGACACTGCTCAGATGGCACGCTTTAAGGATACAATTCAGCTGGTGTCAGTATTCCTCTCTTCCGAGGTGGCCCATCATCTGTTTATTGATAGGCTTAAGAGTCTCAGCAACGTGGATGCCCGCACCGGAGTTTACAACAGAAATGCCATGAACAATAAGGTTGATGAGCTGGCTGTATCCCTTCGCTACGATCCAAAACCATTCAGCGTAGCCTTCTGCTATCTCAACACCCTTAAGACCATAAATATCACTAAAGGTCATGAAGCCGGAAACAATCTTCTTAAGGATGCAGGTAAACTGCTAAAGGAAGTCTTTAAAGACGACTACGTATACCGCTCATCAGGTGATGAATTTGCAGTAATCTCTACAAAATGCACAGAAGAAGAGTTTAAGGAAAAGATCAGCAGGCTAAAGGAAAGAGCCAGCGATCCAAACTGGCTATACCTCACTATCGGTTATTACACTGATGCCTCCGAAGGAAAGCTCCACAGTGCAATGCATTACGCCAACGAGTACGAACAGGAATACAAAGAAGAGTTTTATTTCAACAACCCTGATATGGTGAAATGATATGGCAGAATCGACCTATGAATACTTTAAAAAGTTCATAAATGGTTTCACAATACCGGCTAATATTTTCAGTGTAAAAAAAGATGCCAACGGGCTATGCACTGAAGCCAGGATTTTTGTTGTGAACGAGGAATACAAAAAGAGCTATCTGGAAACCTTTAAAGGCGGTGAAAATGCTGACAACTTCGACAGTGACGAAGTTGCGAAAATGGTAGAAGGCACTCAATACTGGGATCACATGCCAAGGGATCTTAAATTTGATAGTCTTCTCATCGAGGCAGCCTGGGAAAAGAAACACATTCATACCTATGTGGATACCACAAAAATGTATGGTTTCTGGACAGAGGATATTCTTTTCCCTGTTGAATACAAGGAAGGTCTTTCCGAAAAGCCTTCTGATGTTGAATATTGCCTGTTCATGTACACATTAAATAAAGACATGGATACAGGTAAGTATTCTTCTGTATCCCCTGATATCTCCAGCTTTGTAATCAAGACCTGTCTTGAACTGAGAAATGAAAAAGAGTTCCTGGTAAGTATGGGAACAGTTACTGAGGATATCAGAGAGTATACCGGTGCAATGCGTGCTGTAGTCATTACCTACGATAAGGATCAAAGAAACTATGAGATCATAGCCGAATCTCACTTAGATACCGGAGCCAGTGCAAAAGAGATATTCTCTGACATTCCTTTTGAAATTGTTGAGGGCTGGGAACGACTTTTAAAAGAGACAAACTGCATTATCATAAAGGATGAAGCTGACCTTGCACATTATGAATCACTAGCTCCCGAGTGGGTAAGAGGTCTTAGGCTAAACAGCGTAAATTCCCTTTGTCTTGTTCCTTTTATTCACCAGGGCATGATCATAGGTTACCTTTACATCAAGAATTTTGATACCTCACAGGTAACAAGGATAAAAGAAACCATTGAACTTATAAGCTTTTTCCTTACTTCGGAAATTGCAAATCATATGTTCCTGGAAAAGCTTGAATACTTAAGCAACGTTGATATGCTTACAGGCGTATATAACAGAAACTGTATGAACGTCGATGTAGATGAGATGGCCCTTAAGCTAAAGCTCAATCCCCGTCCGTTCAATGTTGGTTTCTTTGATCTTAACGGACTTAAGTCAATTAACGATAACGGCGGACATAGTCAGGGAGACCAACTCCTTATGGATGCTGCAGATGTTCTAAAAGACATCTACAAAAATGACAAGATCTATCGCGCCGGCGGTGATGAATTTGTAATCATCTCCTTCGACGATAAAAAGTCTTTTGAGACTAAGATACTGGAGACAAGAATGCGAGGCAGCGATCCTGATTGGCTCTTCTTCGCCATTGGATTCTACAGAGATGAGACCGAAGGAAATCTTCGTCTCGCCATGAGATACGCCGATGAAGCCATGTACAAGGATAAAAATGAGTTCTATAAGGCTCATCCGGATAAAAGGCGTTAAACCAAATGACGCATACACGAAAAATCCCCCGAAGGATAAAAAATCCTTCGGGGGTTTATTATTTATTGGATATCCGGAAATCAGAACTTACCAGCCTTTGCAGCCTCTTCGATTGAAACGGCTGTAGAAACAGTCATACCAACCATAGGGTTGTTACCAGCTCCGATAAGACCCATCATCTCAACGTGAGCAGGAACTGATGAAGAACCAGCGAACTGAGCGTCTGAGTGCATACGTCCCATAGTATCTGTCATACCATAGGAAGCTGGGCCAGCTGCCATGTTATCTGGGTGAAGTGTACGTCCTGTACCGCCGCCTGAAGCAACTGAGAAATACTTCTTGCCAGCTTCTGTACGCTCCTTCTTGTATGTACCTGCAACCGGATGCTGGAATCTTGTAGGGTTAGTTGAGTTACCTGTGATAGATACGTCAACATTCTCCTTCCACATGATAGCAACACCTTCCTGTACATCGTTAGCGCCGTAGCAGTTAACCTTTGCACGAGGTGAATTTGCGTCCTTTGAATAGCACTTTCTGAATACTTCCTTAACCTCACCTGTGTAGTAGTCATACTCTGTCTCTACATATGTGAAGCCGTTGATACGGGAAATAATCTGAGCTGCGTCCTTACCAAGACCGTTAAGGATAACTCTAAGAGGTTTCTGACGAACCTTGTTAGCCTTCTCAGCGATACCGATAGCACCCTCAGCTGCTGCGAATGACTCGTGACCAGCAAGGAATGCGAAGCACTCTGTATCCTCTTCAAGAAGCATCTTTCCAAGGTTACCATGTCCAAGACCTACCTTACGGCGATCAGCAACTGATCCAGGGATACAGAAAGCCTGAAGTCCGATGCCGATAGCTGCAGCAGCCTCAGAAGCCTTGCGGCAGTTCTTCTTGATTGCGATAGCAGCACCTACTGTGTAAGCCCACTTAGCGTTCTCAAAGCAGATTGGCTGGATACCCTCGATGAGCTTGTAAACATCGATTCCAGCGTTCATGCAAATATCTCTACATTCTTCGATAGATGAGATTCCATACTCCTTAAGGCAAGCCAGGATCTGGGGCTCTCTTCTTTCATATGATTCAAATAAAGCCATTATTTTTTCCTCCTTACCCTAATTATTCATGTCTAGGATCAATGCATCTAGCTGCGTCCGCAACTCTTCCGTACTGACCCTTAGCCTTTTCCATAGCTGTGTTAGCGTCATCACCGGCCTTGATGAAGTCCATCATCTTGCCGAAGTTAACATACTTATATCCGATGATCTCGTCGTTCTCATCAAGAGCAACATCTGTGATGTAACCATCTGTAAGCTCAAGATAACGAGGTCCCTTATCAAGTGTTCCGTAGGTTGTACCAACCATTGAACGTGTTCCCTTACCAAGATCCTCAAGACCTGCACCGATCTGAAGTCCATCCTCTGAGAATGCAGACTGTGTTCTACCATAAACGATCTGAAGGAAGAGCTCTCTCATAGCTGTGTTGATAGCATCACAAACAAGGTCTGTGTTAAGAGCTTCAAGAACTGTAAGACCAGGAAGAATCTCAGCTGCCATAGCTGCTGAATGTGTCATTCCTGAGCATCCGATTGTCTCTACGAGAGCCTCCTGGATGATACCTTCCTTTACGTTAAGGGAAAGCTTACAGCAGCCCTGCTGTGGAGCACACCAGCCAATACCATGTGTATAGCCGGAAATATCCTTAACCTCTTTGGACTTTACCCATTTAGCCTCTTCAGGAATGGGAGCAGCACCATGATGTACCCCTTGTGTTACGGGACACATATTTTTTACCTCTGTTGAGTAAATCATGTGAAAATCTCCTTTCGTATTGTAAAGTAATTGTTAATTACTCACTCACAAAGATTTGGCACGGTGCTTTCATGCCTTTACACACCGAGCCAATTCTTATTCTTGCATAAATTTCGTGACATTTCAACATGTTAGATAAAAATTTAACATTTATTTTAGCCATTGAAGCTTTTTTATCAAAAAATCAGTTTTCTTTTTTCACAATATTGTTTTTATCCTTGAAGATATACCCCTCAGGAATGCAGCCTCTGACTGAAGAAAGCGGATAAACATTACTGTTTCTTCCAATAACTGTGCCAGGGTTAAGAACTGAGTTGCAGCCAACCTCTACATTGTCACCAAGCATAGCTCCCATCTTCTTAAGTCCAGTCTCCACCTTATCATCAGCGCCGTTCTTTACTGTAACTAAGGTCTTGTCACTTTTAACATTTGATGTGATGGAACCTGCACCCATGTGAGCTTTAAAGCCTAAAATAGAATCACCGACATAGTTGTAGTGAGGAACCTGAACCTTATTAAAGAGAATAACATTCTTAAGCTCTGTTGAATTGCCCACAACAGCGCCCTTTCCAACAATGGCACTTCCTCTGATGAAGGCACACTGCCTTACCTCAGCTTCCTCATCGATAATGCATGGACCTCCGATATAAGCTGAGTCAAAAACCTTGGCACTCTTAGCTACCCAAACATTCTCACCGCGCTTTTCAAACTTATCGGCAGGGAGCTTATTTCCAAGCTCAACTATATAGTCCTTGATCCCTGCTAAAAGCTCCCAGGGGTATTCCTTGGTCTTCATGTAATCGGCTGCGATTGTCTCATTAAGGTCATACATGTTTGAAATCTTAAATTCTTCCATCATGATACCCCCTTAGCCCTGAAGTCCATTTGACTGTCTAATCATATCCTCAACGACAATGTCATATATTTCGCCGACCGTGTTGCAATACTCAAGAACCTTCCAAGGCTCATTGGTGTGAAAATGAATTTTCACAAGATCCTCATCTCCTGCCGCAATAAGGGAGTTTCCCTCAAAATGCTCTGTGATGTAGTCTGAAATCTCATCCTCATCCAGATCCTTATCTCTTCTGTCGATCAGAAGCTGTGTATCATAGCGATAAGCAAACTGATCGTCCTCAGCATCAATACTGTTAATACCCATGTTTTCACCTCTTTCTTAGCAATTAGTTAAAATCAAACACAATGTTAAAGTTTTCATCAAACTTCAGTTTCGCTTCGAAGTTTGTCCCCTTCTTACTGATAAAGCCTCCGATTTTGTCCGTCTCCTTATCTGTAAGAAGTTTGGTTATCTGTTCCTCACTAAGTTCTACTCCGGCAATCCTGCCCACAAAAAACTTACAGCCTTCCTCTTCTCTTGAATAGGAAGCGCATCTATAGCCCATATGTCCCTTTATAATAGAGCTTCCGCACTTGGGACATTTAAGGTTCTCCATAAGCTTATCTTCGTTTTCAAAGACGAACTTTATTCCGGTGACCTTACCCTCTTCGTTATTTGCCAGGCCAAGCCTTGCGTCGAACTTCTTCCCGGTCTTGGATTTAAAGCCGGTAATGAGACTTGTCACCCCATCTGTCAAAAGCTCTTTTACCTGAGCATCCTTAAGCTTAACGCCTGATATCTGCCCGATATTGAACTTACAGCTGTGCTCCGGGTCGTCTTTGCTGTAGTTTTTACAGCCGTATCCAAAGCTTGTCTTTACAATCTCTCCGCCGCATACAGGACATACTACGCCTTTAATGGTCTTGGCCTCCACATTTTCAAAGTCAAAGGCAACCTCCGCAGTTCCCTCCTCATTCTTTTTAAGAACAAGGCAGGCATCAAAGGATTTCTTATCTTTATTCTTGAAACCTCTGATGGTCTGGGTTTTGCCCTCCTTAAGAAGCTCTAAAACATTGGCTTCAGAGAGCTGTTTCTGAGCGATCTTACCAATAAAGAATTTGCAGGAATCCGGGTCCTCTGAGTTGTACTTCTCACAGCCAAAGCCTATGCTCTTCTTCATAATTCTGCCGCCGCAGTTTGGACATGTTACGCCCTCTAAATATTCAGGTTCAATGCCTTCGAAGTCAAAAGAGATACCGAGTTTGTCATCTTCCTGCTTCTTAAGAACCAGCTTGGCATCAAAGCTCTTTTTATTCTTGGACTTAAAGCCCTTGATGACTCCGGTGCTTCCATTTGTTATAAGCTCCGAAATTGTATCAGAATCCAGCTTCTTGCCGGCAATCTCACCGATACTAAAGTAGCAGCTGCCTTCAGAGCCTGATTCTGAGCCGGGCGAGCGCTCACCTGTCGCTTCAGAAACGTCGCCTGCTCTTGCTCTGTTTTCACAGGCAACGCCGTATCCGGTGCGCACCAGTCTTCCGCCGCACACAGGACAGGATAAGCCCTCAACATACTCTGTGGGAACCTCGGAGAAATCAAAGTTTACTCCGTACTTTCCGCTCTCATCCTTTGTAAGTATAAGAGCTGCTTTGAATTTATTTTTGTTCTTGGAGGCAAAGCCCTCTAAGACGCTTGTCTTTCCCTCTGTAATAAGCTTTGCAAACTCTTCCTCGGGAATATCAAGACCTGCCACCTGTCCAACACTGAAGGTACACTTAATACCCTCTGTGTAGTAGTTGCTGCAACCATAACCAAAGGGCGTTGTGGTGAGCTCTCCGCCGCAGACAGGGCACTTAAGTCCCAGCTTTTTCCTGGAGGCAATGCCCTTGGCATTCTTGCCGGTGAACTGATTGATATTGGCCGCGATATTTCCTGTGAGATCAACATTTATCATCTTGTTGGTCTCGCGCCTTATATAGTCCTCAAGCTTAGTTCTGTACTCTCCAAAATCCACACTGCCGTTGACGATGCCCTCAAGGCCCTTCTCCCAGCTGGCGGTCATTTCCGGATTAAGAAGCGATGGCACGGAAAGCGCCACAACCTCGTATATCATTTCCCCCAGCTTCTCCGGGGAGATTATCTGGGTTTTATTATTTTGATTCAGGTATTTGATCCTTACAAGCTTATCAATGATCTCACCTCTTGTGGCAGAGGTTCCGATTCCCGATTTCTTAATCTGCTCACGCAGCTCCTCATCCTCAATGAGATTTCCGGCGTTCTCCATGGCAAGAATAAGATTTCCTGATGTGTAGCGCTTTGGTGGAGAGGTCTTACCCTCTTTTATTTCAAGGGCTTTAACCGTTATCTCATCACCCTCTTTAGCACTATCCACAAAGGTCATGAATTCTTCTTTACTCATAACCTCGTCAGAATCTGCGTTCTCACTGTTATCCTTCTGAGCAGGGATTCCGGCAACCTTAAGGTATCCGGGATTTGTCAGCACCTTGGCTGATGCAAAAAACTTCTCACCCTCAATACTGATCTGAACCTTCGCGGTCTTGTACTCAGCAGGCGGGAAGAATATGGATAAAAACCTCTTACAGATCAGCGAATATATTGATTTTGAAAGAGGTGACAGTGATCCTATTGCCGACGTCTGCCCCGTAGGAATAATGGCATAGTGATCAGTAACCTTGGAATCATCGGTATAAGACGTCTTCTCAAGTCCCTTATACAAGCCATTTTCAAGGATATGCTTTACATTTCCTGCCTGTTCCTCAAAGTTTTGAAGTCCCCGCAGGTTTTTCGTGATCTCTTTTGCCACAGCTGTTGTAAGAACTCTGGCATCAGTTCTCGGGTACGTTGTGAGCTTCTTCTCGTAGAGTTCCTGGGCCACATCCAGCGCCTGGGCAGGACTTATCTTGAATATCTTGGAGCACTCCGACTGTAGCTCTGCCAGGTTAAAGAGGAGCGGCGCTCTCTTTGTGGTTTTGCCGTTTTCTATCTTATCGATTACAGCTCTTTTGCCTGAAAGCTCGTCAATAAGGCTTCTTGCGCTCTCTTCCTTCTTAAAGCCGTTTTCCTTGTAAAGAAGCGGGGATTCAAAGTACCTGGAACCCTGAACTGCCTTCCACTCTGCATTAAAGCCTGCATCAGAAAAAGATCCGACAATTCTGTAGAAAGGTGTCTCTACAAAATTACGAATCTCCCGTTCCCTGTTAACTACCATGCCAAGGACGCAGGTCATAACCCTGCCTATGGCAATCGCAGTGTAAGAGGAAGTCGCCGCTGCATCATTGATCATTTTGCCGTATTTGACAGAAAGAGCCCTGGAAAAATTAATTCCAAGACTGTAATCTTCAATGGTCCTCATGATGCCGGACTTACCAAGGAGAGCATAATCTGACATGGGGCGGGCCTCATTGATGCCTCGTTTTATCTCATCGTCGGTCTGAGAATCAATCCAGACCCTGAGCTCCTTCATGCCCTGTCTTACACCACCGTAGTTCCTGATATTCTCTTCAATTGTCTGACCTTCTTTTCCTGAGTCACCGGCCCAGTAAACAGTATCGATATCCTCTCTGTGCAGCAGAGAATTTACAATTTTGTATTGATCCTTGGCTGACTCCACAACTCCGTATTTGTAGTCAGCCGGTAAAAAAGGAAGGTCCTCAAGCTTCCACTTCTTGTATTTCTCGTCGTAAACCTCCGGGTATGCCATCTCCACAAGATGACCGAAACACCAGGAAATTACATAAGTATCGTTCTCTATGAAACCTTTTTGATTACCGTTTACCCCCAGTACCCTGGCAAAATCACGGGCAACTGAAGGTTTCTCGGTAATAATAAGTGATTTATTAGCCATTTGTTAATTCATCTATCCCAATCAGCTTAAGGCTCTCATAAGACTTCATGGCTGCATCCTGTAACCATGCATCGAAGCCTGTAGTTGAAAAGAGATAGATTATATCTCCCTCAAGTCTTGCTTTCTTTGCGGTAGAATACAGGTGCTCTAAATCTGCATGAGTGATCTTGTCCTGCCACTTGCACACACCAAGGGCCGTATCTCCCGTATCACTCTGGAATATAATATCGATGTCACCATCCTTGCCAAGCCACTGGCCCTCATCTCCGATTTCAAATGGGAAAAGACCCCGCTCTTCAAGCTTGAAGAGATATTCCCTGCATACGGATTTGAAGTATTCATTGGCATAGCTTTGCATTCCCGCAGATATAAATATATCATAAAATTTGTCTGAGGGCATCTGCATGAGACTACTTTCATTCGGATAGATGAATCTGAAATAGAAGTCGATAAGAGGATCCGCTATCTTGTAGACTCCCTTAACCACATTCTCTCTTCCGGCATTTCCAAAAGAATAGGCCTTATATGCAAAATCATGATGAATAAGCGTTTTAAGATAAACAGAAATCTTTGCTCTGGAAAATCCTGTCTCATGGTGGAGGTCGTTTAGTTTGTTCACGCCTCTTGCCATCTCTGATAAAAGAGTGTGATAAACCGCTGTTTCCCTAAGGTACTGTTCTGTAAGTCTTACAGCCTCCCTGTGAAGAAACGAGCCTTCGTCCAGGAGATTTCTGCATACATTTTCCTTAAAAGACAAAGCATCATCAAAATACTTCCAGAGCCCCGTCTGTCCTCCCAGGACAGAATAGGTCATAACTGCATCTCTGTAGGACATCCTTGAAAAATGAGCTCGAAGCTCGGAAAAAGAAAGAGGCTTGATCTTCCTGAAGCCTGCGATATTCACTGACAGATTGCCCATGCTGGCAACCATGCTGTTCTCCACCCAGTTGATGTCGTGGCTCACAAGAAGGACCAATATCTGACGGAGTTTGCCGTTTTTGCTCACGAAATCCACCAGCTCATTCATGAAATCCGGTGATGTTTTTACAATATTCTCAAAGTTTCTTATGATCAGGATCATGGAGTTCTTGTGAGCGCTTTGAAGGCACGCATCAAAAAGCTCCTTAAAGCTTGGATGCTCAGGAATATTTATCCCCTTTTCTCTAAGCTCCTTTGCCCACAAAAACAGCTGTTCCTTAGTAGAAGCAGACCTTGCAGCAAAATAAACATTTCTTCTGTTTTCTATGAACTTGCTAAGAAGAGCGTTGTGATCAATATTCCTGTGACCGTAAACCACAAGAATATTGGAGAGTCCGCTCTCATAATATCTATTTAAAAAATTAAGGTCAGCTAATCTTTGTTCTTCCATATATATTTGCGAAAAAGTCTGCTTTGTTAAAACAGACTTTTTCTTTTCCCCAATTATTTTTTGTTGATGTATCCGCTAGCCTTGAGGAGCTCTGCGCACTCTACAGCGCCGCCTGCAGCTCCACGAAGTGTGTTGTGTGAAAGTCCAACAAACTTCCAGTCATAGATTGTATCTTCACGAAGTCTTCCGATGCTTACTCCCATGCCGTTCTCATAATTTACGTCAAGAGTAATCTGAGGTCTGTTGTCCTCCTGCATGTACTGAATAAACTGCTTAGGCGCTGAAGGAAGCTTAAGCTCCTGTGGACGACCTGAGAAGCTCTCAAGCTTTTCGATGAGCTGCTCCTTTGTAGGATTCTTTCTGAACTTAACAAAGCATGCTGCTGTGTGTCCGTAAAGAACAGGGATTCTGATGCACTGGCATGTGATCTTAACGTCATCTGCAGGAACAATAACTCCGTTCTCAACCTTACCCCAGATACGAAGTGGCTCCTTCTCGGACTTCTCTTCCTCTCCTGAGATAAATGGGATTACGTTTCCTACCATTTCCGGCCACTCTTCGAAGTTCTTGCCGGCACCCGAAATAGCCTGGTATGTTGTAGCTACCATCTCATAGGGCTCAAATTCCTTCCATGCTGTAAGAGCAGGAGTATAGCTCTGAATTGAACAGTTAGGCTTAACTGCGATGAAGCCGTTCTTTGTTCCCATTCTCTTTTTCTGGAACTCGATAACATCCATATGATCAGGGTTGATCTCGGGAATGATCATAGGAACATCCGGTGTCCATCTGTGAGCTGAATTGTTTGAAACTACAGGAGTCTCAGTCTTTGCATACTCTTCCTCAATGTGCTTGATCTCGTCTTTAGACATATTTACAGCTGAAAGGACAAAATCAACGTCCTCTGCAACAGCCTTAACATCAGTAACATCCTTAACCACAAGATTCTTAACTGAAGCAGGGATTTCTCCATCCATCTTCCATCTGCCGCCTACAGCCTCTTCATAGGTCTGTCCGGCGCTTCTTGGGCTGGCTGCAACTGTAGCCACCTCAAACCATGGATGGTTATTGATGATAGAGATAAATCTCTGTCCAACCATTCCTGTTCCACCAAGTACTGCAACTTTTAACTTCTCGCTCATTTTTCCTACTCCTCTTCTTCATTTAATTCTCATTGGCATTTCTGCCTTATTTACGCCTGCTGGGCGATAAATTCTTCGTTAAGCTCTATGACCTTCTTCATCATAGTAGGGCTGGGAGCGCCGATGGTAAGGCGCTTATTTACGCAGGTCTCAAGACTTATCGCATCAAAGATGTCCTCTTCAAAAAGCTCTGAAAACTCTTTGAGCTGTGACAATTCCAGATCATCAATTGCACACTTTCTGTCGATGCAGTAAAGTACCAGTCTTCCGATAACGGAATGGGCATCTCTGAAGGGCATGCCCTTATTCACCAGATAATCTGCCGCGTCTGTGGCATTGGTAAAGCCCATCATGGCACTCTTTGCCATGTTCTCTTTGTTAAACTTCAGGGTTCTTAACATATCGGTAAAAAGAGTCAGGCAGTTCAGTGTATTATCTGCTGCATCAAAGAAGGCTTCCTTGTCCTCCTGCATATCCTTGTTGTAAGCAAGAGGAATTCCCTTCATTGTCGTCAAAAGACTCATGAGATCGCCGTATACTCTTCCGGTCTTGCCTCGTACAAGCTCAGCAATATCAGGGTTTTTCTTCTGGGGCATAATGCTGCTTCCTGTAGAATAAGCATCATCTATCTCAACAAATCTGTATTCGTTGCTGTTCCAGATGATGATCTCCTCACTGAATCTGGAAAGATGCATCATCACTGTGGAAAGAGCTGACATGAATTCAATAAGATAGTCTCTGTCTGATACGGAATCCATACTGTTCATGGTCGGTCCGTAAAAATCAAGGAGCTGCGCCGTATACTCTCTGTCCAGAGGATATGTGGTTCCTGCCAGTGCTCCGGCTCCAAGAGGGCAATAGTTCATCCTCTCGTAGATATCCTTCATGCGGCCGTAATCTCTTTTAAACATCTCAAAGTATGCACCTGCATGGTGAGACAATGTTACGGGCTGGGCCTTCTGAAGATGTGTAAAGCCCGGCATATAGGTGTCAGTGTTGTCCTTCATAATAGCGTTAAGGGTCTTTAGCATTTCAAGCAAAAGTCCCTTGGCTCTTAAAATCTCATCTCTTGCATAAAGCCTCATATCAAGGGCAACCTGATCGTTTCGGCTTCTTCCGGTATGAACCTTCTTGCCGGCATCTCCGATTCTCTCAATGAGATTTGCCTCAAGGAAGCTGTGAATATCTTCGTATTTATCGGTAATCTGGAGTTTACCAGCATGAACGTCCTGCAAGATTGAGTCAAGGCCGTTACATATCTGATCTTTCTCCTCCTTTGATATTACGCCCTGCTTGGCAAGCATGGTGGCATGTGCCTTGCTGCCCCTTACATCAACCTCAAGAAATCTCCTGTCAAATGTAATCGATGCATTAAAACTCCACGCTAGTTCATTTATACTTCCTGTGAATCGTCCACCCCAAAGCTGTGCCATTTTTCGTCTCCATGATTTATTCTATATTATCTATTTTTCAAACAAATGAATACTGCAAAACGTGTCAAGAACTTAGTAAATATTGTAATACTTTTGTGAGTTAAAGCGAAAAAAATTATAATCTGAATTTAACATAGCTTATTATCAAAAACAATGATGAATATTGCACAATCTTGTACCCTCTTAAGAATAATATTTGTGTAAAAAAACAAATGTCCGCGCTAGGCGGACATTTTAATCAAAAATGATTTTCCCGAAAAAACTTCAATTACATATAAGACCGTCAACAGCCTCAAGAAAACCTGCATTCCTGACCACATCTCCAATACTATCAGGCTTCTCATTGTAAGTAGTCATTCCAAAGTGTGAAAGATAGAGTCTTGCTCCGATTTTCAGCATTCCTTGCTGCTCCATTGCTCTTTTCAGCAGTATATTCATATCATATGTACTCCATGTCAATTGAATATATATTCAATTACATAAACATGCATAATTGATAATGTGTCAAAAGGAAATACGAGAATCAGTTTAGAAAAACTTTAGCAAATAATGCCCAATTCTTTATTGCTAAAACAGATCGCATACGTTAATATATGCATATATATACGTTAAAGCGCGTCATATTTTTGATTGGTTTCCGCTTACAGAGTATAAAAATACGTTTATATCATCTTTACTAAGCCATATAAGGGGGCAGTTCTTTCGTTTACCATATAAACCCAAAGGACTGCCCCACCATTATGTGTATTTTATTATGTTTATGCTGTTTCTACATTTCTGGTTGCGATAACATCCACTCCGGTGCCTGCAACATCTTTGATAAGAACATCGCCAATGTGCTTCGGCGCCTCTACTACTGCTGCATCAATATCCTTCATAACCTCAAAGATCTTGGCCTTTGGAATATCATTTGCAGTCTTGCAGCAGATTCTCTCCTTATCACCACCGGTGATCTTCACTGTGCTGGTCACAATCCTCGTGGGATTCACAACCTCTTTTCTTGCGTATATATCACCCTTAGGGCAGGTATTGCCTTTTACCTCGGTAACCTCACCATTTTCCATGGACACAGTCAGCATACATCCCATTGGGCATCCAATACAAGTTAACTCTCTTGTTTCCATAGTTATCACTCCTTCTCAATCTTAACTGTGATTTTCTTAAGACCGGCGTGTTCCTGAAGCTGGCTCTTGCGAAGCAAAATCTGCTCCATTTCACCTGGAGCAATGATTCTCTTCTGATTATGCATTACTCTCTCATCATCAAAGTAAACACTCACGAAGGAATTCTTGTAAACATCACCAACTCTGAATCTTACAGTTAAAAGATCGTCCATTCTGCCGACATTGATGGTACTTGGTACGGTGTATCTTGCGCCCTCTGTAGCCACAAGCTCGATAATATTATCGCCTTCCGCTTCCTTACATCCATCGTTTATATATTTTACAGCGTTCTGTCCGGCTCTCTTTGCTTCCTCTGAAACATAGTCAACAAGGTCGTGAACGTGAAGAACATTTCCGCAGGCAAATACACCCGGAATGTTGGTCTCAAGGGACTCATTAACAACAGGGCCCGATGTCACAGGACTCATATTTACTCCTGCCGCTCTTGAAAGCTCGTTCTCCGGGATAAGTCCGCAGGATAAAAGCAGTGTGTCACAGGTATATCTTTCCTCTGTTCCGGGGATTGGCTTTCTGTCAGGGCCAACCTCAGCGATAGTTACGGCAGTCACATGCTCTTTTCCCTCGATATCTACTACTGTATGGGAGAGCTTAAGAGGAATTCCGTAGTCATCAAGACACTGAACGATGTTTCTCTTAAGGCCGCCAGAATAAGGCATGAGCTCTGCAACAACCTTAACTTTAGCACCTTCCAGGGTCATACGGCGAGCCATGATAAGTCCGATATCACCGGATCCAAGGATTACCACTTCTCTTCCCGGCATATAGCCTTCGATATTAACAAGTCTCTGGGCTGTTCCGGCTGAGAAAATACCTGCAGGTCTGTATCCGGGGATATTCAGTGCTCCTCTTGGCCTTTCTCTGCATCCCATAGCAAGGATCACTGCCTTGGCAGGAATCTGGAACATACCGTCTTCCCTGTTCATGGCTGTAACTGTCTTGTCCTTTGCAATGTCCATTACCATGGTGTTAAGCTTATATTCAATTCCAAGATCCAGCACCTGCTTGATAAATCTGTATGCATATTCAGGACCTGTTAGCTCCTCCTTGAAGGTATGAAGTCCGAAGCCGTTGTGAATACACTGGTTAAGAATTCCACCCAGTTCGTGATCTCTTTCAAGTATTAAAATGCTGTCGTTTCCTGCTTCCTTAGCAGCTACAGCAGCGGCGAGGCCGGCCGGACCACCGCCTACAATTACGATATCGTATGTCTTCATGATCCTTATACCTCCCCTTTAGTTCTCTCAATGACAATTCTTGATCTTCCGCCACTCTTAGTGATCTCTTCGTAGGAAAGGCCAAGCTCTCTGTTGAGGATTTCCATGGTTCTCGGGCTGCAGAAGCCGGCCTGGCATCTTCCCATGCCAGCTCTGGTTCTGCGTTTTACGCCATCAAGGCTTCTTGCCCCGAGAGGTCTGTGGATTGCATCAAGGATCTCACCCTCAGTAATTGACTCGCATCTGCATACGATTGTTCCGTAGGCAGGATTCTTCTTTATAAGAGCATTCATCTCGTCAACTGAAAGTCCCTCAGTTCTTGTTATGCCCTTTCTTGTAGAAATAAAGTTCTTTTTCTCTGTGAGATTCATCTTCTCCTTCAGCATGCCGCCTACCATCTCTCCGATGGCCGGTGAAGCTGAAAGTCCGGGAGATTCTATTCCTGCCACATCAATAAAGTGTGGCGCATCCTTTACTTCCTCGATAACAAACTCATGTCTTTCAAGGTGAGCTCTAAGTCCTGCAAAGGAAGTAATGACATTTCTCATAGGAAGATTTTTTACATTCTCTGAAGCCTTTGCCTGCAGCTCATCCAGGCCAAAAGCAGTTGTGGCTGTGCCTTCCTTGTTCTCGATATCTATAGCTGTCGGACCAACCAGGAGATTACCATGTACTGTAGGAGTTACAAGAACGCCTTTACCATACTTTGTAGGCTGAGGGAAAATCGTGTGTGATACATAGTCTCCTACCTGCTTATCAAGAAGACAGTAATCCCCTCTTCTTTCGATAATGTGCATCTTGTCTTCGCTGACCATGTTGTGTATCTTGTCAGCATAAACGCCGGCTGCATTCACAACATATTTTGCCGTGTATTCACCGTTGTTGGTTCTAAGATGCCAGAATCCATCAGCATCCTTCTTTATATCTTCAACCCTTGTATTAAATCTGAACTCAACGCCGTTGACATTGGCATTTTCAGCCATGGCAATTGTCAGCTCAAATGGGCAGATGATTCCACCTGTAGGTGCATAGAGAGCGCCTTCTACATTGTCGGAAAGATTTGGCTCCATCTCCAAAGTCTCTTCTTTTGTGAGTATCTTAAGACCCTTAACCCCGTTTTTTACACCTCTGTCATAGAGTTCCTGCAGGCCACCCAGTGCATCCTTGTGGATACATACGACCATAGACCCGTTTCTCTTAAATGGGATATCCAGATCCTTTGAAAGCTGATCCATCATCTCATTTCCTCGAACATTGAGCTTTGCCATAAGAGAGCCTTCATCGGCATCAAATCCGGCATGAACAATGGCTGAATTTGCCTTTGAGGTTCCCTCGCAAACATCCTCACACTTTTCCAGTACACATGCATTAATCTCATAGCGTGAAAGCTCACGGGCGATTGCACATCCGGAAACTCCGGCGCCTATAACTATCACATCGTACATCATATTATCTCCTTCTCTAAAAAAACACTTCTATCTGAATCACTAATCAATAATCAGTTATCAGTTTTCTTTTGCCCAACCCCTTGTGGATGCAACAGCCTGTTGCCACCCCTTAAGCTCTTTTTCACGCTTGTTGGCATCCATAGTGCTCTCAAACTCTCTATCTACTGACCAGTTATTTAATACATCTTCCTTGTTCTTCCAGAATCCTACAGCAAGTCCTGCCAGATAAGCAGCGCCAAGGGCTGTGGTCTCAACACAGCTTGGTCTTACAACCTCTGTGTCGATGATATCTGCCTGGAACTGCATCAGGAAGTTATTCTTTGAAGCGCCGCCATCTACCTTGAGAGATGTAAGCTTCTTGCCGGTATCCAGTTCCATGGCGTGAAGCACATCTGCAGTCTGAAATGCCAAAGACTCCAGGGTAGCTCTGATAATGTGGTATTTATTAACGCCTCGTGTAAGCCCTACAATTGCTCCTCTTGCATATGGATCCCAGTATGGAGCACCAAGACCTGTGAAAGCAGGAACCACATAACAGCCGTTTGTATCATCAACTCTTGTGGCATAATACTCTGAATCCGGAGCGGAATCGATGGCTCTGAGCTCATCTCTAAGCCACTGGATCGCTGCACCTGCCACATACACAGAACCTTCTATAGCGTATGTTACCTTTCCGTTTATGCCCCAGGCAATGGTTGTAAGAAGGTCATTCTTGGAAAAAATAGGCTTATCACCGGTATTCATAAGCATGAAGCATCCGGTTCCATAAGTATTCTTGGCATCCCCTTCCTCAAAACACGTCTGTCCAAACAACGCTGCCTGCTGATCTCCGGCTGCACCTGCAATCTTTACAGGGCCTCCAAAGAACTCCTCATCAGTCTCGCCATAAATGCAGCTTGAAGGCTTAACCTCAGGAAGCATGCTCATGGGGATGTCCAAAAGCTCGCACAGCTCTTTATCCCATTCCAGTGTATTGATATTGAACAAAAGAGTTCTTGAAGCATTGGAATAATCGGTCACATGAACCTTGCCCTTTGTAAGTTTGTAAATAAGCCATGAATCAACAGTTCCGAAGCAAAGTTCGCCCTTTTCAGCCCTCTGTCTTGCTCCGTCCACATTGTCAAGGATCCATCTGATCTTGGTTCCGGAGAAATACGGATCAAACTTAAGTCCGGTCTTTTGCTGGAACTTCTCAACGATTCCCGGAACATCCTTTTTCATCTGCTCAGCAAAATCTGCAGTTCTTCGGCACTGCCATACGATTGCATGAGAAATAGGCTGACCTGTCTTCCTGTCCCATACAATTACTGTCTCACGCTGATTGGTAATACCGATGGATGCTATATCATCGCTCTTGGCGTCAATTTTATTCATAGCCTCTCTGGCTACAGAAAGCTGTGTCTGCCAGATTTCACTGGCATCATGCTCAACCCAGCCGGGCTGAGGAAAGAACTGAGTAAATTCCTTCTGCGCACAGGAGCATATTTCCCCCTTTTCATTAAATAAAATGCATCTGTTGCTGGTTGTGCCCGAATCCAGGGCCATTACGAATTTTGCCATACCTTATCTCCTTCTATTAAAAACCTTTGATGGTATTTACTACTTAATAGCTGTATTTGGCTCTTTTACTACAGTTCCCATACTCTCTGATCAGTAGATGATATTGCTATCGCCCCTGCATCAAGGGCATTCATAACATCTTCTTTGTCTGATATAAGCCCTCCGGCAATTATGGGCACCTTACTTACCTTATTAATTCTTTTTATCATCTTAGGAAGTACGATCCCCGGTAAAAACTCGATGAGGTCAGGCCTTATTGTCTTTACAAGAGCCTGTTTCTCTATGTTCTGAAGAGCCATGCTGTCAAGGATAAAGTACCTGAGCACTGTGTTAAGCCCAAGTTCCTTGGCATGCTGTATAAGCTGCGATTTCGTTGTTATGATCCCATCGGCCTTTGTATTGCTCTTGATAAAATCGATACAGACATCCTTTGAATTATTAAGACCGGTTATCAAATCTACGTGCACCATCGCAACCTTGCCGGCATCCTTTATCTCCTCAACAATCTTAGAGATTGTATTTATATCTCCATACAGCACAAAAACAATCTCCACATCTTGCTTCAGGGCTTTTTCAAGTCCCTCATCATCCTTGACTGCAGCAATTATAGGTGTGATCTCCACCTTTTCAATAAATTCCCTGTTTGTCATAACAATTTTCCTATTACCTGTTTTTAAAAAATTAAACAAAAAAAGAGCAAGCCAAAGAAGCCAGGATCCTCTCCCGTGCAACTTTTCTCACTCTTCTCTCAAGTCACATAATAAAGTTTTCTCATACAAATATTTTATGCTTTTCCCTCAGCAAACGCAAGATAAAAAAGAAGAAAGATCAATT
>JAILMY010000020.1 GCA_024692165.1 Butyrivibrio sp. | reverse complement strand
CAGGATCTCCAAATCTTGCATTATATTCCAAAACCTTGGGGCCATTAGGCGTGAGCATAAGTCCAAAGAAAATAACTCCCTTAAACTCTCTGCCTTCTTTTGCCATAGCCTCAACGGTCTTGACATAGATATGCTCTCTGCAGAACTTATCAACTTCTTCTGTATAGAAAGGACTTGGTGAAAAGTTACCCATACCACCTGTGTTAAGTCCTGTATCTCCGTCTCCTGCTCTCTTGTGATCCTGAGCACTTGACATTAGCTTGTAGGTCTTTCCGTCAACAAAGGACAGAACGGAAACTTCACGCCCTGTCATGAACTCTTCGATAACCATGTGGTTACCGGCTGAGCCAAATTTCTTGTCCTCCATGATCTCTTTTACACCGGCTCTGGCTTCATCAAGATCCTGGCAGATAAGTACGCCCTTACCAAGAGCCAGTCCGTCAGCCTTAAGAACGATTGGGAACTTGGCAGTCTCAAGATATTCAAGAGCTGCCTGGGCATCGTCAAAGGTCTCGTATGCAGCTGTAGGAATGCCGTATTTCTTCATAAGGTCCTTGGAGAAAGCCTTGCTTCCCTCCAGGATAGCTGCATTCTTTCTTGGTCCGAATACGCGAAGTCCTGCTGCCTCAAAAGCATCAACGATTCCTCCAACCAGTGGATCGTCCATTCCGATAACCGTAAGATCGATCTCTTTTTCTTTTGCAAAAGCTACAAGCTTGTCAAACTCCATGGGAGTAATGGGAACACACTCGCAAAGCTCCGCAATTCCACCATTTCCCGGTGCACAATAGATTTTCTCAACCTGCTTACTTCTGCTTACAGCCTCTGCAATTGCATGCTCACGGCCGCCTCCGCCAACAATCAGAACTTTCATCGTTTTCCCCTTATGATTTCAATTAAATAAACAAAACTATTATCCGTTAAATCCGATGTATATCAGATTTCAAGCTCATTGTAACCGTCAATAACAACCTTGTGGTCCACCACTTTAACCTTGCCGTTTGCGATAAGATTAATGGCCATTGGCATTATCTTCCACTCAGCCTGCTCCATGATCCTCTTCTGAAGAGTCTCAGGAGTATCATCATCTCTTATCATTACAGGTTTCTGCAAAATGATAGGACCGGTGTCCGTGCCCTCATCCACGAAATGAACCGTGGCACCGGATACCCTGACACCTCTCTCGAGAGCCTTCTCATGAACCTTAAGTCCGTAGTAGCCTGTTCCGCAAAAACTTGGAATAAGCGCCGGATGAATATTGATGATCCTGTTAGGAAAGGCCTTAACAACTGCTTCCGGAATCACCACAAGACAACCTGCCAGTACTACAAGATCGGGCCTTGCATCAAGAAGCGCCTGCAAAAGAGCTGCATTAAAATCTTCTCTCTTCTCAAATTCCCTGGGGCTCTTTACCACATAGGGAATTCCAGCCTTTTTGGCTCTCTCTATAGCATAGGCCTTTGGATTGTTACTGAAAACCAGGCATATCTCCGTATTGGTGATCTTGCCCTCGTTAATTCCATCGATTATTGCCTGGAGATTGGTTCCACCTCCGGACACAAGTACTGCTATTTTCATTTTACTCGTTACCTCAGCAAGTGATTCGGACTGAAGAATCATACCAGCTCTACGCCCTTTTCTCCGGCTTCGCACTTACCAACTACCCATGCCTTGTCTCCTGATGCAGCGATAGCCTTAAGGGTCTCATCTACATCAGCCGAATCTACTGCAATGACCATACCAAGGCCCATGTTGTAAGTGTTGTACATCATATGCTCCTCAATCTCGCCTTTCTTCTGCATAAGCTTGAAGATTGGAGGAATATCATAGCTGTTTTTCTCAACAACAGCCTTGATTCCATCAGGAAGCATTCTCGGAATATTCTCATAGAAACCGCCGCCGGTGATATGGCTGCAGCCCTTAACCTTAACTCCTGCATTCTTGATGGACTTCATCATCTTTACATATATTCTTGTGGGTGTTAAAAGAGCCTCACCAAGAGTCATACCAAGCTCGTCATAGTAGGTCTCAAGGCTCTCTTTGGTCATATCAAATACCTTGCGGACAAGAGAAAATCCATTGGAATGAACTCCTGTAGAAGCAACGCCGATAAGTACATCTCCTGCCTTTATGTTGCTGCCATCGATCATGTCCTTACGATCAACAACGCCTACTGCAAAGCCGGCCACATCATACTCATCCTCAGGCATAAGATCAGGATGCTCCGCTGTCTCACCGCCGATAAGTGCAGCATCTGACTGCTTGCAGCCCTCAGCAACGCCCTTAACAATAGCTGCGATCTTCTCAGGAATATTCTTGCCACAGGCAATATAATCAAGGAAAAATAAAGGTTCACCGCCTGCGCATGCCACGTCATTTACACACATGGCAACCGCATCGATTCCGATGGTATCATGCTTATCAAGAAGGAAAGCCAGTTTGATCTTGGTTCCGACTCCGTCAGTTCCGGATAAAAGAACCGGATCATCCATTTCCTTTATCTTCTTTAGTGAAAAAGCTCCTGAGAAACCTCCCAGACCGCCAAGGACCTCTTCTCTCATAGTCTCCTTAACGTAGCCTTTCATCAGTTCCACTGATCTGTATCCAGCCTCAATGTCGACGCCTGCCTTCTTGTAATCTAATGCCATAATTCACTCCTCTTTCCTGTTTACTAACTTTGGTAAATAGTTTTTATCTATCAGTATGCTTTATAGCCTACTTCCTGAAGTCTTTCGTCTTTCTTTATGACACTTTCTTTTAATGAAGAAGTGTATTTTTTAAGCTTGTCCAAAAGCTGTGGATCACTTGTAGACAGGATCTTGGCTGCAAGGATACCTGCATTGGCACCACCGCCAATCGCCACGGTGGCAACAGGGATGCCGGTTGGCATCTGAACTATACTATAAAGGGAATCACGACCACCCAGTGACGTGGTATGCATTGGAATGCCTATAACAGGCATAGGGAAAATAGCTGCACACATACCTGGAAGATGAGCTGCCATTCCTGCTCCGGCGATAATAACCTTAAAGCCTTTCTCCTCAGCAGTCTTAGCATATTCAAAAAATTCATCCGGTTCTCTGTGAGCTGAAATGATTCGCATTTCGTAGCTGATACCAAGCTCATCAAGAATCTCTGCTGCCTTAGCCATTACAGGCATATCAGAGTCACTTCCCATAACAATTCCAACTTTTGCCATGATTTTCCTCCAAAATATTGTACTCTTAATCACACTGTATCATAACACACCACAAAATATTGTGCTACTTTTATTTTGCTTAATTTAATCATCCATCGGCTTGTTTAATTCTTCAGTTCCCTCAAGCACAAAGCGGCCGTTCTTGATGATTGTAACGCTGCTTCCGTCCTTTCTTACGGCGCTGATCTCACCAAGTTCGTCGTAAGGAAGGGTAATATCTGTGTGGCAGTTGAAGTATGCCTTGTCAGGCTCAGTCTTTCTCTTGATGGACCACTCATTGTCCCTGGCAATGATGCTCTTTCCGTCAGGATTGAAGGTCATATTGTCCTCATCATAGGTGTAGCAGGTATCGCCCACTGCGAAGTGAGGTCCTGTCTTCTCCGCGATAAGAATAGGAAGCTTGTCCTCGATGCCGAACTTTCTGGCAACCACATAGGCTGTAGTGTTGGTTCCGATAGCAAACTCTCCGATAGGAAGAGTATCGTGATTGTAGAGAATGTTATCCTCAATATACTCAAGGTTCTCCTTTTCGTCATCAAAGTTCTGACATTTATAGGAAGTAATGAATCCGTCCTTGAAGCCGATCTCCAGTTCCTTAAAGAACAGTCCCTCCAGATAAACTCCGGAAACATGCAGTGTTCCTTCTGTGCCGGCAAGAACCGGTGAAGTAAATACCTCGCCCACAGGGATGTTAACGTCTGCTACGCAGTTCTCAAAGTTTGTTTCCTTTGAAGGATCTTTTAACTCGTGAAGCATAACCTTCATATTGGTGCGGTTGTCGCCCATTCCCTTAATAACCACGTGATCAGCCTCATCCAGAGCATCGATTATCTTCTGCTGGATTGTCTGATAAAGCTTGTAATCAAGTGTGTTGATCCTTACTGTCTCGTTAAATATCTCCTCGAAGTTGTCCCCGATCTCAGTCTTAGGGAAAGAAATAATGGTAAAGCTTCTCTCCTTCAT
Organism: Butyrivibrio sp.; assembly: GCA_024692165.1. Taxonomy (GTDB): domain Bacteria; phylum Bacillota; class Clostridia; order Lachnospirales; family Lachnospiraceae; genus Butyrivibrio. The sequence goes on along the minus strand of JAILMY010000020.1, from coordinate 17,193 downwards.
GATGAAGTACTCATTCCTGATAATGCTGTTTTGGGACTTATAATCTGTAAGGGCCTTCTGCTGCTCCTTTGTCAGATGTACGGCATCCTTATTGGGAACAGGACTGAAAGGCTTTTCACCAAAGGTCTCGATAACAGCAGGGCCTCCAAAGAGTCTTGCCTTATCCTTGTATTTTTCTCCAGCTGCTCTCTCAGCCTCAAGCTTTCTTGTAATAAGATTGGCATCCAGGAAAAGACCTATATCGTCCTTGTGATCATAGTCAAACTGCTTGTTAGGGATAGCTCCGTAGGAATCGACTCTTCCAGCACTGCCGTCGCTTAAAAACAGTGACTGTCCGAAGATCATAAGTGTGGTCTTAAGACCAATCTTCTCGAAGTTCTCAATAGCTCTTTTAACAATCCTGTCAAAGCCCAGTTCGTAGTAGATAGCAGCTGTCTTCTTTTTGGTAATATCCTTATTGGTAACTTCAAAACCGATTCGATACCCCTCTGTAAAGGTAAGTGCCATCTTGTCGATATCATCCTGGGAAAGACTTGAAAGGTGCTTGGCCATTCTGATCTCGTTCTCAGTGATGTACTCACCGAACTTGTAGAGGTAACGGGCATCAGAGAAATCGCTGGAAAGGATAGCCTCTCTTACAAAGTTCCTGTCGCCCTCCACCTGGTCGGCGATTCTTGAAATTCTCTCATCCTCTGTGTAGTCTGACAGATACCAGTACATGGTATCCTTTATCACTGAAGCCTTTGTTGTGGCGCCGTTTTTATCATCGCTAAGGAAGGCACCGAAGATCTCGATAAAGAGCTCGAGTCTGATCACCATCAAAAAGAGCTTGCCCTGATAAACCGAAACGATAATGTTTCTAAGCTCAAAGTACAGAGCTGATAAAAGATTTCCGTACTCCGCTCCCAGCTGCTTCACAGCAAAGGTTGGATTTCCAAAGCTCTTATCATAGTTTTCAGGAAGAACATCCTGATAAAGCTCGTGGTTTCTCTTTTGCAGCTCAGAAAGGTCAGCGCTGTCAAGGCCGCCCCTTTGAATAAAGTCATAGTTATCAAGAACAGTCAAAAGAAAATCTGTCATAGCATGAAAATAAGCATCAAGGCTCTTATTCTTATCCGAAGCCAGATGCTCATCCTTCATTTCCTCTAATCTGTCACGGCAGAGGGTAAACCTCTCCCTTATAACATCGTTGTCTACTGAAAACTCATAAAAAAGTTCATTTTCCATACTGTTTCTTCTCCTTAAACAACACCAAATCCCAGTAGTATCAGGAACAGAACAAAAATGACTGCTACTGAATTCAGGATTATCCCAAGGTTTGGAAAGAGTCTGAATATGTCCTTCTCAAACCCTGCCATGATCCCCAGTACAAGTCCCGTAACAGAAAATATCGCCGCAAGAAAAGCCCCTGCGGCGTATTGCATCAAAGCCTGTCCTCCATTTTTATAAGAAAAGAAAACACCACATACAAGGGTTGCCACTGAAATAACACCCAGAGCCGCAGACATTATGCCCTTCTCCGGATGCCTGTTATCAGTGAACATATAGCGGTCCCTTACGGGCTCCATCTTCTTTATAATAATATGAAATTTGGATCTCTTTTTCCCCTTGGACATGCGGTCCCCTCAGTTAATACAGATAATATGCGACGCCAATTTCTTAGATTATAATGCCTTTTCTGCTTCCCAGAATCTTGGCTCCGCTGATGATAAGAAGTACTCCTGCAGCGATTCCTGCTACGATAGAGATAACTCCAAAGGCGATGTTAAGTGCTCCTGTTGAACCAAGTACCTTATATGAATGCTCGTTCATTTAGTCCTCCTTTTTAGCGCCGTACTCAGCATAGTACTCGTCGATGGCCTTCTTTATATCCTTGTTAAGAAGAACCTCTCCGTCGATAGGTCTGTTGTAGAGATAGCTTACCACATCCTCCATGGTTACGATGGCACTTGCGCCAAAGCCATATCTCTCCTTGATCTCATCAAGGGCACTCATATCTGAATCCTGGCCCTTCTCCTGTCTGTTGAGCGAAACCATAAGACCTACGATATCACAGTCTGCCTGTGCCTGAATGATAGGCACTGTCTCTTCTATACTCTTACCTGAAGTTGTAACGTCCTCGATGATAAGAACTCTGTCTCCGTCACGAAGCTTAGTGCCAAGGAGGATTCCCTTATCTCCGTGATCCTTGATTTCTTTTCTGTTGGAACAGTATCTGATCTCTCTGCCGTAGAGCTCGCTGATAGCCATGCAGGTTGCTACAGTAAGCGGAATTCCTTTATATGCAGGTCCGAAAAGAACATCAAACTCAAGACCAAAGTTATCATGAATAGCTCTTGCATAGTAGTTGCCCAGCTTCTTGAGCTGAGAGCCTGTAACATACGCTCCTGCATTCATAAAAAAAGGTGACTTACGGCCACTTTTCAATGTGAACTCACCGAATTTAAGGACATTGCTGTCCACCATAAACTCGATAAACTCCTCCTTATATCTTTCCATACTAGACGTTCTCCTTCCGGGTACTAAAAATTTAGCTTAACACACTATGAATAATATAACGAAATCATGTACTTGTAAACCTATGTGAGCATAGTATATACTTGAAAAAACTAATAAAGAGGTAAAAGCCAAATGATTTCAAAACTTATTGACAGAATTGTAGCCACAAACGCTCCGATCGTAGTGGGCCTTGATCCCAAGCTGGATTACATTCCGGACTCCATCAAAAAGAGATGCTTCGAGGAAAAGGGTGAGAATCTTGAGGGCGCAGCTGAGGCGTTCTGGCAGTTCAACAAAGAGATAATCGACCATGTGTATGACATTGTTCCTGCTGTAAAGCCACAGATTGCCATGTATGAGGAGCTTGGAATTCCAGGTCTTATCACATTCAAGAAGACTGTTGAGTACTGTAAAGAAAAGGGTCTTGTAGTAATCGGCGACATTAAGCGCGGCGACATCGGCTCTACTTCAGAGTCCTACGCTGTAGGCCATCTGGGATCCGTCAAGATTAGAGATAAATCATTCAGAGGCTTTGAGGAAGACTTCGCCACTGTCAATCCTTACCTTGGTTCTGACGGTGTTAAGCCTTTCATAAATGTATGTAATAAAGAAGACAAGGGAATCTTCGTCCTTGTAAAGACATCAAATCCTTCCAGCGGCGAATTCCAGGACAGACTCATTGACGGTCGTCCTTTATATGAACTTGTTGGTGAGCAGGTAGAGAAATGGGGTCTTGATTCCATGGACGGCGCTTACTCAAATGTTGGTGCTGTTGTGGGTGCAACCTATCCCGAGATGGGCAAGGTGCTTCGCGAAATCATGCCACACGCCTACATCCTTGTGCCGGGCTACGGCGCTCAGGGCGGAAAAGGCAAGGACCTGGTACACTTCTTTAACAAAGACGGTCTGGGAGCTATCGTCAACTCCTCAAGAGGAATCATCGCAGCCTGGAAAAGCGATTCCTACAAGGAATTTGCTGATGGCCGCGTAGGAGAAGCCGCAAGAGCTGCAGCATTAGATATGAAGGCAGACATTGAAGGCGCGCTGAAAGCGTAATCATCACATAAAGAACGCCACTTGCATTATTGATTGATGCAGGCGGCGTATTTTTTAATTAATGCGGTTAGCGTGTGTAATAAAGAATTCATCTATGGCACTGATCAGCTTCTCCTTCGGCATGGATTTAAGAAGGTACTTCTCCGGCTTTAAATTTACTACCTTCATTACACTTTCCTTGTCGTCCTTGGCTGTCAGGAAAATAACCGGCATATTCTTAATAGACTGTGTGTTTCTGATTTCTTTAAGAACATCAGGTCCGTTCATCACAGGCATTTCATAATCCAAAAGAACCAGATCCACCGAATTCTGAGCCAGGAAGGAAAGGGCAATCTTTCCGGAGCTTGCCATATATGTGCGATATTTAACAGAAAGCCATGTTCTCATCATTCTTAGCATAGCACCGTCATCGTCAATGATAAGGATCTTCTTTTTAAGACTCTCATCCACAGCACTGTAGTCAACAATTGTATCAAGCTGCTCAGCTAAAAGCTTTACATCCAGAGGCCTGAGATATGTTTCCTGAACCTTCTCTTTTGCGATGATGGAAAGAGCCAGGTTCAGCTCCTCCTGGTTGCCGATAAGGTACAAAATAAATCTCTCAGAATCAATGGCTTCATTGATGTACCTTAGAAACGGGGCATTTTCACTTGTCATATCTCCGAGATATAGCAGATAAATACCCGGTCTGTTTACCATGGATGAAACCGCGCCTTCCATAGGAGCTGCGCTTTCAACAGAGTATTCTTCTTTCTCCAGTCCTTTTACTATAGCATTAACCATGAAACTCTTCTGATTACCAATTAGTAATACACGCTTATCCATTGTTCACCTTTCTGCTATCAGTCGCAAATCAAAGTATACTTAAAAGTCCATCCTTATCAACAGCAGCCAAAAGACGCTTTATCTCTTTGTGCTTGGTCTTGTAATCATCAGGAATCCGGTAGTCATCCAGCATCTTCATGATGTCGTCAGCGCTGTCAAAGTAGGAAGCTTCTACAAACTCCTTCATGGATGCATAGGCTCCTTCAAGCTCAGAAGGATCTATCTCTTCCTTGCTCATACCCTCTTCTTCCTCATCGGAAAGTACTTTGAGCTTTGTAAGATAACTCCTGTACAGGGAAAGCAGCTCAGGAGTGAGATCAATGATCTCCTCAATCCAGTTATCATTTCCGCATTTTTCAAGATACTCGGCTCTCTCCGACAGATCTATGGCACCTATAGCCCTTGCCGAGCTCTTAAGGCCATGGACATAAATGGTGTAATTCGGAATGTCTTTTTCCCTGAAATACTTGTCGATCAGTCCGCTTCGTTCCTCTATTGCCAGCAGGAAATCTTTCATGACGTCAACAGCCGCCACAGCTGATCCGCATCTCTCGATGGCGTACTCGATATCCACTCCGGAAACCTTGAGAAGGGTCTGCATAGCCTTCTTTTCCTGCTCATTGTCCTCCTCGGCAGTAGATACAAAGTCCTCATCGCCGGGCTTTGAAACCTTCTCCGGAGGCAGATACATAAGTATCATTTCCTCCAGCTTGCCGGGATCTACAGGCTTGGACATGTAGTTATCGAAGCCTTCATTTGCATACATCTCTCTGGATCCGGAAATGGCGTTAGCCGTAAGGGCAATGACCGGTGTATCCTTACTCATATTGTCTTCAATTTCCTGCATTGCATGGAAGGTCTGAATTCCGTCCATTTCAGGCATTCTGTGATCCAGGAAAATAATATCGTACCTGGTCTTCCTGACACAATCGAGAGCATCCATTCCGGAAGTTGCCGTATCCACCTGAATCTGAGTCTGTTTAAGAAGTCCGATGATAACGGTAAGGTTCGTCTTCGTGTCATCTACCACAAGGATCTTCGCTTCAGGTGCATGGAAGCTCTCATGATATTCTGCGGTATTCTTGATGGACTCCTTGTAGGTCGCAGCGAAATCTCCGATAGGCTCATAGTTTATGACCTTCTGAACCAGGTCAAAAGAGAACACACTGCCCTTTCCGTATTCACTCTCCACTTTAAGCTTGGATCCCATCATATCCAGAAGGCTGTTTACAATGTTGATACCAAGGCCAGTGCCTTCGATTGTTCGGTTTCTCTTTTCATCGATTCTCTCAAAGGCTGTGGACAGCTTGTCCAGATCCTCTTCCTTGATACCAATTCCGGTATCGCTTACCTTGATCTTCAAAAGAATACTGTCCATATCCGAGACTGATGAAAAATCCCCCATATCCGGTGAGGTCTCAATCTCCTCATAGTCCACATCCAAAGTTACGCTTCCGTGCTCGGTATACTTGATACCGTTGGTCACAATGTTTAATATGCACTGCTTAAGTCTGACTTCATCACCAAAAAGAATATGTGGAATATTCTTATTTACATTTACATTAAATTCAAGATTCTTTTCCCTGGCTCTTATGGAGGCCATATTCACCAGATCGTTAATGATGGAGCTGAATTCGTATTCCACCGGAATGATCTCCATCTTCCCGGCTTCAATCTTGGAAAAATCAAGGATATCATTTATCAGGGTCAAAAGAGTCTTACTGGAGCCCTGAATGTCCGTGGCATATTTGATGATCTCCTCGTCATCACTCTCTCTTAGGATCATCTCATCAAAGCCAAGAACTGCATTGATCGGGGTTCTGATCTCATGGGAAATATTCGAAAGGAATCTGCTCTTGGCTTCGTTGGCCTGCTTCTCAATCTGAAGCTGATCCTCAATATTCTGTCTGGTCTTAACCAGTTCTATATACTCCATAAGTCTGTAGAAGGTCAGATCAATGGAATGGTATAGTTCCTCGACCTCATCCTTGGTATCGATATTCAGGTTATGTACCTCCACAACCTTTTCATGCAGCTCGATATCATTCGAGTTGTAGATATCCGATACAGCCTTGGACAGATTCCTTATGGGTGCCGCAATTCTCTTTTGGGCATATCTGTTAACGAAAATAGCAAGGGGAATAACAATAATAGAAATAAGCATCGCCAGCTTTACGCTGAACTGCGAGTCCCTAAGGCCCATATTCATGGAATATTTTTCTTCTGCTTCCAGGGACGATTCATATTCCCGGTCAAGTCTGAAGCTTACCCTGCTCTCCAAAAGCTCAGCGCTGCTGATATAGTCCCATTGTTCCTCAATGGTCACCACATAATCTTTGGAGGCATTTATATATTTCATGGTGGGAACCAGGGTGTTTGATGCAATCTCCGCCGATACTCCCAAAATGATGGCCTCAAATACAATGACCTGCATCACGACTCGCCCGATCCTGGACCTTCCCTCCACCTCATACCTGTCATCGTCGCTTAGGATATCAGGATTCACATAGTACTTGCCGTTATTTAGCATGATCTTTTTTTCATCAGGCATATACCTGAATATGCCAAAGATGATAAGGCATCCGGTAAGGCAGCCCGGCAGTTCATTCAGAAAATACTGCACATACTTTATGGAAGAAAGACTTTTTATGTCATTTCCGGACAAAAGCCACAAAATGATTGCCCAGAATACGCCTGTTTCAAGCTGTAAAAACATTGTGGCCAGGATAGTGGTGTACCATTTTGCGAAAAATCTTTTTCTGGCCAGATAATCAACTGTGCAGGCCACCATAAGCAGGATAAAGGTCAGGTAAGAAAAACTGCTGTAGATATATGTCCTATAGGCAAAGATTGCCAGAACACAAATCATGGCCGGTATATTGCTGCCAAGCCCGGCAACCAAAATGATCGGCAAATACTTAAAGGCATAGGAAATACCTGCCTGAATGTAGTTATCAGGATTTACAAACATCAGATGGTTGTTGTATTCGACCAGCAGGTATGCAGCCAGGACAACCATAAAACCATGTATAAAGAGCTTGTTGGAAAAAGCTTCTTTTAGGGAAAAGTTGAATTTTTTCCTATCCATCCTATGCCTCAACTATTGTGAAAAAAGGTTATCACATATGTCCGTCGCGATGCATTGAAAACTTATCCATAGGGTAATTCTTTAAATTCTCTAATACTTTTCTGTCATCTGCCTTTGAAAGCAGTGTCTCTCTGGCCTTGTTGATAACAGATATATGCCTGTGCTTGGAAGGTCCGCCTACGCAGCCTCCCGGGCAAACCATTCCTTCAATGAAGTCCTCAGGAAGCTTATTAAACTTAAGAAGTGTCAGGGCTTTCTTACACTCAAGTCCTCCATGTGCTGCCAGGAGCTTTATGTCATCGGTCTGTTGACCTCTCTCCTGCATACATTCGATAACAGCCTTGGCTACGCCGCCACTTCCTGCAAAGCGTTTTCCGAAAATGGAAGATTCCTGATAGTTCTCCTCCACAGGCTCGAACTTCACATCCTTTGAGCGCATCAGTGCTCTGAGTTCTCCATAGGTTACTACGTAGTCCGCATTGTCTTTTACTGATTTATCCTGTGCCTCAGCCTTTTTGGCGATACACGGTCCTATAAATACTGTGATACATCCCGGTCTTGTAGCCTTAAGGTATCTGGAAATAGCACACATTGGCGAAACAACCGAGGACATATTGTTTTCATACTGCTCCGGGAAGTGCTTCTTTAGCATATTGATAAATGCCGGGCAGCAGGATGTAGTCATCTTCTTGCCTTCCTTGAAGGCCTCCGCCCACTCCTCGGATTCATAAGCCGCGGTCATATCTCCGCCAAGACCAACCTCTACCATATCAGCAAAGCCTATTTTCTTAAGTCCCTCTCTGATGGAAGCCATGGAGATATCCTCTCCGAACTGACCCTCAGTAGCAGGGGCGCACATTGCAATTACTTCTTTTCCCTCCTTGATATGCTTTATGATATCAACCAGGAAGGTCTTTGATCCGATGGCTGCGAAAGGACAGCTGTGGATGCAGTGACCGCACTGAATGCACTTGTCCTCGTCGATCTTGCAGTAGCCATACTCGTCATAGGTGATGGCTCCCACGGCACAGGCCTTTTTACAGGGCCTCTCCAGATGGACAATAGCGTTATATGGACATGCTGCTGCGCACTTTCCGCACTCCTTACATTTTGCCGGATCTATATGCATATGGGTATCACCCGGGGAAATAGCTCCGAATTCGCAGGAACTAAAGCAGGCTTTACCCATACAGAATCTGCAGTTATCAGTTACAGAATAAGCGGCGATTGGACATTCATCACAGGCAGGATCAATAACCTGCACTATATTTGTGGAATCCGGATTGTAAGTGGGATTCTTGGCCATGGCCAAATTGATCCTCTGCCTTACGATCTCTCTTTCCTTGTAAATACAGCATCTGTACTCAGGCTTAGGTCCCGGAATTGTCTTGTTAATCAGCTGCTCAATATGAGCCTGATCATTAAGCCCATCCCATTCAAGGCGACAAACCTCCTCCATGATCTTATGCTTGAACCTGTTCATGCTTTCATCGTTGTTAATCATGTAAAAATCCCCCTGACCATCTTCTTTTCGAATATTTATGATCCGTTCACGGATTATTATTTCCTGTTGATCATGCCTGCAAGATACCCGGCTCCAAAGCCGTTATCAATATTCACTACACTTACGCCGCTGGCGCAGGAATTAAGCATAGACAAAAGAGCTGCCAATCCGTTAAAGCTTGCTCCGTATCCCACACTGGTAGGAACTGCAATAACAGGGCAATCTGAAAGACCACCTATTACGCTTGCCAGAGCCCCTTCCATGCCGGCTATTGCAATGATCACGTTGGCGCTCATGATCTCATTAAGTGTGGCGTCATTTAAAAGTCGGTGAATTCCTGCCACACCCACGTCATAGAGCCTGACCACCTTGTTGCCCATAACCTCTGCGGTCTTAGCTGCTTCCTCAGCCACAGGAATATCACTGGTTCCACCGGTTGCCACAACGATTTTTCCAATGCCCTTATCCGGATCCGGCAGCTGCCCTGCAATACCGATCCTGCTGACCTCATCATAGGTGAATTCTTTTATTTTATCTGTTTTATTCTCGGCAAAAAATTCTGCTGCTTCCTTGGACATTCTGGTAATCAGCACAGTTTTTTGCCCTGATTCAAGGAGCCTAAGGGATATGTCTAAAATCTGCTGTTTGGTCTTACTCTGACCAAAGACAACTTCAGCCGTTCCCTGTCTAAGTCCCCTGTGGGTATCAAGTCTGGCAAAGCCCATATCCTCAAAGGGAGCTTTTTTTAACTCTAAAACCGCATCATCAATTGACGTAGTGCCGTTTTTTACCCCTTCTAAAAGTTTTTCAATTTCTTGTTCTTCCATAATCTCTCAGCCTTGTGTATAATATGAATTCGGAGCGCACTTGCGCACGATACCACTAATACCATTTTACCATATTTTCAGACAATTCCTTTAAATTAAAGTCTGAAAAAAGTATAAAGGATGTTGTATGAATATTCATTTATGTAAAGGGGACGAAACTCTGGAACAGGCACTGGAATATATCAATGCCCATGACAGTGAAGGCAGGAAGTACACCTTTGATAAGGAAGCCGACCGCTGCTATGTAGGAGACGAGGCCTTTGCCAATGCCCCTGTCATCATCAATTACAAAAACATGTACTGGGCTCTGCATATTGTAAGCTAAAACAGATTGGAATTATTGTTATGGATAAGATCAAAGAATTTTTTACAGAATATTTTAAACAGCCAAATTTCAGGAAGCGCCTTATCGTCATGAACATTGGCGTCTTTCTCATGGGCTTTTTCCTGTCCTTCCTCATTAAGGTGGACCTTGGAACAGACCCCTGTACCTTTATGAACTGGACCATATCAGAAAAGTTTGGCATCCTCTTTGGAACCTGGCAGCTTCTTTTGAATGCAGTTCTTTTCATATTTGTTATCTTATTTGGCAGAAACCAGATTGGCTTTGGAACCATTGCCAACATGGTATTTATTGGTTATATAGTTAACTTTTTCAACTGGGTTTGGGGAAAGACAATTCCCGAGTACTACTTTACCGAAATGCCCTACAGAGGTGTGATCTTTGCACTGGCGCTGTTTTGCTTTATTATTTCCGTATCCTTTTACATCAACGCCAACATGGGTGTATCTCCCTACGATGCGATACCTCAGATCATCTCAGAAAAGGTTCTGAAAAAGGTTCCCTTTGCGATTATCAGAATCTGTTATGATTTCCTGGTTATCGTAATCGGTATCCTCTTTGGAGGAAAGCCCAACATTGGAATTGTGCTTATGGCTCTTTTCCTGGGTCCTGTTATCACAGTGGTTGGAAAGTTCCTGAACAAGCACGTATTTCATCTGTGATGTTCTATTCTTTATTTTTCATTATTCAAATCATGGGAATTTCGGAGAAATTTTCCCGTAAAAAAAGCCGGTGCTGAATGCATCGGCTTTTTAGCTTCCATATTCAGTTGTCAACTTCGGATTTATTATCTGACCTTTACGAAGGCTACAGCCTTCTTGGTCTCAACTGGCTGTGTCTTACGAACTATGCTGGCTGTGTGTACCTGATACTCAGATACATAGTCATCATCTTCCAACATACTGCCAGCGCCAAGCATATCCAATGCCTTATACTTGCCGTATGATAGGTTCTGCTCCTTTGCCTTGATTGCGTCTGACATGATTTCGATGCAGCTCTGACTCATGCCTCTTTTTGCCTTTGCGGAACTTCTCATTATTTAATTTCCTCCATCTCATAAGAAAAGTTTTTAAATGAAACGGCTTGTGAAAGTTTTTTTCAGGCCCCTCAACCTGTGATCTTTCACAACAAAATTTCATTTAATGGGTACATTATATACCATACATTCCGGAGGAAACAAGGCACTTTGGCCCGCTAAATCATTAAAATTTTATGAAATTAATTTACAGTATTTTTATATACGGATATACGATAGTAAAATTAAATTTCACTTCTGCACTCTTATCCTGGGATCCCCTGCCAGATAGTTAAGCAGCGCCTGTCTTGCATGTTCCTTGTCAGTAGCTTCAACACTGACACTGAACTGATAGGTGTGATACTGTATCTCTCCCTTGGCCTTCTCGGCCTCTTCAATGGCTTTCTCCTTGGTATCTTCGCTGGTCATTTCCATGATGTCATTGATGACAAAGCGTTTGAATATCTCTTTATGCTTGTCATCATGAAGATAAACGTCAACAAGATTTAAGGTATTACCCATGTTAAGGTACTCACCATGAAGGAACACCTCCATATCCATGAGGTCAGTCTCTTTCTTCATGAGCTCTTCATTCCACTCAATCTCTTTATCAAACAGACTCTGCGTCTCATCACTGTGTTTTTTCTGCCAGTCCAGAAGAAACCACTTCCATATCTGAAATCTCTTCCTGTTCACATCTTCATCGTTGAGCTCGGACATCTTCTGACAGGCATGGCGAACACCTCTGGATACCAGCTCATTTGTGGTCCTTGTGACATCATAAACCCTGTCGCTGACGGACTGGTTTTTCTCAGTGTTCATGGTTCGAAGCCCCAGAATATCTTCTTTCCTTTTCTCCAAAAGAAGAGAATAATCTCCGTGGCGCGCAATAACCAGGGGCCTTTCGTTGAGCGTCGTATCCTTCAGCTCATTAAAGGTCCTGAGTACATCTTCATATTGTATGTACCTAAAGGTTTTGCTCATCTATTCCTCCAAAGTCAGACCTTATACAGATCCAGCTTTTTGAAATCATCTATTCTGCAGGGTCTTCCGTAGAAGTAGCCCATGAGATCCGATACCGGGAACTGCTTGGCAATCTTGGCAGTCTCTTCATCCTCAATACCCGTAAAGCAGGTCCTTATGCGGAGTCTGTGGGTAAAAGCAGTTATGGTCTCTATCACATATTTGTTGGTAATGTTCTGATCGATGTTGTCCGTAAGTGCCGGAACAATATTTACCAGATCCACCGGGAAATGCCTTACATAATCCAGAGAGGCAAAATCCGTAACATCCAATCCTATTCTGACACCGCAGGATTTAAGGAATTCAATCTGGCTCTTTAAATGCTCAACGCTAAGTTGTCTGTTGCCCTGAGTAAGCTGCAGGCAAAGTCCTGTTGCCGGATATCCGGTTCTTCTGAGAATATCGATCAGGATGGTTCTGAACTCTGATCTTTCAAGCTGCATCAAAGCCAGATTTACGCTCAGGTAAAAATCCTTCATCTGCATCCTTATTTCCAGAGCATCCCTAAGGGCCGACTCCAGAATCCAGTTGCCCAGATTATAAAATACCTGATCCTGTTCAAGCCATGGCACGAACTCCGACGGAGATACAATTCCGTAAGGTTCCTTCTGCCATCTCACGAACACCTCCATGCCTACCAGTCTTCCGTCAACAGAGGACACAATGGGCTGATATTCCAGATAGAAGCCGTCCATTCCGTTTATGACGCTGTTCCTTACCGCATCAACAAGCTCAATGCTGCTCTTCTTGTTATCCAGCTCATCGTTGTGGAAGATTATCAGGTTGCCGTGCCTTTGATGTTTGGAAAAGTCCAGGGCATACTTGGCGCTGGTGTAGATTGAATGCTCATCCACATTAAAATCAGTGGCAATAATAACACCGCCGCCTATCTCCGCACCGACTTTTTTGCCGCTTATGGCCAGGGCTTCTCTGGTGAAGCTCCTCATTCTGCCGTAAAATTTTTTAACTTCATCAAGGGACATCATATCCGTTATCATGCACAGAACCGTTCCATCGCCTCTGTATACCTTACCCTGTCCCTTAGCATCCTGAGTCAGCTTGGTAGCTGTGGCCCTCAGAATATTATTTCCTATGGCGTAGCCATATCGCCTGTTGATATCACCGAAATCTATAAAGTTCATCATCAGGATCGTGTACTCTTTTTTCTGCAGCTTGAGCTGTCTCATGTAATTGAGCATCTCATACTGGTTGGGCAAAAGAGTTATTGGATCGTTATTATCCACGATTCCCTTGTTTATAATAGAGCATGCGTAAAAAACCGGCTTACCGGAGTAATCCTTGATAACAACTCCTCTGCAGGAGCAGACCACATACTCACCGTTTTTGTTTTTTGCTCTGTACTCGATATTGGGACTTGCTTTTTTCCCTGCATAAACAAGGCTTATGTACTCGTTGTAGTTGTCCCTGTCATCAGGATGAATCCTGTTCCCCCACACCGTAGAAGCATTGTAAATATACTCCCCGGTAAGTCCAAAGTAGTCCACCGCGTTGGCTGACCACCTTGAAATGTTCTTTTCCATGTCATAGACATAAACATAACGGCTTCTGGAAGTTACCGCAAAGGTGTCGAATATTCTGTTAATTGTATCGTAGGTTCCACCTGCCATATTAAGTTAAATGCCTCTCCTCCTTATTTATCTTGAGGACTCAGACTGCCCCTAAGGGCCTTCATTTCTCTCTTGTTGTTATACATAGCCTCATCGGCCTTCTTAACAACATCCTCAAGTTTTGTTCCGTCTTCAGGGCATCTTGCGAATCCGGCACTGATAGAAACGTTGAGCTTAATATCCCCAATTGTGACTTCTCTTGCAACGCTCTGTCTCATTCTATCCATAACGCCCTCATAGAACTTCTTATCATGTGCTCCATGAAGAACAACAACAAACTCATCTCCGCCAATTCTGAAGGCTCTGTCTTTTTCTCTTATACTGTTCTTAAGTCTCTTGGCAGTAATATTAAGCAGAGCATCTCCGGTCTCATGTCCGTATGTATCATTGACCTTTTTAAAGTCATTAAGATCCATAAACACCAGTCCATAAGGAAGCTTCTTCTTGGTAAGTTCTTCCATGTGCTCCTGATAGCTTCTGGGATTGTAAAGGTTTGTGAGGGCATCCCTGTAGGAGAGCACCTCCAGCTCCTTGGCATTGGCCTGCATGGACATATATGCATACATAAACATTGCTGCCAGAACGCTTATTATCAGGGCAATTGCAAAGGCTGCCAAAATTTCGTACAGCTGCAGCCATCCATTCTTGGGCGCAATATCAAGATACCAGATTCCGCCGCCTACAGTACTCAGCATAGCCTGAACCGGTGCGATCAATTCATTTTCTGCGCTCTTGTCAATAATGCTGTTCTCATTAGTCAGAATGTTATTGCTTATAAGCTTATAGTCATATCCCTCTTCAGAAAGAGCTGCAATATCCACATCCCCCAAAAAGGCATTAAGATTCAGGGTGATGGAAGCAAAACCCCAGAAGGTATCATTATCAAGTATGATCGGACGTCTGATGATACAGCCATAGGTTCCGTCAACCAGAGATGTTGGTGAAATGATCACTGGAACCTGGGACAGCTTACTGTAGTCAGCATAAAGTCCCCCCAGCTCATCCATAAAAAAGTCCATACCCTTTTCGAGGCCTGAATCCTTTGGATATACTTCCGCCACTATTCCGTTTGGAGCAAGCGATATGTCGATAACATCCAGATAATCATCGAAAAGCTCTGAAGCCAGCTTATCAAATTCTTCATCTGTTATGATCGCTTTTTTTCCACTGATTGTTATCTCAAATACCCTGGTTATAAACTCCCTGATATCTATCTCAGCCTCTATTCTCTCTGCCACCGACTGGGCGATGAATGACGCCTTTTCCTTCCTTGAATTTGAAGTTACCGTCAAATAAACCACAGCCAGCGTAATTGTGATTGCCAAAGTTACTATGAATGTAATAAGTCCCAGAATAACACTTTTATTCTTAGTCATATTCTCTCCATATACAATTAACGATTAAAAGGGCATATATAAATATTATACCATGATATTAACTTTTTGTGATTTTCAATAAAAAAGGAAGTTGCCGTGCACAAAGCACAACTACTTCCTTATATTTCTCAACATTTAATATAGTTTACTTTAGTTCTATAACATCCCCGGCTTCAGGAAGGATTATCTTACCGGCGTGCTCTGAAAGCAGCTGCTCCGGTCTGAAACTGTGAAGGGGAACCAGTATCCTCGGCTCAATAACATCAACTGTATGGCGAAGATAATAGGGCTCTGCATGTCCGCCAAGACCCCAGCGCTCATAGCGAATACCAATAGAATCAAGCATATTATAGAACACTGCAAAGGATGGATCATAGTCACCAAGAGGTGCTCCGTCCATGTGAACATAAAGGGATGCTACCTTTGCCAGGTCAAAGAGCTCGTAGCTGTTCTTGTAATCCTGTTGAAGGATGTATTTCCCCGGATCTGCCATAACCTCTGTGCGGTTCACAATCTTCCTGCCGGAAAGATAGCCTGCCGCATCGTTTCCATATGCACTCTCTTTAGCTTCCGGAACATATACGCAGAATTCATCCTCAGGATAAAAAGCTGCCACATATGCTGCCTGCTCCGGTTCAAGAGCCATAACTCTTCCAGCTGCCTTTATTTCTCCTATCAGTCTGTGGATTCTCTCCACATTCCTGTTGTAGTTGTTGATTATGATAAGGCCTTCCTCTTCCTCCGCAGCATTCTTCATGTCCTCAAGAAGAGTCCACTCGTTTCTCTCACGAACAGGGCCTTCCAGTGAAAGCATATCCACATCACCAAAGCTTATGGTCACTCCCTCACTGATCATCAGGTCTGCGCCCTTGCATTTTTCGGCAAATGCTGCACTGATCTCAGGATGGAAGCCGTGATATCTGTAGTCACCGGTGTAGCAGATCCTGCCTTCCTTTGTCTCAATAAGGAATCCGCAGGCTCCTATAACATCATGATCCACCTGAACACAGGTAACCTTGATATCTCCCACGGTAAAAGAGCCATCGTAGTCCACGGGAATGATATTCTCATGCTCCCTTACCTCCAGCTCTCCCATAACTCCCATTGCATGATAAAGCTTTGCAGAGTCACTGCTCATATAAACCGGAACCTTCTGATCAAGGCATCCCAGGCCACCCATGTGATCAATATGCATGTGAGAAATAATAAAGAACACTTCCTTATCAGTCTCCCCATAAGCCTTAAGATCAAGAGCCTTTGCTGTCTCAGGCTCGTAAATTCCATCTATAGCATTAAGCACGCCAAGCTTTACATAATCATAAGCTTCGTGCCCTTTTCTCAAATTCACTTTATGATCGATTCTGTCTGCCACTGTAAAGCCAAAATCGAAATAACAGATGGCGCTTTCTGTCTCAACGCCCACAACTGTTCCGCCAATTTCTTTTAGTCCACTGTAAAATCTTAACTTCGTCATTTCTTTTCCCCCTGGAAAAACTTCTAGAGAAAAATTGAGTAGGGAAGATGAGCTCCCCTACTCAACTAATTTGTAAAAATTGAATAATGCAATAAATTTAATGATATGCGCATCGCTTCGTTGCTATACAACTCTCGCTATGCTACAAGAATGAGTTTGTAAGCCCTTTCCCCTATATCATTAATACTGATCGTTTACTGCCTGAACAAGAGTATCAAGCCATGTCTGAGCGTCAGCCTTGTCATAAACAAGCTGCTCAACTGTTGAAGGAACAGTGCTTCTGATGTCGTTTGATGCATCGAATGTTGGTGAGTAGAAGAAGTCCTTAGACTGCTCGTAGCAAGCCTTAGCACATACATTCTCTTCCATGTATGTCTTGTAAGCATCTGACTCATAAGCTGACTGTCTGATTGGAAGGTAACCTGTTCCAACAGCCCACTCTACCATAGCGTCTGTGCTTGTGATGTACTTGAGGTACTCCCAAGCTGCAAGCTGCTTGTTAGAATCCTGTGAGAACATAACGATGTTTGTACCA
>JAILMY010000010.1 GCA_024692165.1 Butyrivibrio sp. | reverse complement strand
GATGAGTACGGTCCTAAGTACGCAGATCGTAAGGGTGGTTACACAAGAATCATCAAGATCGGTCAGAGAAAAGGCGATGCAGCTATGATGGTTGTACTTGAGCTTGTTTAATTCTAAACTGATTTTTTAAAAGGATGAGCGCTTGCTCATCCTTTTTTGTATTCCATGCGCTCCACTCATGGCCTGTCGCCATGCGCTCCACTCGAAATTTTGCTGCGCAAAATTCCTCGTTGTACGGCATTCGCCGTATCCTTTCAAAAGGAAACATATGCTTATGTGAGCAAGCTCCCAACGCATAAGTTTCCTTTTGAAAGCGCATGGCTCAATTTGAACGCTCAAAGTGTTGGTAGTCTTTAACCGAATTCCAGTTTCCACCCCATTTAAAACCATGCGCTGTAAATAGCTTGTAGGCCAGATCGTTCTCATCAATCTTATATGGAAAATCCTGAGTTCTGTCGGCGTAAGCTTCACTTCCCACCGGTGTGATTTTCGTTATACCGTCCTTATAGGTGATATATGGATTGTAGAAGGGGTTTATATCCACTGCAAGACCGTAAGCGTGATTAGAGAGCTTTGTAGAGCCTTCAACGACTCTGTAATTAAAGCAGGAAGTATTGTTGGCCAGCATTGACTTTGTATCGTCTCCTCCGAACTCATCAATGAGTTTTATGCTCTCTATCTGATATCCGTTATTGTACAGTTCATAGAATATCTCCAGCAAATCCTGGGCAATTGTCTTGTTGCAGATCATTTCGCCCTTCTTTGTTTCACCGTTAAAATCCATATACAAAAGAGAAAGATACCTTAGATCATCAAGAGATACATTTGGATTTTCTACGTAGGATATTCCGGTTATCCTTAAAATCACGTCCTCTGAAAGAGGCTCATAGTAAAAGTTACGTGATATATCTGAAAGATTCTGTTCCATATTATTGTCACCGGTCTTCTCAGGTTCTTCTATCGCGTCCATGTTTTCGACAGATGCATCAGTTGAAGCATCTTTCTTGAGAGAGGCTTCTGCAGAAGAGCTGTCTGCATTTTTTGTGACATCAGTATCATTTTTGGTGCTTATTTCGTGATCTGCATTTTCTCCATCAAGTGAATTCTTATTAATCTCTTTTGCCTCGTTTGTTTGAATATCTTCAGGAACATCGGATTGGGTCTGACTCACAAAAGCGACACTCGTGTCAGATGCTTTTTCTCTGGCGTATTCTTCCAGGGTTTCACCCTTGGCGAAGTACCTGGCGCAGAGAGAGGCCCCTATTATCACTGCCAGCAGGATAATCAGATCTTTTTTTACCTTATCATTCATATTGTTCCCCAACAGATAACATATTGTCGTAAACTTTTATATATGCTAGTATGATTTCTTGAATTTCGATTTTACGTTCTTATTATAAGGAGAAAAAATGTTGTATTCAAGGCAGATAGAAGAAATGATAGCTGACGAGCGCGCTAAGCTCGTTATCGATATAAGAGACGAATCCGAATTCCAGAAGGGTACTTATCCTGATGCCAGGAACATCCCCTGGCAGGAGTTTCTTTTACATGCTGATGAGCTTCCAAAGGATAAGCCCATCTATCTCATATGCTTTTCGGGAAAGCATTCTCTGGAGATCTGTGAGACGCTTACGCCAGAGGGCTATGAAATCTATAGTATCGAAGGCGGAATTTACAGCTATTACAGATATCAGATAGAGAATCAGCTTTCAGATGAAGATATTGCCACAGAAAGATGCAAGGATATTGAGCGCAGTATTATAAAGAAGTTCAGAGCTGAGCTCTGGAGCCAGTTTACCAAGGCAATCAATACCTATGACCTGATCAGGGACGGGGACAAGATAGCTGTATGTATTTCAGGTGGCAAAGACTCAATGCTCATGGCTAAGCTCTTCCAGGAACTTGAGAGACATGGGAAAAAGAACTTTGAAGTGGTCTACATGGTGATGAATCCCGGTTACAACAGGATAAACTACGAGACTATTCTCAATAATGCCAAGATCATGCAGATCCCCATCACTGTTTTTGATTCAGATATCTTTGACATCGTTGACGAGGCCGGTGGATCACCATGTTATCTCTGTGCAAGAATGAGAAGAGGTGCACTTTACAGCAAGGCAAGGGAACTGGGATGCAACAAGATTGCGCTGGGCCACCACTACGACGATGTTATAGAGACTATCCTTATGGGAATGCTATATGGCGGCCAGGTTCAGACCATGATGCCCAAGCTTCACAGCACAAACTTTGAGGGGATGGAGCTGATCCGTCCGCTTTATCTGGTGAGAGAAGAGGATATCAAGAAATGGATGAACTACAATAACCTGAAGTTCATCAACTGCGCCTGCAGGCTTACCGAGAGCTGTGCAAGCTGTGGAGGAACCGACAAGGGCAGCAAGCGCGCCGAGATCAAGAGCCTTATTTCGGAACTTCGTGAAAGAAGTCCTTATATAGAAGCTAATATTTTCAAGAGTGTTGAAAATGTATCACTGAATACTGTGATCTGTTACAAAACCGCCGATGGCAAAAAGCATCACTTTTTGGATACCTATGATGATGACAGTAATGGATAAAATGGCTTAAACACTAATAGAGTTACTTGTATTTGCCCAAAAACTCTAGTAAAATTAAGCGGTATGCAAAAAAAAGATAGGATAAAGAAATGATCCGTACAGAAAATCTTGTATTTGAATATATAAGAAGAGATGAAGAGGGCAATGTTGAGGGCATCACCAGGGCTGTTGACGGCGTGAATCTTGATATCAAGCCGGGACAGTTTATCGCGATCCTTGGCCATAACGGCTCAGGAAAGTCCACACTTGCCAAGCATTTTAATGCTCTTTTATATCCTACAGAGGGTGAAGTATTCGTGGATGGCATGAATACTGAGGATGACGATAATCTCTGGAACATCAGACAGGAAGCAGGAATGGTTTTCCAGAATCCTGACAACCAGATAATCGGTCAGGTCGTTGAGGAGGATGTTGGCTTCGGCCCTGAGAACATGGGAGTTCCCACTAAGGAGATTTGGGAGCGTGTCGAAGAGAGCCTTAATACTGTAGGAATGCTGCAGTTCAGAAAATCATCTCCCAATCATTTGTCCGGTGGTCAGAAACAGAGGGTTTCAATTGCCGGAGTTATTGCCATGCACCCAAAGTGCATTATATTCGATGAACCGACAGCCATGCTGGATCCCAACGGCCGCAAAGAGGTAATAAGGGCAGCAAGAGCTTTGAATGATGTTGAGAAGATCACTATTATCCTCATCACTCATTATATGGAAGAAGTAATTTATGCGGACAAGGTTTTTGTCATGGACAAAGGCCATATTGAGATGTCCGGAACGCCAAGGGAAATCTTTTCACAGGTTGATAAGCTCAAGGAATTAAGGCTGGGAGTTCCGCAGGTAACTCTTTTGGCTCATGAGCTCAAGAAATCAGGTCTTCCGATCAAGGATGGCATCCTGACGAAAGAGGAATTTGTGCAGGAGCTTAAGAGGATTAAGGGAATTTAAGCTACCTGCGAATTGTTTTTATGATGAAACAGCGCATATTTATGAATATGGAGAGTTAACAATAGATGGCGATCATACTTGATCATGTCAATTACATATATGATGAAGATACCGCAATGGCGCATGCAGCGCTGATTGACGTGTGTCTGAATATTCCGGATGGCCAGTTTGTGGGACTTATCGGTCACACCGGCTCCGGGAAGTCTACTCTGGTGCAGCATCTGAACGGCCTGGAGAAACCAACAAGCGGCTGCGTCTTTTATGACGGCAAGGATATCAATGACTCTGACTATGATAAAAAGAGTCTCCGAGCTAAGGTGGGGCTTGTTTTCCAGTACCCTGAGCATCAGCTCTTTGAGACTGACTGCTTTAAAGATGTATGCTTTGGCCCCAAGAATCTGGGACTTCCGCAAAAAGAGATTGAGCTCAGAGCTTACGAGGCCTTGAAACAGGTGGGCTTTGACGATGAGTATTTTTATCAGTCACCCTTTGATCTTTCCGGAGGTCAGAAGAGAAGAGTGGCCATCGCAGGCGTTCTTGCCATGAAACCTGAGGTGCTTATTTTGGATGAGCCTACAGCCGGGCTTGATCCTAAAGGCCGTGAGGACATTCTCAACCTTATTTCCAAGCTCCATCAGGAAATGGGTATCACTATCATCCTGGTAAGCCACAGTATGGACGATGTGGCTGACTATGTACAGCGCATTATCGTTATGAACAAGGGCAGAGTAGCCTTTGACGGCGCACCTAAAGAGGTGTTCAGCCATTATAAAGAATTGGAGGCCATTGGCCTTGCAGCTCCTCAGGTGACCTATGTGATGCAGGAGCTTAAGAGTGCGGGTTTTGCGGTCAACACTGACGCGACAACCCTTGAAGAAGCAAAAAATGAGATACTGAAGGCGTTTGGAAAATGCTAAGAGATATTACGTTAGGACAATACTACAGGGCTGATTCGGTGCTTCACAGGCTGGACCCAAGGGTTAAGCTTGTGGCGACATTCATGTTCATCATATCCCTGTTTATAGTTAAAAATTTTATAGGTTACATAATCGCTGCGCTGTTTTTGGTAACGGGAATAGCGCTGAGCAAGGTTCCGCCAAAGTTTATTTTCAGGGGCATGAAGGCCATCTTTTTCCTGTTATTTATAACGATGCTCTTCAACCTGTTCCTGACTCCGGGAAAAGAGCTGGTGAGCTTCTGGAAGATCACTATCACTTATGAAGGCATTAAAATGGCCGTTATGATGGCTATAAGGCTTGTTTTTCTTATCACAGGTTCATCCCTGATGACTTTGACAACAACGCCAAATAACCTCACTGATGGACTTGAGAGTCTGCTTAGACCGCTGAAAGCCATCAGGGTTCCGGTTCACGAGATTTCGATGATGATGTCCATAGCCCTTAGATTTATCCCAATTCTCATGGAGGAGACTGACAAGATCATGAAGGCGCAGATGGCAAGAGGAGCGGATTTTGAGAGCGGATCTATCATTAAGCGCGCCAAGAGCCTTGTTCCGCTTCTGGTTCCACTGTTTATTTCAGCCTTTAGAAGGGCCAACGACCTGGCAATGGCTATGGAAGCCAGATGTTATCGTGGCGGCGACGGCAGGACCAAGATGAAACCGCTTATTTACGCAAAGACAGACTATATGGCTTACGCAGCGATAGTGCTTTACCTGGTGCTTATCGTGGTGTTTGGCAGGATACTTTTTTGATAACAGGGGGACGACAGTCACACGATATCCGAATGTTTCGTAGGATTGTGGGAGTGCGAAGCACGTAACAATCCGTGTTATCACCTACTATGATTGGCGACGAGAGGACAGTGATTTGGCGATGCGGCGTATCATGCTGACAGTTTCATATGATGGTACAGGCTACAACGGATGGGCCCTTCAGACCAGCACTCCAAACACTGTTGAGGGCATGCTGAACAAGGCTATCCATGATCTGACCGGAGAGGAAGTCCAGGTTATTGGTGCCAGCAGGACAGATGCCGGAGTTCATGCCTATGGAAATGTGGCCGTTTTTGATACAGAGTCCACCATTCCCGGTGACAGATTTGTTTTTGCCCTTAATCAGAAGCTTCCGGAGGATATCCGTATCGTAGAGTCAAAAGAGGTCTCGACTCAGTTTCATCCAAGACACTGCAATACTGAAAAGACCTACGAATACAGGATATGTAATACTAAGATCCCGGATCCTTCAAGGCGTTTATACACATGCCACTTTGGAATGCCGCTGGATGCCGAAGTTATGGATCAGGCGGCGCAGTTTCTTGTGGGAGAACACGACTTTACCAGCTTTTGTAATGTGGAGTCACAGGCTCTTAGCCATGTAAGGAACATTAAGGCTGCTTCTGTCAGGAGAAACGGCGATGAGGTGGTGATCAGCATCACAGGAAACGGATTCCTTTACAATATGGTAAGGATTATAGCCGGAACATTGATGCAGATCGGCCGCGGTAAAGGTCAGCCTTCTGATATTAAGGAAATGCTGGAGAAAAAAGACAGAGCGGCAGCCGGACCAACAGCACCGGCCCAGGGACTGTTTTTGATGAAATATGATTTTATAGACGGTATGCCTTTTGACTAAAAAAATTATTAAATGATTCAAATTTTGATTGACATTTAGGGTGAGAAGACACTATAATATCTTACTGTGTGACGTTATGTCCACATGTCTTTTGACAATGTCATATTGAGGTTCCGGTAATGCTTCAATGTGTACATCATATATAAGCGCAGGATCAGGTGAAGGGTTCGGCGTAGGTTACAAATTAAGTAATGTTGTTAATTTGGAGGAAACACGATGAAAACTTATATGCCTAGTGCAACTACAGTTGAGAAGAAGTGGTATGTAGTTGATGCTACAGATATGACACTTGGACGTCTTGCTTCTAATGTTGCAAACGTACTTAGAGGAAAGAACAAGCCTATTTACACTCCTAACATTGATACAGGAGATTATGTAATCGTTATCAATGCAGAGAAGATTAAGGTTTCTGGTAAGAAGCTTGATCAGAA
>JAILMY010000209.1 GCA_024692165.1 Butyrivibrio sp. | reverse complement strand
TATCTTAAAAGTGATGGAGAGAATATCGCTTTGTAGATCGTTAAGACCAAGGATCCTGGCCAAAAGAAGAGGACCCATTTCGGAAATTGTAGTGCGGAGCGGAATACCGTTTTCTCCGAATACATCCCAGAAAGTTGCAGGATATTTCTGATAATCAAAACCTGCTTCCTCAAGACCAAATCTTTTAATGCGCTTTTGCATATCTTCGGAATCCACACCCTCTTTTACCATGCCTGAAAGATCGCCCTTAACATCGGCAAGGAAAACCGGAACGCCCATATCGCTGAAGGACTCAGCAAGAACCTTAAGAGTAATGGTTTTACCAGTACCTGTTGCTCCGGCTACAAGACCATGACGGTTTGCCATTTTAGGTAAAAGAAAAATGTTTTCCCCGTTTTCATTGTTCGCCACCCAAATCTTACCATCTTTATACATACCGTTCTCCATTCCGCTGCGAATGCAGCAAATATACATGAATATAGTAAAAATTATAACATAGCAGGACTCCAAAAGTTTATAAAAACTTCTTTTTTACGTACCTTCTTTAGTATTAAAATGATATTAGTAAAAATAGTGATTAATTATGCACAATAGAGTCATTTTCTTGTTTACCCGGGAGAGTGAGTATATGGCAATTGATATTCAGCAGCTAAAGAACTATATTGAGAAGATGCAGGGAATGTACGATGTGGTAAGACTGGTGGAGCCCGGATCCTGCCATGTTGTAAATACGCATAAAAGCGGTGAGAAAATCCAAGGTGATTTTTGCTATACAACCTGGGGCAAATGCGAGAGATGCTCTAACTGTACCAGCTATCAGGCTGTTGTAAGAAACAGGGTTCAGGAAAAAACTGAGATAAAGGATGGAATTCGCTGCCATGTTATATCTGTTCCTGCGCCTGTTTTAACTGATGGACATAGACGCAATTCCTATGCCATAGAGCTGGTTTCTTACGGGGAAAAGGCTCTTATGGACGACAACGAAGAGAATCTCTACGCCTGCGTTAATAGCAACGAAGAAGCTCTTTATGTCAGCATAGTTGGAAATAAAAAAGTCAGTGATGATATTATTTCACAGGCACTCCTTGAGTCTGAAATAGGTATAATCTGCCTTGACGGAGATGGAAACTGCATTTACACCAATAAGCAAGCATTCAGAATGTTCCATATACCAAATGAACTAAATAAGATGCAGGATTTTCTGAAATCCTGGCTTGGAGAGCAGAATGATATTGCCACGAATAATGTATGGAGTCAGTTCTTTAATTATGGAGGAAATGAGCGTCTTTATGAGCTTCACCTGATGCCTGCAATAGACACCTTCAAAAAGGAAGTGATCGGATCATGTATTGCGGTGATGGACATTACTGATGAGGCGCTGAATACCGGTGGCGCGAAGTTCAGGGAAACCCATGATTCGCTGACAGGTATTTACAACGAAGAGGGCTTCATTAAGTCCATCCGTGCAATTCTTACGGAAAATCCTGATGAGGGGTACTACGTTATCTGTTCAAATATCAAGAAATTCAAACTCCTTAATCAGCTCTTTGGTATTGAAAAAGGAGACGAGATTCTGCGTCATATTGCCAGCGGTCTTGAAAGGTGGTGTAAGGATGGAGATGTCTATGCCAGAACCCATTCCGATGAGTTTTTTCTTTTAATGAAGAAAAAAGACTTTGATGTGTCCAGGTTTGAAAAAGGAATTCATGAGGTCGCAAGACTCCTGGATAGCAGCATATACAGACTTCAGTTCCAGCTTGGTATTTATGAGATTGAAAACCATCAGGAAAAGATATATGAAATGATGGATAAAGCCCGCATGGCCATCGAGGTCATAAATGAGAGCAAAGAGTTTTGCATTTCCTATTTTAATCAGGAAATCATGAATTCCACCCTAAGGGAAAATGAAATAATTAATAGCTTTACCAAGGCAATTAAAAAAGGCGAGTTCCATATTTTCCTTCAGCCTCAGGTTGAAAGGGATGGCACTGTGGTCGGTGGAGAAGCTCTGGCCAGATGGATTCATCCTGAAAAAGGTATTGTTCCTCCGGGACAATTTATCGGTGTTTTGGAAAATGCGAATCTTATCTACAAGATGGATCATTATATCTGGGAACTGGCAGCTAAGCAGCTCAAAGACTGGAAGGGTACTGACAAGGAAAAATACAGAATATCCGTAAACATTTCTCCTAAGGATCTGCAGTTTTGGGATATAGAGGCAGTTTTTACCGAACTTATAGAAAAATACGGTATTTCACCGGATAAGCTTAATCTGGAAATCACTGAAACAGCTGTAGCTTTCAATGTGAGAAGCGTTATTGAGCAGATTGAAAGACTGCGGGAAAAAGGCTTTAAGGTTGAAATGGACGATTTCGGATCAGGCTATTCATCCCTCAATCTCCTGAAGGACTTCAAGGTTGATGTGCTTAAGATCGACATGAGGTTTTTGGAAGACACAGGAGATCAGAGAAGAGCAGATATTATTCTGGGGCATGTGATCCGTATGGCTCAGGAACTGGATATGGAAGTAATAGCGGAAGGAGTTGAAACCGAAGAAAAACTGAAACTTCTTGTGGATATGGGATGTGACCTGTTCCAGGGCTATTATTTCTCCAGGCCGGTTGCAATAGATGATTTTATAAAGTATGCTGATAAATAACAGCAATAAAATAACCGCCTCGTTGTCACAAGAGGCGGTTTGTTTTTGGGAGGAGGGGTTGCCTAGTGGGGAACCAGACAACCCGTGTATGAAAAAAAGTATTGTTGGGGGTTCAGAAGGTGTATCCTTCTGATAGGTTTATAATACAGACAACTTGTAGACAAATTGTGACTGAACTCTAAAAGAAATATAACCTATTTTTAAAAAATGTTAGGAGAAGTAGAAAAAATGTCAAAAGATAATCGTAAAACAGTTAATAATAAAAACAGAAAGTATAGCAAAAACACGGGTTTTGGTAGATTGATGTTTTCACTGGTGGTCTTGGGTGTCGTTATTTTGTTATTCATAAATTATGCCCTGCCTCTTGTAAAAAAAGAGGCTACTCATGTTGCTGCTGAAAAAGCAGTTGATGTGATCACAAAGAACGCCGATAAGATCGCCGGAGGTAATGAAGATGTACAGAAGGCTATTGAGTCAATGTCTGATGAGGATAAGGAAGTGATAACCGGAATTATTGAGAATCATATGGATGCAGAAACAGCAACAGAGATCATGGGATATGTAAATGAAGGTGATAAGGCTGCACTCATGGAGTATGCCACTGAGAATCTAAGTAATGAGGAAATCATGGAGCTCATGGAGATGTATGGGAAATATGCAGACCCTACAAATTGAAATCGATTTCACTCATTTTTATTCATTATCCATATAACGCAAAAACACCCACGGGGGGACGTGAGTGCCTGCGATTTTCTTATGAGGGGGAGATAGTGATTGGGCTCCGAACGAATCGTGAGCCGAGCTGCATCACTAACTTGATTTATACTATAAACCTAAAATGTGTTCAAAAAGTGAACAATTTAAGTTTAATTGTGAAAAATTTATGTATATTTATGAGGGTCATTTACACATGAATTTTAGTTCACAAAACCCTTGAAAAGAATTGAAATTATGGTGCATTTTGGCCTGATTTTAATTCTTTTTTTATAATATTTCGTATAGACAGGTGATATTATGACCTCAAAAAATAAATGGAACACATGGATGTGGCTTGGTGAAGCAGGGACGCTGGCAAGGAGGCGCATATGAGTAGCATATCATCTGTCGGCGGTTATTCCGCTTACTCGGCATATTCAACCATCAGCAGCGGCGGCAATATCAATAAGGCTGCTGAAGATGCATCCGGATTGGCTATTCAGGAGAAGACCAAATCTCAGGTTAACGGCTTGGAAGCGGGAAAAGAAAATCTGACTTCCGTAAAATCAGCTCTTAATGTAGAGGATGGTGCTCTTGGAGGAATCCAGGATTATTTACAGAAGATCAAGGAACTTTCTATTAAGTCAATCAACGGAACGCTTTCCGATGATGACAAGAAATCAATCCAGAATCAGATTGATCAGTACAAACAGGGAATCAATGACATTGCTTCTAATACTACATATAATGAAAAGAACCTTCTTAATAAAGATGGTGCTTTGGAAGTAGCTTCTGATGGCAACGGTTCTTCTGAAACAGTTTCAACTCACAATTCAATGACAGCAGCTCTTGGTATTGAGGACTACAATGTTACAGGCGACTTTGATATGAGCAAGATTGATTCAGCTCTTGAAAAGGTCAGTGGACAGAGATCAACAACCGGATCCCAGACCAATGCTGTGGACTACGCAATGACTTATAATTCACATGCAGCTCTCGAACTTGACGGTTATCAGATGGACAAGGAAGAGAACAGATCTGTAGATGCTTTCCAGCAGCTTAAGACAAAGCAGGCTTTGGATGTATATCAGGCAAATCTTCAGAAACAGCAGATGGAAGATAAGGAACAAAAAGCTTATTCGCTATTTGCATAAGCTTATAGCAAATAAATAGAGTAAAAGGCCCTTTCGATTCATATAGTCGAAGGGGCTTATTTTATGAAAAAACTTTTACCTAAATTTCGTCCATTATATAATTGACCTTGAGGATAACAAATCGTATAATACCTTTTGGCATTTTTGTGGAGGATATTATGGAAAACGAAAAATTAAAACCTATGTTGTTTACTGCGCTGAAGGATTATGATGGAAAACAGTTCGCGCAGGATCTAGTTTCTGGAATTATTGTTGCGATAATTGCGCTTCCTCTTTCTATCGCGCTGGCCCTGGCATCAGGTGTTGGTCCTGAGGAAGGTCTTTACACTGCAATTGTTGCAGGATTCATCATTTCATTTCTGGGAGGTAGCAGAGTTCAGATAGCCGGACCTACTGCGGCATTTGCCACAATTGTAGCCGGTATTGTAGCTACAAAGGGAATGGAAGGCCTGGCAATGGCCACAATCTTCGCCGGAGTTTTACTGGTACTTATGGGTGTCTTTAAACTCGGCTCACTTATCAAATTTATTCCCTATACAATCACAACAGGATTTACAGCCGGTATTGCTATTACCATTGCAATAGGTCAGATCAAGGATTTCCTTGGACTTACTTATCCTGCCGGAACATCTACTGTTGAGACTGTAGAGAAAATCGAAGCAATTGGGAAAAATATCGGAACCTTCAATTATCATGCACTTATCGTTGGTCTTATCTGCCTTGTAATTCAGATCGTATGGCCTAAGATCAGTACAAAGATACCCGGATCTCTGATCGCAGTTATCGTTGGAATCCTGATGGTTAAGCTCCTTGGCCTTAATGTTAATACAATCGGTGATCTCTATGAGATCAGAGGAGCACTTCCAACTCTTAAGGTTCCGGTCTTCAGCTTCAGCACACTTAGAGATGTTGCCGGTGATGGCTTTACAATCGCAATTCTGGCTGCCATCGAATCTCTTTTGTCCTGCGTAGTTGCAGACAGTATGATCGATTCAAAGCACAGATCCAATATGGAGCTTGTGGCACAGGGTGTTGGTAACATCGGTTCAGCTCTGTTTGGAGGTATTCCTGCTACAGGAGCTATCGCAAGAACAGCTGCAAATATCAAGAACGGCGGAAGAACACCTATCGCCGGCATGATCCACTCAGTATGTCTGGTTCTGGTACTGCTGGTTCTTATGCCTTTTGCTGCACTTATTCCTATGCCTACCATTGCTGCAATTCTTTTCATGGTTGCTTACAATATGTGTCAGTACAAGACATTTTTGCATCTTTTAAAGACTGCACCAAAGAGCGATGTGATCGTACTTGTGACCACATTCGTTCTCACAATTGTATTTGACCTGGTGGTTGCAATCGAGGTTGGCATGCTTGCAGCCTGTGTTCTTTTCATGAAGAGAATGAGCGAAGAGTCAAGGGTTCGCGGTTGGAAGTACTATGATCCCGAGGATGATCCTGACGGTCCTGAGCTTAAGGATATTCCAAAGCATGTAAGAGTTTATGAGATAAGCGGACCAATGTTCTTTGGTGATGCAGAGCAGATCGCTGAGATCAGTATCAAGGATTTTACAAGAGCTCTGGTTATCCGTATGCGTGGTGTGCCTGCCATTGACGCAACAGCCATGCACTCTCTTGAGCAGCTCTATGACAGATGCAAGAAGAACAATGTTCAGCTTGTTTTTTCACATGTTAACGAGCAGCCAATGAATACCATGGAAAAAGGTGGTTTCGTAGATCTTGTGGGTCGTGAGAACTTCCAGCCCCACATAAATGATGCTCTTAAGAGAGCAGCAGAAATCTGATATTAGAATTAGTCAGATGCCCGGTGGAAATGAACGGCCTTAAGGCTTTTCATCCACCGGGATTTTTATTTGGGCAAAACCTCATTAAGCATAAAATGAACATAAGATGGCGATATTAGAGCAGAATATTACGTCGGTCAAGTGCGAATATATCAGTATAAACTAAAATACATGCCGGCCAGTTTTGGATCATATACCGGCAAAGCCATGAGGAGATAAGGAAAATGGGCGCTTACGAAACCGGTCATTACAGAAATTTATTTAAGGAAATCGGCAAGACTGACGCTGAGATTCAGCAGAAGATAAAAGAGGTTGTTCACACTTTCTTTTACGATGAGGAAGAGAGAATTTATCATGAGGCCGGCGAGGATATGGGATATCTTACAGATACCGGCAATAATGATGCCAGAACTGAAGGAATGTCCTATGGCATGATGATGTGTGTTCAGCTGGATATGAAGGAAGAATTTGACCGCATCTGGAAGTGGTCCAAGACATATATGTATATGGAGGAAGGAGAGAATGAGGGCTATTTTGCCTGGTCCTGTCAGACAGACGGAACCAAGAATGCCTATGGTCCTGCTCCGGACGGCGAAGAGTTTTTTGCCATGGCTCTTTTCTTCGCATCCCATAGATGGGGTGATGGAGAGGGAATCTTTGAGTATTCCAGACAGGCCAGGGAGCTCTTAAGTGCCTGCATACATAAGGGTGAGAATGGTAGACCAGGAACCACTATGTGGAACAAGGAAAACCACCAGATACTCTTTGTGCCTGGAAGTCCTCACACCGATCCATCCTACCATCTGCCTCATTTCTATGAGCTCTTTGCTCTTTGGGCAAATGAGGAAGACAGAGAATTTTTCAAGGAAGCGGCAAAGGCCAGCAGAGAGTTTCTTGTAAAGGCATGTCATCCTGTTACCGGACTTAATGCTGAGTATGCTAATTTTGACGGTTCACCAATGGACGAGCAGCTTCCATGGGGATATTTCGGAGATTTCTTTAGTGATGCTTACAGAACAGCAGCCAACATCGGTCTGGATGCTGTATGGTACGGCGAAGATAAGGGACAGCTCAGCGTTCCCGTTAGAATGATGAAGTTCTTCGGTACTGATCTGGAGGCTGCAAGATGTACCTTCAAGGTGGACGGAACTCCTGTTGAAAGATGTGTCCTTCACCCGGTGGGCCTTCTTGCCACAATAGCTCAGGGAGCTCTGGCTGTGCCATATTCAGAGGATGATGACAGCGATTTTACCATCGCCAAAAAATGGGTGGAGTGGTTCTGGAATCAGCCCCTTAGAAAGGGAGTGCGCAGATACTACGACAACTGCCTGTATCTTTTTGCTGTTTTGGCACTCTCAGGAAATTATCGTATCTGGTAAAGAATAAAAAATTACCAATTGACAACAGTAGCGCATTACATCTATACTCTTTATTAAGTTAATACACTAAACCGAAGAGACGGAGATAAAACGAGTGGGGCACTCACAGAGAGTCCGGGTAGGTGGAAGCCGGGCAGAACGCTGATTCGTAAATGGACCGTTGAGGGCATGGTGAAAAAGAGCCGATGCTTTAGCCATAAGTTCTTTAGTATTCCATGACAGTCAGACAGCTGTTATCTGTCAGAGATATGTTGGTATCTTGTTAAGTGTGTGATGTATCACGAATAGAGGTGGCACCACGGGTATATTTTAGATTACTCGCCCTCAGCAGATTTTATTCTGCTGGGGGCTTTTTTGTTGTTAAAGGAGGAAAAAATGGGACCGGAGAAATTTGAAGACGTAACAAAACTGGTAGCAAACGGAGGCTACAAACTTATTCCGCTGATCCGTGAACTGATGGCAGATATTGCAACGCCGGTGCAGGTCATGAGAAAGTTAAAGAACGTAAGTGATCACTGCTTTTTGCTTGAAAGTGTGGAGGATTCCAGACAGTGGGGAAGATACTCCTTTCTTGGATATGAACCTACAATGCAGATTACTTTAAAGGACCATGTCCTTACAGTCATTGATGAAGATGGCAATACAAGCGAAAACAGGACAGATGAGCCCGGAAAGTTCATCAAAAAGCTGGTTGATGATAACAAGTCTCCGAGAATTGATGGACTTCCTACGTTTACCGGAGGCCTGGTAGGCTATTTTGCCTATGATTACATGCAGTATTCGGAGCCCTCCCTTCACTTTAGTGCCAAGAATGAATATGACTTCAGCGACATGGATCTGATGCTGTTTAAGAACCTCATAGTGTTTGATAATCTTCGCCAGAAGATCATGCTTATTTCTAATGTTCAGGTTCCGGACTGCGGCGAGGACTCATCTAAGGAAAATGACAGCTATATTAGTCAGCTTAAAAAGGAATATGATCTGGCTTTCAAAAAACTCGATGAAATGCAGGATTTAATTGAAAACGGAAAGGCCAAGGCAATAGAACCCGGAAGACTTTTAGAGGATATTCATCCTGTCTTTTCCAAGGAGGAGTACTGCGAAAAGGTTAGGATTGTCAAGCAGCATATCATAGACGGAGACATTTTCCAGCTGGTGCTTTCAAATCCCATGGAGGCCAGATTTGAGGGAAGTCTTTTTGACACCTACAGGATACTTCGAACCACCAATCCGTCGCCCTATATGTTCTATTTTTCAGGAGATACAGAGATTGCCGGAGCTTCGCCGGAAACCCTTGTCAAGGTTGAAGACGGAGTGGTCAGGACATTTCCTCTTGCAGGAACCAGGCCAAGAGGCGCAACCTATGAGGAAGACTTAGCTCTGGAAAAAGAACTTCTGGCAGACGAAAAGGAAAAAGCTGAGCATAACATGCTGGTGGACCTTGGAAGAAATGATCTTGGCAGGCTGTGCAAATTCGGCACTGTAGAAGTTGAGAAGTACATGGAAATTGAGCGCTATTCCCATGTTATGCACATCGGCTCCTCTGTAAAGGGACAGCTTTCCGATGGAAGAAGTGCCATAGAAGCAGTGGACAGCGTCCTTCCTGCAGGAACTCTTTCGGGAGCACCCAAGATCAGAGCCTGTCAGATTATTGATGAACTGGAAGGCGTAAAACGTGGAATATACGGTGGAGCCATTGGCTACGTAGACTTTACAGGAAACCTGGACACCTGTATTGCCATCAGACTTGCCTACAAGAAGAGCGGCAAGGTATTTGTAAGAAGCGGTGCAGGACTGGTGGCTGATTCAGTTCCTGAAAATGAATTTGTGGAGTCGGTAAACAAGGCTAAGGCTGTAGTTAATGCCATAAAGGCCAGCACAGAAATGGAGGCAGGATTATGATTCTTATAATAGATAACTATGACAGCTTTACATACAATCTTTATCAGCTGATTGGCTCCATAAATCCTGATATAAAGGCGATTCGAAACGATGACATGACTGTGGAGGAGATAAGAAAGCTTGGGCCTTCTGCGATAGTTCTTTCTCCGGGCCCCGGTAAGCCCTCTGATGCCGGCATTTGCGAACAGGTAGTACTGGAACTGGGAAAAGAGATTCCTATTTTGGGAGTATGCCTTGGCCACCAGGCCATCTGCGAAGCCTTTGGTGGCACTGTTTCCCATGCTGCACATCTTATGCATGGTAAACAGTCTTTGGCGAAGGTTGATGACAAATCCGCATTGTTTAAGGGACTTGGAAAAGAGATAAAGGTTGCCAGATATCATTCGCTGGCCCTTAAGGCGGAAAGCTTGCCGCAGTGCCTCGAAATAACGTCAACAGCAGATGATGGTGAAATCATGGCGGTTCAGCACAAGGAATATCCTATCTATGGGCTCCAGTTCCATCCTGAGTCCATTTTGACTCCCGACGGGAACCGTATTTTAAGAAATTTTTGCGAACTTTTATGAGAAGTCCGGTACATATATCTTGATTTTTTATAACATGTCATAAACCCAAGATAATGAAAAATATTTATTTAAAAACACAATATATGGTATAATGAATAAAATGATGAATCGCGAAAATGACGATAGTCATGGAGCAATTCGTATATCATTTCATAAGTATATTTTAATATAGGGGGACCTACGCATGAAGAAGATCTACGTACTGGACACCAACGTTTTGATTCAGGCACCGCATGCTTTAAAGTGCTTTGATGACAACGAGGTCGTTCTTCCGCTGGTAGTCTTGGAGGAGCTGGACTCACACAAGAGAGATGATGGTGAGCGAGGCGCCAATGTGAGAGAAGCTATCAGAATTTTGGAACAGCTTCGTGGAACCGGGGATTTAGTTAAGGGCGTCAACCTGGATAATGGAGGATATCTAAGGGTTGAGAAGAACTTCAAGGATGTTGAGCTTCCCAAGGACATGTCAGAGTATAAATCTGACAACAGGATCCTTAAAGTTTGCAAGGGACTTAAGGACAATAGCAAAGAACAGGTAATCCTCGTAACCAAGGATATTCTGATGCGTATAAAGGCACAGATCCTGGGAATTAAATCTGAGGATTTTACAACACAGCAGGTTGCCGGAGAAGATGAGCAGTATAGCGGCCGAATCGATGTTTACGCTCCCGAGGAAATTTTTAAAGATTTCAAGAAAAAGGGAATACCTGTAGACAAGGTTTATTGCTGTGATGAAAACGGTAAGCAATATATGCCGGAGCTTTATGAAAACGAGTTTGTGATCGTAAGAGCAGATCAGTCCGTGAGTAAAACCCAGATGGGCCGTGTTTGTCATGGAGTGATCAGGAAGCTTGAATTTGAAAAGAGTCAGCCCTATGGCGTCAAGCCTAGAAATGCAGGTCAGTACTTCCTTCAGGAAGCCCTGATGCAGCCGGCTGATGTGGCTCCTCTGGTTATTGTAAAGGGTATGGCAGGAACAGCCAAGACATTCTATTCACTGGCTGTGGGCCTTGAAAAGATGATCAATAGGCCTACAGGAGAATATAGACGAATTCTTGTCTGCAGACCAAACTCCCAGTTTGATGATGACATCGGATTTTTACCTGGAGATGAGCAGGAGAAGATTTCTCCTCTTATGAGACCGATTATCGACAACCTTGAGCAGCTCATTGATTCCAATGAGGAAGAGCGCTACAAGGATGAGAAAGAGCTTCAGGGCAAGACTGATGAGGTCTTCGAAAGAGGTATCGTACAGTGTGAAGCTCTGAACTTTATAAGAGGAAGATCAATTCTCAAGACCTACCTTATTATTGATGAAGCCCAGAACATGACTCCAAGTCAGGCTAAGGGTATCATCACAAGAGCAGGTAAGGATACCAAGATCATTTTACTTGGAGATCCAAATCAGATTGACAGACCATTCCTTGATGAAAGGACCAACGGTCTTTCCTATGCAGCAGAGCATATGAAAGGCAGTCCTCTTGCCTGGCAGATTTCTCTTTCAGCATCAGAGTGTGAGAGAAGTAAGCTTGCAATGGATGCCATTGGACGTATGCGCGATAAAGAAGATCTGTAAAGTATATTCAGTTCTTTAGATAGTAATGTAAAAAATAACGAATCATTTCCTTGTGGGATGATTCGTTATTTTTTGTTCGTGATTAATAATGAAGGAATATACTTTTTTATTTGTTTGTTAAGAAGAAGTTTATTGACACAAAATTTCAATTAGTATAACATATAGTTAGCAATAGCTAACATTATATTATATTAGTGGCTATTAAAATATTTTTTTAACAAAATATTAAATTGTGCAAAATCTCTTGTTGACAAGTGTTTTCAGTTAGAATAAACTAACGTACGGTTAGCGATGAGCAACATAATATCGCTACATGCTTTGTAAAACGGTTAGTAGAAGCTAACTTACAATTTTAATAAGTAGGAGGTAAAGATGTCTATGTCCCTTAATGAAGCTGCTCTTGGCACAGAATATACTATCGATGATGTATCAACCGGAGGCGACGAAGATATGAAGAGCTTTCTCTTTTCACTTGGCTGCTACAGTGGAGAGAAGATTACCGTTGTTGATAAAAAGAGAAACCTGGTAGTTGCTATCAAGGATGCAAGATATAATATTGATCCTGAGTTAGCGTCAGCT
>JAILMY010000202.1 GCA_024692165.1 Butyrivibrio sp. | reverse complement strand
ACCGTTCCAAGGGAAGTAAACTCCCTGCTTCTTGCCGAAATCGGTAGCATAAGAAGAAATGCTCCCAAAGCAATTGCACTGACAAATCCCAGAATTATAATTTGAAATGATGAAAGCTTTTTCTTCAGCTTGATTAAGCCGAACATCCCAAGACCTCCGGTCACCTTATTTCCTTAAATTTTATCCTCTAAGCAAATAAGATGAGATTAAGGCTTCCGGTCAGGCATTAAGATTGTATAAAGACAACAAGTCCTTGTTCCGCTCAAGCGCATCATAAATACCATCTTCAGAAAGTACTCCGCGCTTTAAATCTTCAGGCAACAGCCCCTCTTCATCCAGGGCGTAATCATCTTTCCAATCCCGACTTGAATAATAATCTTCAAGTTTTTTTATCTCTGACTGATAATCCAAAAGAGCTCTCGGATCTTCCCCGGCTTCATCCATTCTTTTTAAAGCTTCGTCCAAAATGCGCTCCTTTTTTTTTATGCGCTTTACAGCCCTAAGGATCTGTTTCTGTGTCATTTTCCCATTCACTCCTGTACTTATCAGCCTCACCGGAATAAGCAGCCTTCAAGTGCGGATAGTACTCCTTCGCCTGCACTATCCGCGAACCCTTGCGCTTATTACAGTTCTTGCACAGAGGTAAAAGATTCCGCTCATCATCAGTCCCACCATGGTACTTGGGTATATAGTGATCTATGGTCACCTTGCCGTGTATAAGCGCCCTACCGCACACAGCGCATACTCCACCTGTCTTCTCAAGTATGCTGTCTTTCACATGCGATTTCTGAACCTTTATTCCCCTCATGTAGCCCCCTTAATTCTTGTTTACCACATATGTTGTTCCTGCCGGAATGCCAGAAGCATCATTACCTGCCGAAGACCTTACTGATCCACTCCCTGATCACCTTCTCCATCTTCACATGAGGAATTCCATCCTCCATGAACTCATCAGAAACCACTTCAAACCCTTCCTTGGCATAGTAACCGATAGCATATACCTGAGCTTCCAGATATATCTTTTTTGCATTAAATCGCTCAATAGCAACCTCAACGCCTTTGTGAAGGATCTTTCCTCCGATTCCTTTACCATGTTCAAGTGTTACCACTCTGCCAATTTGAACAACGCCATTCTCCGCATCCTTCATGAACACGCGAAGGCATCCGGCAACTCGTCCCTGATCATTCCAGCAAAAGACATGAATGGCATCCTGGTCTTTGTCATCAAGGTCCTGATAAATGCACTCCTGCTCAGTCACAAAGATCTCGAATCTCGTTTTCAATATCTCATACAGCTCCGTTGTACTGAGCTCATTAAAATGCTTTACAACTAAATCCATAAATAACTCTTTTCCCAAATAATAACTCACCAAATCATTTAAGAAGCTTGGAAAACTCCAAAGCTTTGCCAATATCCCCTTCAACCTTAAGCTTGCCAACAGTAAAAGCAGCCACAGGATCGAGTTTGCCGCTGATCAGTTTAATGAAATCATCTGACTTGATGGAGATTGCACAGTTCCTGTCGTGATAATCGTATGGCTCCACGTTGATCTTGTGATCCTTAACTTCAACATAGAACACTCCGGGGTCCTGGTCTGTCAGATTAACCTGAACTGCAAGGAAATCCACATTTGAAACATCGGCCTTTTCAGCCAGTTTTCTAACCTTAGTTACAACTGCATCTCGCTTCATATCAACCCTCCTTAAGAAAAAACACTTATCTATGCATCACATTTCATCTTCATCATCTGTTCCAAGTCCGTAATAGAGCATCTGGTTGTACCTGGCATTAGCCTCTTCAGCAGCTTTCTTTTTATGCCAGGTTTCAATATCACTGCAGATCGCCAGCATCTCATCCACAATCAGTTCAGCAGTTCTTGGTTTTACGTTGTAAAGGTAAGCAAGCATTCTGTCCATAGCCTTTGGGCTTCCAAGCTGCTTTGCAATCTGTTCACCAAGTTCCCTTGGAAATCCCAGCTTCTGTACTGCAGATACCAGCTCATCACGCTTCATGGACCATTCAATCTGATTCTCTGTCATAGCTCAAAATCCAGGCAGCTTCTGATCTTGGTGTAAGGTCTAACCTTAGAATCAGCTACTGCTACATGCTCAGGATGTACAGAATATCCCTTAAGCGCCTCTACGCTCTCAAAAGTTGAGTCAAGCATCAGATCCGCATTGGAAGACTCCAGGCCATTAATGTTAACCTTGATATCAACAATTCCCGGAACCTTGCCCTTTAATCCCTCAAGGCCTTCCTTGATCCCCTGCTTTATTGCAAGCTTCTCCTCTTTTGAAAGTTCATCCTTAAGTGTCCACAAAATCACGTGCTTAACCATTCCCGTTCTCCTTTTCCCAGATATTCACTTACTTAATTATATTAAAAAATTTACTATTTCATCCATATCTTCTGAAATCAACATCCTTCTGAAGTACTCCTGCCTTCCAAAGCCGCTCTCTATGACTTTTCTGATGAGCGCTCTGAATGGCTCATAGTAGCCATCCTTATTAAAAAGAACTATAGGCCCTGTCACAACATCAAGGCTCGACAATGACAGTACTTCTGTTATCTCATCCAGAGTTCCAATCCCTCCGGGAAGCGCAATGAATGCGTCAGCCAGCTCTATCATCTTTGCTTTTCTTTCTGACATGGAGCCGGTGTTGATTAACTCAGTAAGCCCTGTATGCTTTCTCTCCTGAATCATAGGTACATCAGGAAGAACGCCTATCACCTTTCCGCCGTTTTCCAGGACAGCATCTGCCACAGCCCCCATCAGCCCTTTATTTGCTCCGCCGTAGACAAGAGTGTTTCCGCTCTCACCTATCCATTTTCCAAGCTCTTTAGCTGACTCTGTATATTTTTCATCATTACCTGATGATGATCCACAGTACACTGCAATGTTCATCTACTGCTGCCTCCAATCATTTACGCTTTTGATGCTATAACTTCTACGTTCTTATCTATCATTCCGGCAGCAATCTTTGGAATGAGCGCCAGATCTGCCGGAAGCCAGTCAACACTTCTGAGTTCACCATAATCAAGCCACTTAGCAGCTTCATGTTCCAGCAGCTGTAACTTGCCCTCTGCGACAATTGCCCAATAGCAGTTCATGTGAAGATGAAATTTCTCGTAGTCATAATCAATTACATCAATAAGATCATGGACCTCAATCTCTGCCCCAAGTTCTTCCCTGATTTCACGAACCAGTGCCTGCTCAGGTGTTTCACCCTCTTCTATTTTTCCTCCCGGAAATTCCCAGCCATCCTTAAACTCCCCATATCCGCGCTGGGTTGCGAATATCTTTGTCTTCTTCTTGTAATCGTCACAGATAATTGCTGCGACTACGTTAACTGTTTTCATGTTCCTCACTCACTTACTTATTCTCTTTTAGCCCCAAACTCCGCCCGGGCCTTAACCATCTCACTTTGACCGTAAGCACAAAGTT
Organism: Butyrivibrio sp.; assembly: GCA_024692165.1. Taxonomy (GTDB): domain Bacteria; phylum Bacillota; class Clostridia; order Lachnospirales; family Lachnospiraceae; genus Butyrivibrio. The sequence continues at coordinate 5,680 of JAILMY010000202.1, read as the reverse complement.
TCACATCAACATCATAATCAGGGTAGTCCTGAATGAACTTATCATACGCCAGACAGCACTGCCTGGTAGACTCAGCTGCAGGATCAGACAGATTTCCTCCGAAGATACCTGCACTTATAAGGGGAAAAGAAATACTGTGGTAGCCGTTGTCCTTCATAACCACCAGGGAATTGTAATAGGCATTAAACAGTTCCTCAAATGCCGCAGGCGTAACGCCAAAGTTAGGACCAACAGCATGAATTATGGCCTTAGCATTGGTAAGATTAAATGCCGGAGTAATTACCGCATCGCCATCATTTAAAGGTGTTTTATACTTACTGCAGGCTTCGGTCAGCTCTCTCATTCCCGCTTTATTAAAAATCACCCCACAGATTCCACCACCGGCCCAAAGGCCGTCGTTAGCTGCATTCACTATTACATCAGCAACCTGATCTGCACATGAACCATGTATAAGCTCTATCTTGCTCATAGATGCCTCCTTTTTTCCCTTCTAAATGCCGGCTTCGCCTCAAGTGAACTTTTCTCTGTGCTTTTCACAAAACTCAAAATATGTTCATTGTGTCTCCTAAGTCGCGATAAAATGATGTCCTAGCTTATTTATGTTCTTCTTTGTAACCGGCGACATAAATAGCTAATCCCATTGGCAAAAACAATACTATAAAAAATCCAAAGATCAGCTTCATGAACAGATCGTCAGGAAGCATCGGCCAAAATGCCAGGAAAGCCAGCGCAACTCCCATGAATGTAAATCCTGCAATCTTCTGGGTATTGAAAACCTGTCTGCAGGTAACTACCAAATACAAGCCCATTAGAAAAAATACTGCCAAATACCCCCAGAGAGCCTTGGGTAAGTAAGGGATGAGCGAGAAAAGAATTATTCCCAATACTATCGGAAAAACCATAAAAGCAATTCCCATCCATAATCGCGTAGGAGAATAAAAACTCAATCCCTTGCTCTTAAAGTATTCACTGACAACCTTTTGAACATTAAATTCACTGACCTCTCCGGCTCTTTCTTCCTGGCATCCGCTTTCAGTTTCCTTCCTTAGATTCATTTGGTAACTAATACTTCCACTTTCACCAAGGAACATTCTCTTTGAAATCTTTGCTTTTCCGAGGCCAACTATATTTTCCTCAGTAACATACATATCATGATCAATAACCGTTCCGTTACTCTTTATCATGACAATATGTCTGTATCGTCTCTCTTCACTGGTTAAATGATGGTCTTTAAGTTCTTTACATCCAAATGAATTTAGCTGTATTATCAGCGCTCCGTCTTTTATGGTGCATATTCACTCAGGATGACTCTCCTTGAAATCCTGCACTGCTCGCAGGTAATAATTGTTTATATCTATATCTGTAAGTTGCATGGCTAATCCTCTACTAACATTTATGAATAATATTATATTCCTTCATGATAATTTAATGCCAAATAATCCGAATCAACCAAAATCACAGAGTCAGCTTCAGCCAAGGCACCATCTGATTGCATTCAGAACAAGTTTCTTAAACATAGGATGTTTCCACACAGACAAAATATGTCCCGGAGTCAGTACACATATCTTTCCATCTCCCAGGCTCCTTACATACCCGGCAGCCTGCTTTCCACCGGATTCTGACTCTGACTCCAGCAGCATTGTGGCATCCTCAGCTATTACCCTGATCTCATAGTGTTCATCCCTTACAGTAAATGGCTCAACCCCTTCTGTGACAGGATGATCAGCAATAGGTCGAACCATTACTTCACACCTTGGCGGGTGTTTTACAAAAAAATTCCCTAAAAGTTGTGCAAACTCCGGAGAATGATCTTCCGTAAATGAGTTCCCTGCATGAATAGACAATAAACTGCCGCCTTTTCTTATGTACTCTTCGAATTCTTTTGGCCCAACCTCTGTAACTCCAGGGTCAAACCAGTCTGCAGAATTCCCATGTGTCAGATGATATGATTTGCAATTGATTATAAGCGGATATTCCGATATCATCTCAGGCGTCAAAATATCTTTTGCATCCTTAACAAATTCAAATATATAGCCGGACTCCTTTAACTCCTCGAATCCCTTTTCAATAACCTCAGCCGGATGCCACAAGTCATCACATAATACAAGAATCTTCTGCATATGCCCTCCTCTTATAATTCGTACAAAACTGAACTATCAATTTCAGAAACAGTTTCAAAGCCAGTAGAACTCATGATATATCTCAGTTCATTTCCAACACCACGGATAAATTTGATGACTCCCTCTTTGCCTTCACTTTCAAGAGCAGGCATCATGGATCTTCCAACTGCCGCAGCATCTGCGCCAAGTGCAATGGCCTTAAACACATCTGCTCCTGTTGCTATACCGCAGTCTACTATGATCTTAACGTCCTTCCCATCAAGTGCATCTTTTATCTCAGGTAGCACCATCATAGGAGGAACAGCGTATGGCATACGTCCGTGATGATGGCTTACAATAATTGCCTTCGCTCCTATCTCCGCACACTTCACAGCATCTGAAACGCTGAGCACACCCTTTACAAAGAAAGGCAGCTTAGTGTTCTCAACATATGAACGGAGCATATCTGTAGTCTGGAAACTCATTTCTTCACCCACTACAACATCATAACCATCGTTTCCGAATATATGGTCTATATCCATTCCTATGCCAAATGCTCCAACAGACTCTGCATACTGCATCTGGTCTTTTACTTTTCCATTATCAGCATAAGGCTTTACGATCCTTACTGTCTTTGCACCTGTATCAATGAGTTTTTTGAACTGTTCATTTTCCATCATTCCGCAGAAATTCAGGATTCCGAGATCTCTGGCAGCTTCAGAATACTCTTCAAGTCCGCTCTTGTCACGACCGCCATAACTACCAAGGTGAGAAAAGGCAGGTGTCATGACCGGCATAGAGAACTTTTCTCCCAGGAAGTCTAGAGTTGTATCTGCTTTGACAGAATCTATGTATCTTGATTCGATCAAAATGGAATCCATGTATTTTTCCGTTATCACATTTGCATCGGATGATCTCTGGTATCTGTCCATACTGTACTCGTCCTTTCAATTAGAAACACTATCCAACTAGCTGCATCATTAACTATATGTTAATGATAGCAAAAAAGCCCTGAGCTGACATCATTCTTATCATTCAACCCAAGGCTTCTCAGTAATGATTTCTTCCTAAAAAACTTCCGTAATGTGAATTTTTAAATTTCGGTTTTCAAAGTAAAAAATAGCAAAAACGGAATTTACTCCTGCTCATCTGCTTCCTCCTCTAGCACAAACACTTTTACTCATTTTCTTCCCATCCCTTACACACATCACACCAGCCTTCAGCACCAGTAACTGCTTCAAGCTCTGAAGGAGTTACTTTAACAGAAGTAAACTCATTACCTCCTGCTGGATGGACATATTCGAAACGCTTCATTGAAACATCCAGCCATATAGGAATGTTATTAGCCACAGCAAAAGGACATACTCCACCTGGCTGGAATCCCGTGATACTCTCCACCTGATCTCTGGGAATCATATGTGGCTTAGTGTGAAATAGTGATTTGAACTTAGAACTGTTAACCTTACCATCGCCTGCCATTACAACAATTACAGGCTTTTCATCTACAACAAAAGACAATGTCTTTGCAATCTCCGGTTCGGTACAGCCTATTTGCTGTGCAGCATGTTCAACTGTATCAATCGTTTCTGTATGCTCTGTAAGCCTGTCACCAAGATTATTGGAGACAAGAAACTCTTTTACCTTTTCATTGACCATTTTAGCTTACTCCCTCCATGGTCCTAAGGGGTACCGCTTGCGGTGGATTCCTTAGGACGGATTACTTTTTTTATAATTGTAATGGCCACTCAGAGCCAACATCTAAATCATTCTCCGTTAGCCAATCATCTTCCACTGACACAAATTCCATATTGCCGGCATCATCCACAAGAGTAACCGATACCTTAGGCTTCTGTCCTTGTTGCAACTCTTCACAACCATAATCCCCATCAAAAATCTGCTTAATCTTCCACATTCTTAAATCCTTTACGTTCCTTAGCTTTTTCAATGAGTTCAGATGCCTCATTTAAAGCACCTTCAAGGTAATCTGCTTCCCACTCTCTGCCTTTCTTCTCTTCCTTTTTTATCGCAGCCCACGCTTCGTGCAATTCTTCTTCGGAAGCATACTTCACACCTGCAAAAACATGTGGATGTCTCCTGACCATTTTATCCGAAATGGTCTTTGCAACATCTTCAAAAGTAAACAGACCCTCTTCCTCTGCTATCACGGAGTGGAACATCACCTGCAACAGAAGATCCCCAAGTTCTTCCCTTAGGTTTGCTGCATCCCCGGTCTTTTCAAGAATGTTGATTCCTCCAACTACTTCTGCAGCTTCTTCTATGCACGCTGCTTTCAAGCTGGAATGTGTCTGCACCTTATCCCAGGAACAACCGTTTTCACTTCGAAGCGTTTCTACTATACTTTTCAGTCTGCTTATCTCTGTATTTTCATTGCTTACTGCTTTCTTTGGTACTGTCAGTTTCATATACAGCCCATTACTATCCATCTGAGGATTCTCAGGGATTGTTTCACAGCGTCCCTCTGATTTCAATTTCGCTGTCACGGCAAGGCAGATGGCATCTGCAATATCATCAACATTACATCTTAATTCTTTTGCCTTTACATAAAGATCCGGCATACTAATCCCCGGAATGAACCTCTTTATCACCTTTAGTCTTTCTTCAATACCATCAGCATCCTTCTTACGAGTAAGTAAAACAGAGCCATTCAGCCTTGCAAAATCAAGTTCAGGATGACTTTCATCTATTCGGTTCTTATACTCTGGATGTGCTGACATAAACTCATCGACTTCTCGAATCTTGGGTATGATAGCTGAAGCTTGTTTCGGCAAGCTCTTTCCCAACGTTTTGATATTTGCCTTCTTCTGCTCTTCATAAGTTTCTTTATATACTGCTTCTCTGGAAGGCACAGGAAAAAGTGTAGCCCCTCTGGGCTTTAACTCTTTTCTTGCGATATCATCAGGCCTTAGTTGCTTGTCAGAATCACGCAGCCCAATGACCATATCTATCAGAAATGCACTGTAACCCGGATAAGTTTCCAGAATCTCACCAATCGAAGAAAATCTTTCTATTCTGAGATCACTACCAAGAACAGTAACAATCCATCCTCCATTACAGCCATCTGCTCCTAAGAAAAAAATATTGTTCGAACTATTCATATTCGCTAAACCTCACATCAGACTACAGTCCCAGCTCCTTGCACAGAGCCTCGTATCGCTTCTGTTCTTTTTCTTTTACCGGCTTTGAAACATCCTTAAAGCAATGATCAAAAACATCTGCGTCCTTCAAAAGCTCATCCATAGGGCTATCCACTGTAGCCTTATCATCATGATGGTATATAGCTGAACAAATGATATCGGTTTCCTCCGGAGTAGTAAGTTCAAGCTTTCCCAGTATCTTTCTCGCGAGGTCTGCACCAAGATGAGCATGATCATCATAAGAGCCGGTTTTATAAGCATGCATATCATGAAGCATTCCTGCCATAGCAGCAAGCTCAGGATCAAGCCCTCTCTTCTTAGCCAACATCTGAGCTGCAAGAGAAACTCCATATAAATGTGCAGTAGCACTTAGACGCTTGTCTTCGTCATCCATCTTGTTCAGCTTTTTATCAACGTACCCTCGTA
>JAILMY010000038.1 GCA_024692165.1 Butyrivibrio sp. | reverse complement strand
GCATAAATTGGGATCACGCTGATCCAAATAACTATGAAGTTACAGAAAGCCTTGGAATGCTTACAGTAACAGCATCTGATGTGGATGTAGTACTCACAGCCGGTACAGCAACAAGAGCTTATAACGGAGAAGCACTTAAAGAGACAAGCGTATCTGCAATCGGTCTTCCGGATGGATATTACGCTACAGCAGAGATCAGCGGATCACAGACTGATGCAGGAACAAGCAAGAATGAGATCATCAGCCATAAGATCTTTGCTCCCGGAGGTGCTGATAAGACTGCTAACTTCACAAATGTTGAGTATGTTAAAGGTGATCTTACAGTTACAAAACTTCCGGTAACGATATGGACCGGAAGCGGAACAAAGGCTTATGACGGCAAGGATCTGACAGTTGATCAGGCTACTATAACTGGTCTCATTGACGCTGAAGCAGGTAAGGTAACTGTTAAGGCAACCGGACATGTAAAAGATGTCACAGTAAACGGACCGGCACAGAATACTTACGATATCGACTGGGGAACAGTAAATCCTAATAACTATGATGTGACTGAGGATCTTGGAAAATTAGTGATTACAAAGAACTCAGATACAGTTACCATCACAGCAAAGAGTGATTCTAAGTTCTATGACGGAACACCTCTTACAAATAACGGAATTATTCTGGATGGACTTCCTGGAGGACTTACAGTAGAGACAACTGTTGAAGGAACTATCACAGAAGCCGGAACAGTAGCTAATAGAGTTACAAGCTACAAGATTAAAAATGGTGAGGATGACGTCACAGGAAACTTCGAAACAATAGTTGTTAAGGACGGAGTTCTCGAAGTTAAGAAGCTTCCGATCGTAGTTAAGGCAGAAGGTAAGACCGGCAGTCACAAGTACGATGGAAAAGTACATTCTGTAGAAGGACATAAGATCACAGCAATAGAAGATGCAGATGGAAATCCTAATTCGCTTTACAAAGAGTCCTATATCAAGTTTAACGGAAATGACAAGGCAGAAAGAACTGTTGTAGGCACAACAAATATGGGACTTACAGCAGATAACTTTACTAATACCAACGCAAACTTCGATGTAACATTTAAGGTAACTGACGGTTACATCGAGATCCAGCCTCTTTCCGAGGACGAGAAGTTCATAGTGAACGTTTCTACAGCAGACGAAACATTCATGTATGACGGAAACGAGCATGGAGTAAGTGATTACAGCATAAGCTTCGGCGGTGGCGGAAGTAAAGTCACAATAGCAGATGTACTTAGCAATGTAGTTAATAGTATAAGTAACGTACTTGGAGTATTAACAGTCAATGCTTCTGATGGATCAAAAGAAATAACTGTAAACGGCAAGGTATTCAAGATAAGCGGATTGTCAGTAGCAGTATCTGAGAAGAATGCCGGAACATATCCGATAAGGATTGGCGGCAAGATGATAGTTACTGATGATACAGGAAAAGATGTATCAGGAATGTTCAAGATGGTAGTAACCGGAGAAGGAACCCTTACCATCAACCAGAGACCTATTACAGTTGAAAGTGGATCTGCTACAAAACCTTATGACGGAACAGCACTTACCAACGAGACAATCACAATAACAGGATCCTGGGTAGGAAGTGATGCAGTAGATTATGATATTACAGGAAGTCAGACAGAAGAGGGCTGGAGCTACAATACATTTGAAATCGTAGCAAGACCGGGAACACTTCTTAGCAACTATGATATCAATAAGATCATGGGTACTCTGACAATAGCTCCTCCGACAGTAATACCTACACCTACACCAACCGGCGGAGAAGATCCGGTAACACCACCTACACCACCTACTCCTCCTACACCTGATACTCCTGACGTAACAACTATAGTTGATGAGGCAGCTCCTACAGCAGCAACACCAGTTGCAGCTACAGATCTCGAAGGTGCAGTACTTGGCGCAAAGAGAGTACCTGAAGGACAGGTTCTCGGAGCAAGAAGAGCAAGAACATCTGATGACACAAATGCACCGGCAAGACTCTTTGCAATAATCATCGCCGGAGCAGTTGCAGCATATCTGCTCTTAACAAGGAAAAAAGAAGACGAACAGGAAGAAAACTAATGAATGTTCGTAAGTGTTTAACTCACTCTCTCAATAAGTAAGTAGGGACAGGGCCTTCACCTTTAAACTAAGGTGAAGGCCTTGTTCTTTGCATGTAAAAAAATATTCAAAAAAGTTTTTCATAAGTGCAACATCTTTTTCCCTCCAAATGTATTTAGGGTAAAGGGATACAAAAACGGGCATGATTCATCTGACAATGCATAGTGCCTGAGAAACAACTTAACGGAGGGATACTTATGAATAAGAGCAAAAAGGTATTGGCAATCTTAACAGGATGTATGACACTTACTACAGCACTTACTGGATGTGGCGGAACAACAACCACAACAACCACGACCACCACTACAACCACAAATAATGGGATATCAAGCCCGTGGAGGAAAAGTGCAGCTTCCGACGCAGCATGCGCACCGGAAGCAGCTGCTACAGAGAGCTGCTATGATACAGCGACATGCACTACAGAGGGCACTTTCTGGGATGACAATGACATTGTGACATGGGACACCGAATCCTATACACAACCACAGGAGAACGGCTTTTATATCACAAAGGGAAATCCGCTTTCTACCTTTGCTGCTGATGTTGACACCGCTTCCTACTCAAATATCCGCAGGATGATCGAGGATGGCTACAGCCTTTCACAGATAAATCCCGAAGCCGTAAGAGCAGAGGAGTTCATAAACTATTTTTCCTATAATCTGAATGAACCTGCTAGGGGAGAGAAGTTCGGAATAACCACAGAAATCTCCACATGCCCCTGGAACGAGGATAATCAGCTGATGTTCGTGGGTATGAAGACCCAGGATCTCGATTTCAGGGAGGCTCCAAGGAGCAACCTGGTTTTCCTTATCGATGTATCAGGTTCAATGTATGCAGATAACAAGCTTCCTCTTTTACAGAAGTCCTTTAATGAACTGGTAGACAGCCTTCCGGGTGATGGTGTGGTTTCAATCGTCACATATTCAGGAGCTGAAGAGGTTGTTCTTAACGGTGAGAGTATGGAAAACAAGGGTAAGATTAAGGCTGCTATTGATTCACTTACTGCAGATGGCAGTACCAATGGTGAAGCCGGCATGAAGATGGCCTACAAGATTGCAGCTGACAACTACATCAATTGCGGAAACAACAGAGTGATCATGGCCACAGACGGAGATCTCAATGTAGGAATTTCAAGCCTGGATGAGCTGGAGAAGTTCATAAGTGGCAAGAAAGATGACGGAATTTTTTTATCAGTTTTAGGCTTTGGTACAGGGAACCTTAAGGACGACAAGCTTCAGACTCTGGCTGATTGCGGAAACGGCAACTATTCATATATTGATTCTTTGTTTGAGGGTAAAAAGATTCTGGTTGACGAGCTGGGTTCAACTCTTGTTACAGTGGCAAAGGACGTTAAGCTTCAGGTGGAGTTCAATCCGGACAAGGTAAACGGATACAGACTTATAGGCTATGAAAACCGTCTGATGGATGCCAGGGACTTTAATGATGATATAAAGGACGGTGGTGAGATGGGCGCAGGACACTGTGTTGTAGCTCTTTATGAGATCATTCCCGAGAGCAGCAGCGGAGCAGTCACCCTCAAATATCAGGAGAATGAGACCAGGGAAAAAGAGTATTCCAATGAATTCGCAACAGTAAGCGTTCGCTATAAGGAGCCTGAAAAGGACAGATCAGAGCTCTTTAGTATAGTAGTAAATGATGAGTGCGTAAGGGATGAGGCCAGTGACAATCTTAAGTTCGCAGGAATGGTGGCTGAGTTCGCGATGATTCTTTCAAACAGTGAAAATAAGGGAGATGCTTCTTTTGAGTACATCATGGATACCTACAAGAGCCTTGAAAACACTGATGAATACAAAGATGAATTTAATCAGCTGGTACGTATGATCGCCAAGAGAGACCTTTGATATTACGAGTAAGATTTACGGTAAATAAATTATATTTTCACAATCCTCCCGGGGCATGGTATACTACCATAGATGTTTCAGGTGTTTACCCCGGGAGGAAATATGGTATTAGAACTGACCAGGCGAAGCTGGTTTTTAGATTTTTGTGAACTTATAAGATATTTCGCAAATGTACTCTGCAGCAAGATTACAGGCAGCGAAGCGAAGGAAGAAACAGCAGATGAGGCAGCATCTGAAGTGAGCCTAAGAGCATCTGCGCTCATGGATAAATATGGCAACACTATTTTGAGGGTTGCATATTCATATCTTCACAATATGAGTGATGCTGAGGATATTCTCCAGGATACCCTGATTCAGTTTCTGAGGCACAATCCGACCTTTGAAAATGATGCTCATGAAAAGGCATGGCTCGTGACTGTCGCATCGAATTTAAGTAAGAACAAGATTAACTATCTTAAGATAAGAAGTGCTGATGAGCTTTCAGAGGAACTTGTTTCCCGGGAAAAAGAGGATCTGAACTTCGTATGGGAAGCGGTAAAACAGCTTCCTGAAAAGAACAGAGAGGTAATTCATCTCTTTTACCAGGAAGGCTTTTCGACCAAAGAAATAGCAGATATTTTAAAAAGGAGGGAATCTACTGTCAGATCAGACTTAAAGCGCGGAAGAGAGAGACTTAAAAAAATCCTGAAGGAGGCGTATGACTTTGAGTAAATATAATGAAGTTATGGAAAATTTAGTCGTATCAAAAGACATGCGTGACAGGATTCTTTCGAATGTTGAGAAAGAGATGGCAAAGGGTGGAGACGCAGTATCTTTTGATGTGATATCAGGCGAAAAGAAGGGAACGTCCAAAATCGTGACTTTCAGAAGATACGCCGGTATTGCTGCGGCTTTCGCGGTTCTCGTTGTTGGTGCATATGCTGTTAATATAGTGCGCACTTATGACAGTGCCATGAGCAGTACTAGTATGAAGGCTGAAGAAACTGCTGCTACATCTTTGAATACCGCCTTTGATTCCGACCAGGTGAATATGGCAAAAGAGGAAATGGCAACCGAAACAATGGCTGCCGGAGCAATGGAAGAGATGGAAGAAGCTGCTGTTGAATCGGCAGAATCGGTTGATTCCTTCGAGGCAAAAGAGTTCGCGTCACTCATAAAGATGAGCAGAGAGGCCGGTACTCAGTTTAAGGAAATTCAATATCTGGACAGCTTTTCCACAGGCAAGGACTATTATCTCTACAACGGAAATGTGGCAGTTATCAGCTATGATGTAGAGGGTAACAAGGTTATAGTCAGAGAGATGGATGCCCTGTACGGTGACAGCATCCCTGATGAAGTGGGTGCATCAAAGGCCGGACTTGGCAGTAGCGAAAATCTTTTGGCAGGGGATATTGCAGTCAGCCTGCATGGTAATGATGAGCTTTACACCCTTGCGGAATGGACAAAAGACGGGCTGATCTTCCAGCTCGAAAGCTCAGAAGCCCTCACATACGAGGATATAAAGGAACTTATGGAATTTGTGGTTCAATGATTTGCAAATCCTGTTAAATTATGTTATTAAATTATGGTGAGTAGGATAGATGATCGCTGCCATGCATACGAAAGGGCATGGGAGAGGAAAGTCCGGGCTTCGTAGGGCAGGATGCCAGATAACGTCTGGTGGAGGTGACTCCCAGGATAGTGCAACAGAGATATACCGCGTTAGCAATGAGGCGGGCGACCAGCGCGGAATGTGACGATGACATGCTTGCATGTCTATTGGCATATTACGCGCTGGGCATGCGGCGAATGCCGCGTAACGAGGAAACTTGTTTCCGAGTACGCCTCATGTATTGTTAGCGTAAGGGTGGAAAGGCAGTGTAAGAGACTACCGTGCTGGTGGTAACATCAGTAGCCATGTAAACCCCATTCGAAGCAAGACCGAGACGAGGACTATGAGCTTGCCCGGCTCGTTCTCAGGTGGGTCGCTTGATGCTGTCGGCGACGGCAGTACTAGATAGATGATCATCCAAGACATAACCCGGCTTACAGTCCTACTCACATTGTGGAAGGATACGCCACGCTAGCGAATATATGCGCCCGATCCTCCGATGATGCTTCGCATCAAATCGGATCGGTTCACATATATCCATGCTAGTGTGGCTTTTTCTTTGGCTAAATGTAGGTTATGGAATGTGAAGCCGGTATGTTTGAGCTCTGATTGAGGCTATTGGGTGAAGCCGGTATGTCTTAACTCTGATCGATGCTCCTGATGGGCCAAGTTTGGATTGAAGTTTTTGGGGACGAGGGGTAAAATGTAAGAAGTTTGAAAGCTCTTACATCATGTCAAGATTTGCAAGTTTTTATTACATATATGAACTGACATAGAATAAATTATACAGTATGATTGTAGAGTGCCGGGGGAAATCTATATCCTAAACGGCATGAAATGCGAACATTTGATCAGAACTTGAATGCGGAATAATCTGCACTGCAATAGACTAATAAAGGAGAGAGAAGGTTATGGAACTTAGAACAGCATGTTCACCGAGGGATGAGAAGTACTATGATACCAAGAGACTCAGAGAAGAGTTTCTTATCGATGATCTGTTCAAGGCTGATGACATCAAGCTTGTTTACAGCCATATCGACAGAATCATCACTGGTTCAGCAGTACCTGTTAGCAAGGAGCTTAAGCTTACAGCAGGAGATGAGCTGAGAGCAGAATACTTCCTTCAGAGAAGAGAGATGGGAGTTATCAATATCGGAGGAGCCGGTGTTATCACAATTGACGGCAAGAGATACGATGTTGAGTACAAGCAGGGAATGTACATCGGCATGGGAGCAAAGGATGTTTCTTTTGCCAGCAAGGATGCTTCTAATCCTGCTAAGTTTTATATCAACAGTGCACCTGCACACAAGACATATCCTACAGTTCTTATTAAGAGAGAGGGTACACCTTCTGATGACGTTGTCATCATTAAAGATGAGAACAAGAAGGAGCTGGGAAGCCTTGAGGGTGCCAACCACAGAGTTATCAACAAATACATTCTTCCGGGTCAGGTTGAAACCTGCCAGCTGGAGATGGGTATGACAGAGCTTAAGCCGGGCAGTGTATGGAACACAATGCCATGTCACACTCATGATCGCAGAATGGAAGTTTATCTCTATTTTGATATTCCTGAGGATGCATTCGTTATGCATTTTATGGGAGAGCCTCAGGAAACAAGACACATCGTGATGAGAAACGAGCAGGCCGTTATCAGCCCAAGCTGGTCAATCCACTCAGGATGCGGTACACAGGCTTATACATTCATATGGGGAATGGTTGGTGAGAACCAGGATTTCGATGATATGGATGATTGCGCTATGCAGGATTTAATGTGAGTGATATAGCAGACAGAAGTCTAACTGCCTTGTGCTTGCACAAAAGGCAGTTAGACCTCGGGATGCTAACAGACATGAGGAAAAAAGATATGCGAATAGAATGAGCATATCGATTTCCGAATGGATGTAGCATGACGAGAGCGAAGCGGAGTCATGCGTATATAACGAATAAATTTAGGAGGGTAATATAATGGGAGACTTTTTAAAGAACTTTTCACTTGAAGGCAAGGTTGCATGGATCACAGGTGCATCTTACGGACTTGGACTTGCTTATGCAGTAGCTTATGCAGAGAGCGGAGCAAAGATTGTATTCAATGACATCAACCAGGAGCTTGTTGACAAGGGAATGGCTGAGTACAAGAAGCGCGGCATCGAGGCTTATGGTGCAGTTTGCGACGTTACAAAAGAGGATCAGGTTCAGAAGTTTGTTGCTGACGTTGAGGCTAAGGTTGGCACAATCGACATTCTCGTTAACAATGCCGGAATCATCAAGAGAATTCCTATGCACGAGATGAGCGTTGAGCAGTGGAATCAGGTTATCGATGTAGACCTTACAGGTCCATTCATCTGCTCAAAGGCTGGTCTTCCTGCTATGATGAAGAAGGGATCAGTTAAGATCATCAACGCATGTTCAATGATGTCTGAGTTTGGCCGTGAGACAGTTTCAGCTTACGCTGCAGCTAAGGGCGGTCTTAAGATGCTTACAAGAAACATCTGCTCTGAGTATGGTCAGTACAACATTCAGTGCAATGCTATCGGACCAGGCTACATTGCAACTCCTCAGACAGCTCCTCTTCGTGAGAAGCAGGCTGATGGATCAATGCATCCATTTGACAGATTCATCCGTTCCAAGACACCTGCTCAGAGATGGGGCAAGACAGAGGACCTTATGGGCCTTGCAGTATTCCTTGCTTCACCTGCATCTGATTTCATCAACGGACAGGTTGTTTACATCGACGGTGGTATCTCTGCTTACATCGGACAGGATCCGGGAAACCTTGATCCATCCAAGTTTACAGATATAGATGAGAGTCAGGCACAGTAATCAGATTTTTTAAATAAAGAAAGGCAATAAAAATGGATAAGATATGTGAAGAACTTTACAAGATTGGTATCGTTCCGGTAATCGCTATCGACGATGCTAAGGATGCTGAGCCACTGGCTGAGGCACTTATTAAGGGAGGTCTCCCTGCTGCTGAGGTAACATTCAGAACAGCAGCTGCTGAGGAGGCAATCAGAATCATTTCTCAGAAATTCCCTGAGATGATCGTTGGTGCAGGAACTGTACTTAACAAAGAACAGGCTGACAGAGCTAAGGCAGCCGGCGCTAAGTTTATTGTAAGCCCTGGATTTAACAGATCAAACGTTGAGTATATTCAGTCAATCGGTGTTCCGGTAGTACCAGGAACAGCAACTCCCGGTGAAGTTGAGCAGGCTATCGAACTCGGCCTTGATGCAGTAAAGTTTTTCCCTGCTGAGCAGAACGGTGGTATTGCCAAGATCAAGGCTATGGCAGCACCTTATACCAAGATGCACTTCATGCCTACAGGCGGTATCAACAAGAACAACCTTAACGACTATCTTGGATTCAACAAGGTATTCTGCTGTGGTGGTAGCTGGATGGTTAAGAAAGATCTCATTGCTGCAGGCAAGTTTGATGAGATCGAGGCGATGACAAGAGATGCTGTTAATGCAATGCTTGGTTTCACAATGAAGCACATTGGAATTAACGAGACAGACGCAGCTGCAGCTGAGGCAACAGCAGACAAGTTCGACAATCTCTTCGGATTTACCAAGAAGGTTGGAAATTCTTCTGTATTTGCAGGATCTGTAGTAGAGGTTATGAAGGCAAAGGGACGCGGAACATGCGGACATATTGCTATCGGAACAAATAATGTTGACAGAGCAGTTTATCACCTTGGCAAGCAGGGTGTTAAGTTTGATGAGTCATCATTTGGCTATGATGCAGACGGACACCTTAAGGTTGCATATCTTGCTGATGAGTTCGGCGGCTTCGCAGTACATCTCGTAAA
This sequence comes from Butyrivibrio sp., assembly GCA_024692165.1. Classification (GTDB taxonomy): domain Bacteria; phylum Bacillota; class Clostridia; order Lachnospirales; family Lachnospiraceae; genus Butyrivibrio. Next base: position 6,110 of record JAILMY010000038.1, on the reverse strand, counting down.
GAACGATTGATAGAGGATTGTGAGGGTGAAACGGAGCAATCCGTATCATTTTCCATATCACTTACAAATAAACCTATATTGTAAAAAGAAAGAGGATTTAATTATGTCAAAGAAAGTTGTTACATTTGGTGAGATCATGCTTCGCCTTCAGCCGGATAATTATTTAAGATTCGTTCAGGTTGACCATCTTGAGGCTACATTCGGTGGCGGAGAGGCTAACGTATCAGTTTCTCTTGCTAACTATGGTCTTGATTCAGTTTATGTTACCAAGCTTCCTAAGCATGAGATTGGACAGGCTGCTGTTAACTCACTTAGAAAGTATGGCGTTGATACATCCAAGATCGCAAGAGGTGGCGACAGAGTAGGTATCTACTACAATGAGAAGGGTGCTTCACAGAGAGGCTCAAAGTGCATCTATGACAGAGCACATTCAGCAATCGCAGAGGCAGTTCCTGCAGACTTTAACTGGGATGAGATCTTTGAGGGTGCTGAGTGGTTCCACTTCACAGGTATCACTCCTGCAGTAAGCGACAACCTTGCAGAGATCACACTTGAGGCTGTTAAGAAGGCTAAAGAGCACGGCCTTACAGTTTCTTGCGACCTTAACTACAGAGGAAAGCTCTGGAGCAAGGAGAAGGCAGGAAAGGTTATGGCTGAGCTTTGCCAGTACGTTGATGTATGTATCGCCAATGAAGAGGATGCGTCTGATGTATTCGGTATCGCTGCTTCTTCCACAGACGTTACAACTGGTAAACTTAACAGAGAGGGCTACATCGAGGTTGCCCAGAAACTCACAGACAGATTCGGATTCAAGAAGGTTGCTATCACACTTCGTGAGTCTATCTCAGCTAATGACAATAACTGGAGCGCTATGCTTTACACAGACGGACAGGCTTACTTCTCCAAGAAGTATGCACTTCACATCGTTGACCGTGTAGGTGGCGGAGATTCCTTCGGTGGCGGACTTATCTACAGCTGCGTAAACGGATTTGATCCACAGGCAACAATCGAGTTTGCTGTAGCTGCATCTGCTCTTAAGCACTCTATCGAGGGTGACTTCAACCTTGTTACTGTTGATGAGGTTAATAAGCTTGCAGGTGGCGACGGATCAGGACGTATCCAGAGATAATAATGCTTTATTCAGAAGGGCTGCATAATGGCAGCCCTTCTTTTTTTCGATTTTCTTTATCGAAATATAATACATTAATGGGTGTATATTAGAGTAGTTGTGGGTATAATGTATTTGTATATTTATGTGGTTTTGTATTAGTTGAGGCAATCTGCTTATGAAGCGTAATAAGACATTTAATACCTTTTTAATGTTCATAGCTGTATTTATGACACTCACAACTGCTTATTTCGTGAACAAGATTGCTTTGCGCAATAATGTATCCAGCAAATACCAGGCAGAACTAAACTTATATGGTGCCAGGCTATCCGATAAGGTTTTTGCTACGGTAAAGAAGACCGAAGAAGCAAAGCGCGGTAATATGTACAGTACTGAGTATAAATTTACAATCAGCAATATAGACAGCGGCGATATCAGTAACTGGAAGGTTTTCCTTGCAATGCCCGAGGGTGTAAAGGTAGAGAATACATCGGATGTTGAGTTCTATAATTTTGGTAACGACAGCTCTGCAGTCGCTTTTACCCCGATTTATTACAATCTGTCCATAGCTTCTAAGGGCTCTATTGACTTTAATGTGCTATTTTCTTCAGATAAACCATATTATCCCGGAAATATCGATTTTGTCGGATATCAGCTTTTATATAACTACTATACCCATATCAACAGAACCATAGGCATTTTGTTTCTGCTCTGGATGATAGCTTTTGTAGGATTTCTTGTTACCAAGATGAATCTGCGAAGCTATGAGGAGAAGCAGAAGAATGACGTTAAGCTTGTTTTGCAGTCTATGAATACATTCATTAACTTCATTGATGCCAAGGATCCCTATACAAGAGGTCATTCAAGACGAGTTGCAATGTATGCAGCGGAGATTGCCAAAAGGAAAAATCTTTCTGAGGAAGAGATCCAGAACATCTACTATGCCGGGCTTCTTCATGATGCAGGTAAGATAAGTGTTCCTGATGCTGTTTTAAATAAACCGGGAAAACTTACTGATGAGGAGAGAAAGCTCATCCAGAACCATACAGTAGCCGGAGGAAAAATGCTTAAACAAATGTCCTCCCTTAAGGGGGTCAGGGAGACTGCACTGTATCATCATGAGAGATACGATGGAAAAGGGTATCCGGAAGGACTGAAGGGAGATGCAATCCCTCTTTATGCAAGAATTGTGGGAGTAGCGGATTCCTATGATGCTATGTCCAGCAACAGGGTTTACAGAAGGCATCTTAACAAGGACGATATAATTGAAGAAATTCAAAGGGGTACAGGAACACAGTTTGATCCTGAATTGGTTAAATACATGGTTGATATGATCAACGATGGCTATGTCAATGTGGTTAAAATGGAAACAGCCGATGATGATGATCAGAGCAACGATTTTAATATAACTGAGAACGATGTTCCCGGAGTATATATGGGATACTAATTATTTTCTTGACAATATTGGCGATATTACGTATCATTGAATTGAAATCGGTTTCAGACAGTCCCCCAGACGGAGTATCTTATGGAAAAAGAGAAACTGAACACCGGTAAAACAATAACAATCTACGATATCGCTGAGGAAGCAGGAGTCTCTGCTTCCACTGTTTCACGTGTTCTTAATGGTAGTGCTTCTGTCAGAAAAGAGAAAAAGGACAGAATACTCGACCTCATAAATAAATATAATTTCAAACCCAATGCACTTGCAAAGGGACTGTCTGATACTGCAACGAAGACAATAGGTATCATCACTGCAGATGTCAGAAACCCTTATTATTCTGCGCTTTTTGTGGCCTGTGAAATGGCTGCCGAAAAGGCAGGGTACAGAGTGAATCTTACAAATACCCTGAATCAAATTGAAAGAGAGGCTGATTCGCTGGACCTTTTTACCCAGCAGAAGGTTGATGCCATTATACAGATGGGAGGACGTGTAGACGACCTTATCACAGATGATTCCTATGCAGGAAAGGTCAGAAGCATTATGTCTACCACACCGGTCATAGTAACAGGTAAGCTGGATAAAGCGCCTGTTTTAAGCGTTGTTATTGATGAAGCGGAAGGCATGAACCTTGTCATGGAGCATCTTATTTCCTATGGTCATGAGAAGATTGCCATGGTAGGAGGCAACATGAGTGTTGCTTCAACCTTCTATAAATATCAGAGATATCAGGAGAACCTTAAATCCAGAGGAATACCGGAAAGAGGAGAGTATGTAGTAAACAGCTCCTATGATCCTGAATCCGGATATGAAGCCATGAACAAGATCTTTGAACTGCCTGAGATTCCGACGGCTGTTATTGCCATCAATGACTTTGCTGCCAGCGGAATCATAAGGAGTATCAGAGAGCATGGACTTAGTATTCCTGAGGATATTTCCATTGTCAGCTTTGATAATACCTATATTGCGGACCTTACGCTTCCAAAGCTTACAAGTGTTGATTACAACTACAAGCATTTTGGAGAAATGCTCATAAATACTGCGATTGCAGCTGCTAAAGGGGAACAGTGTGAAGCGGTTCAGAAGGTTGAACCTAAACTTGTTCTGAGGGAGAGCAGCGGACCTGTGAAACGATAACCATGAATTGTTTTGATACAAAGTCTGAAATTTGAAAGCGGATTCAAGTTTTGATTTCGTATAATTGTATACAAAACATGGCACATTTCACAAATCTTAAACGTTTTACACAGAAATCACGGTACAGATTTTGTACTAATTGCCAAATTTGCAATCGGTTTCAAAAATACGATTGACTAAAACTAGTTATTAATGTTTAAATTGAAATATGAAATCGGTTGCAAGTTGTCAAAATGCACAAGTGGGGACTGTACATTATTTCAACAATCGCAAGTAATACGGGAGGATCATTATGAGTAGAATGTCACGAGGTTCTTCTACTTCAGGAGTTAGGAAGCGCGGTGTGCTTGAGACATTATGGAGATACAGGGTTCTTGAGCTTATGTGCCTGCCTGCAGTAGTCTTTTTCTTTTTATTCAGCTATATGCCAATGCCGGGTATCTGGGTAGCATTTGTTAAGTACAATTACAGAGATGGAATTTTCGGCAGTAAGTTTGTTGGTCTCAAGAATTTCCAGTTCCTTGCTGAATCTGGGAAGCTGTTTGATCTTACAAAGAATACTATTCTTTACAACATAGCATTTATTATTCTTGGAAACTTCCTTGCTATTTTAGTTGCTATTCTTCTTAACGAAATGCAGAGCAAGCTTTTCAAGAAGGTTTCACAGACAATGATGTTCCTTCCTTACTTCATTTCACAGGTTTTGGTTGGAATTCTTGTATATAACCTTTTGAACTACGACTATGGATTTGTAAATGAGATCCTTGGAGCCCTGGGAAGAGAGAAATGGGGACCATATTCAGATCCTTCGGTCTGGCCGGTTATCCTGGTAATCGTTCATCTGTGGCAGCAGACAGGATACAACTCAGTTGTTTACTTTGCAGCCATCTGCGGAATCGATGCTGAGATCATTGAGGCGGCCAAGGTTGATGGTGCAAATGCTTTCCAGAAGATCAGATACATCATTCTTCCTGGACTTAAGCCCACAATAGTTATCCTTCTTCTTTTCGCTCTTGGCGGAATCGTAAAAGGTAACTTTGGTTTGTTCTACAACATCATCGGAACAAACTCACTTCTTTATCCTACAACAGATATCATTGAGACATATGTATATCGTGCTACAATCACAGACTTTAACTTCTCTACAGCGTCAGCTGTTGGTTTATATCAGTCTATTATTGGATTTGTAATGGTTATGACAGTTAACTTCATAGTTAAGAAGATCGATCCTGACTATTCACTGTTCTAATTACCAGCAGTCCATAAGTACAAAGAAAAGAGGAGTATAAGATGTCTAACACTAACGAATTAGAAATGACAGGCGTTAAAGTAAAACTTGGCGCTTCAGATATCACCATCAGAACATTTGGATATATTCTGATCACACTATATGCACTTGCTTGTATATTCCCGTTCCTTATCATCATCGGAACATCTTTTACAAGTGAGACGGTTATCAGAGCAGAGGGTGTTAAGCTCATTCCCGAAGACTTTACCCTTAAGGCTTATGAAATGGTAGTAAGAGGCGGAATGATCTGGAAGTCATATGGCCTTACAGTAACACTTACACTTTGCGGAACAGTGGTTGGTCTTTTGATAATTTCAATGACAGGCTATGCACTTCAGAGAAAGGACTTCCCTCTCAGAAATGCGATCTCATTCTACATTTACTTTACATCACTGTTCTCAGCAGGTCTGGCGCCTTATTATCTGCTTATGACTCAGACCTACAAGCTTAATGACAGCTACCTGGCAGTATTTTTCCCGCTTTTGATGTCACCATGGCTGATCATCCTCATGAAGAACTTCGTAAAAGCTATTCCTCATGAGATTACAGAGTCAGGTAAGATCGACGGCGCGGGAGATATGGTAATCTTCACAAGACTTATCCTGCCGATGCTTAAGCCGGCCCTGGCTACAATTGGTCTGTTCCTTGCACTTGGTTACTGGAACGAGTGGTATCAGTCATCACTTTTCTTAAGCTCAAGAGTTGCAGTTAAGCCTCTTCAGTTCCAGCTTTACAAGGTTGTAAATGAGACTCAGGCACTTAAGAACTCAATTGCAGGACAGTACATTTCACTTACAGACGTACCTACAGAGTCACTTAAGATGGCAACAGCAGTAATGGCAACAGGACCTATCGTCTTCCTGTACCCATTCGTTCAGAAATACTTTATCGGTGGTATCACAGTCGGCGCAGTAAAGGGCTGAGAGGACTTGCTGAGGTTTTTTCGAAGCTAGTCCGAACGTGTCATGGCGAGCGAAGCGAGAGCATGACTTCCTCTTTTCGAGCTTGGTGAGAATCCCAGAGAGCGAGAGCATGACTACCTTATTCCACGTTCGTAACCTCATAACGAGGTTCACATATTCATTTTTCTTAAAGGAGGATTCAAATGAAGAAAAAGTTATTAGCAACATTACTCA
>JAILMY010000051.1 GCA_024692165.1 Butyrivibrio sp. | reverse complement strand
TGTTATAGATTCGGAATATTTTGTCGGATATGGTTTTAAAAAGAGTTTGCAGGTGATACAGCAGGCAATAATGTCTTATTGCATGACACATTAAAAAGGGGCAACACCAAGTTTTTAGAACTGTTGATAGAACGATATATTTAGAAGCATAATAGGTGCTCCCAGGGTTTTCTAAACCGTGCAGCAAGAGAGATTACAGCATTTGAGCAGGAAATTAAAAAAGAAATTCAGCATGAAAAAGAAAACAAATACAAAGACAGTCTGGTTCTAGTTGATTTGTATTATCTGGCGATATATAATGATAATATAGAGCATAAATCGCCATAATGATGAAATTAATGTGTGGTTTGGCGATTTATAACCGAAGAGGGGTGCTTATGAAGATTATTGGAAGAAAACGTGAAAAAGAATACCTGATGCAATGCCTTCAGTCAAAAAGACCGGAGTTCATTGTCGTATATGGTAGACGTAGGATAGGAAAAACTTATCTGATCAAGGAGTTCTTTAATAATCAGTTTTCCTTTTATGCAACAGGGCTGACAGATGAAAAGATGAAAGGGCAACTTAGAGGCTTTAATGCCAGCCTTATTGAATATGGATATGAGGATAAAAGCATACCAGTAGATTGGTTTGAGGCATTCTCACGATTAAAAAAGCTCCTGGAAAGTGATCGGGTTTATCGAGAGCCTATAAATAATAAGAGAGTGGTGTTCATAGATGAACTCCCGTGGATGGACACAGCCAGATCAGATTTTAAGAGCGCACTTGACTACTTTTGGAACAGCTGGGCATCCTCACAGGATGACTTGGTACTTATAACATGTGGTTCGGCTACATCATGGATAATATCTAATCTTCTCACGAATAAAAAGGGATTTCATAATAGGGTAACCAGGCGCATTCATCTGGCGCCATTTACGCTTGCAGAATGCGAACAGTTATTTGAATTGAACGATGTGGTAATGACAAGAAAGCAGATGATTGAAAGCTACATGTTCTTTGGTGGTGTTCCATATTATTTGAATCTTATGGATTCCCGCCTGAGCCTTGCTCAGAATGTAAATGAAATGTGCTTTAAGCAACAGGGAGCACTTAATGACGAATACTATAGCCTTTTTTATTCATTATTTGATAAACCTGAGAAGCATATGGCAATACTTAATGCGTTGGCTGGTAAAAAAGAAGGTATGACCAGGGCAGAGCTTTCAAAGAACAAAGCAATAGGTGGCGGTTCTGTCCTGACAAAAGATCTTCGAGAGCTCACTGAGTGTGGCTTTATTAGAAAGTTTAACACATTAACCGATGGAGAGAGCGACGAGTTTTATCAGATAATAGATCCGTTTACACTATTTAGTATAAAGTTCTTAATTGATAAGAAATTTGATTCCTGGAATGAATACATTAATTCTCCCGGCTATAACTCCTGGAGAGGAATCTCCTTTGAAACAGTATGTATTAATCACATTGATCAGATCAAAGCTGCGATGGGAATCAGTGGAATTGAGACAAGAGAATTTGCATGGAGAAGCAGTTCTGAAGAGGGAGCCCAAATCGATCTGATTATCAGTAGAAAAGACGGAGTCATTAATCTTTGTGAAATGAAATTTACAAATGACAATTATTCACTTGATGCTGTCGAACATGAAAAAATTCTAAACAGGCTTGCACAATTTCAAAAAGAATCAGGAACCAAAGACGCTATACATGTGACATTGATATGCGGTACTGGTTATAAACAGAGTAAATATTCCGGAATCGTACAGAATGTTATTTTGGGCGATGATCTATTTGAGGGTTAAGTTTTATATGAAAAGGCCGGCTTTGAAATACGTGTAATAGCTGGACCCAAAAGAATACTCTGCTATTGACTGTGTAGTAAGGTATCTTCGTCATGCGAGAACTGTCTCTTCCACATAAAATCCACATAAATGTGAGTTATTTTATGAACTGTAACAGAAACTTAAATTTCTGCTACAGTTCTTTTTTTGCAATTTATACATAGGAAGGTATGGGCAATGAGCAAAAAACTCCACATGGATATTGATGGTATGACATGTATATCCTGTCAGACCAAAATCGAAAAAGCACTTTCTTCTGTGAAGGGCGTTACAAAAGCAAAAGTAAACTATTCACAGGGAACAGCCGACGTTGAATATGATGAAAACAAAACTGATGAAAAAAAACTGATACAAGCGGTTGAAAAGCTGGATTATAAAGTAATCTCATCAGGTGGGAAGGCAAACCAGGGAGGTCTAAATACATGGGGGATATTGGTGATAATTGCCGCACTTTACTATTTGATTCAATCCCTTGGTCTTTTAAATCACCTGGTTCCCGGTAAACTTGCTGATAGTTCAATGGGATACGGAATGTTGTTTTTGATAGGAATCCTCACGTCGGTTCATTGCATAGCAATGTGCGGAGGAATAGGCATTTCGCAAGCCATCCCCAAAAAGGATGGGCGCGAAACTTTTTTGCCCAATCTCTTATATAACCTTGGAAGGGTATGTTCCTATACGACAATCGGCTTCGTTTTTGGACTCATCGGCAGTGTGATCGGAGGAGGTGCTCCTGTCGGTGTTCCTGTTTCTATTCAGGGAATACTCAAAATTGTTGCCGGTCTTTTCATGGTAATAATGGGCATAAATATGCTGGGTATTTTCCCGGGACTTCGAAAACTGACGATTCATACACCCGCTTCGGTTGCAAGGATCATTGACGAAAAGAGAAAAACAGCCAAGGGACCATTTGTTATAGGACTTTTTAATGGACTTATGCCATGTGGACCGCTGCAGGCAATGTGGATTGTGGCTTTTGCAACAGCAAGTCCGGTTGCCGGAGCTCTATCTATGTTCATGTTCAGCCTCGGAACAGTGCCACTTATGCTGGGACTTGGCTCTGTAGTCTCCATTCTGGGTAAGAAGTTTACAAGGCAGGTTATGAAGGTCGGTGCAATTCTTGTGGTTGTACTTGGGCTTTCCATGCTGAGACAGGGCGTGGCGCTTGGTGCTATGCAGCCGGTTGTCGGCAATGACTGTGATGTTGTAGTTGCTAAGGATACTACAGAAACTACAGAGGAGGTCATAGAGAATAATACCGGAGCAAAAGCAGAGGAATTGCCTCAGGGTGATGAGAATATGCAGATCGTAAACAGTACTCTGGAGAGGGGAACATATCCTGAAATAACTGTTCAGGCAGGCGTTCCGGTTCGGTGGGTAATAGATGCCCCTGAAGGAAACATAAATGGATGCAACGCTGTGATGATAATAAACGACTATGGAATTCAACATGCTTTCGAAGCAGGTGAAAACATTATTGAGTTTACGCCGGAAAAGAGCGGTGTTGTAAACTACAGCTGTTGGATGGGAATGATTTACGGAAAAATAAACGTTGTAGATCAATAAACATCATGAGAAGAGGACAAAAATCTAATTGACAGATAATGGTAATGTGATTTCTACTAAAAGAGATAACATAGTTAGGTCTGTAATGGAGAAATGCTGTTATGAATGCAGGTTTTAGCGTACTTATTGTTGATGATGAAAAGATGATAAGAGATGCGGTAGCTGCCTATTTAAGCAGGATGGGATGTGATACTTTTCAGGCTGATAACGGTAAGGACGCACTTCAAATATTTAAAAAGGAAAAAGTAGATTTTATAATTCTGGATCTGATGCTTCCGGGCATGACCGGTGAGGGAATATGCCGTCAGATCCGGCAGGAATCAAATGTTCCGATAATAATGCTTACGGCGAAAACGCAGGAAGAAAGTGTTTTGGAAGGTCTTAGGATCGGAGCAGATGATTATGTGACAAAGCCTTTTTCTGTAAAAGAATTATTTGCCCGCATGGAAGCAGTGCGCAGGCGCATGACCGGTATAGCTTCCAGCGAGGATGCATCGGTGTTCGAAGGTGGCCTTTCAATAAATTTCGGGCATAGTGAAGTTAAAAAAGGGGATGCAGTGATCGGCCTTACCAGAAGCGAGCGGAAGTTACTCTCAGCTATGGCAGCTTATCCAAAGAAGGTGTTTACAAGGGATGAGCTGATGGAGGTAGTATTCGGCGATGATACAGATAGCCTTGACAGGGCTATAGATACACATATAAAGAACCTTAGAAAAAAGATTGAGGATGATCCCAGGAATCCTAACTATATCAAAACAGTACACGGACTAGGATATAAGTTCGGAGGTGACAGGATAAAATGAGAAGAATGCGCCTTAAAACCATACTGACCTTGATATTTGCGCTTATGGTTGCTTTAACTGTACTCATGGTAAGTATCTGTTCAGGGATATTTATTAACAGGCAGTTTGAAGAATATGTTAAAGAGTCTCAGCAGAGGGCAGCTTCAGAGCTGGCAGAGAGTATTGGAAGCAACTATGAAGAAACGCATGGTGGCTTTAATATCGACTATGTACATGGAATGGGAATGTATGCGCTTAGGGAAGGCTTTATAATACGCCTTTATGATAAGGACATGAATCCACTGTGGGATGCTGAGAACCATGATATGGAGCGGTGTCATGAAGTTATGGATGGAATCATGCTCAGAATGAAGGAAAAAAAGCCGGAGCTTAAAGGCGAATTTGTCACCTACTCATATGATCTTAAAAGTGGAGAGAAATTAAACGGAGTACTTGAGATCAGCTATTATACGCCTTTCTACCTGAATGAAAATGAGTTCCAGTTTATCCAGGCTCTTAACAGGATCCTGGCTATCGTCGGAATAGTATCGACTGTGCTTGCAGCCTTTCTTGGATTGGTGATTGCCGCAAGGATAACCAGTCCAATATCCGGAGTCATTACAGCTACCAGGAAGATATCCGAAGGAGATTATAACGTAAGGGTGGACGTAAGTCCAAAGGTGCAGGAGACATATGAGCTCTCTGACGCTGTAAATACAATGGCGGGAACGCTTAAGGAACAGGAGTATCTGCGTAAGCAGATGACAGCTGATATAGCGCATGAACTGAGAACGCCGGTTACCAACATATCCTCATATATTGAAATGATGATTGAGGATATTATGGAACCCACAAGGGACAGACTTAAAAGCTGCTATGATGAGCTCCTTCGTTTGTCAGGACTTATCACTGATTTAGAGCGCCTTGAAACGGCGGAGTCAAAAGAAATCGTATTGGAAAAAGAAGATATAAATCTGTACTCTCTTTCTGAATCAATCCTTCAAGGGTTTAGTAAAGGACTGCACGATAAGAAGATCACATCGAGGCTTGAAGGTTACGAGGTACACGTTTTGGCAGATAAGGGCAGGATAGGACAGGTGGTATCCAACCTGCTTTCAAATGCCATTAAGTATACCGATGAAAATGGCAGCATCAACATCTTGGTAGAAAAGGATATGAACAATGCTGTGCTTGTAGTTGAGGATACCGGAATCGGCATTTCAAAAGAAGATCAGATGCGTGTGTTTGAGCGCTTTTATCGAACTGATAAATCCAGGACAAGGAAGACAGGTGGGGCCGGCATAGGTCTTACCATTACAAAAGCAATAGTACAGGCTCATGGAGGCACAATACGCTGTGAAAGTGAGCCGGGAGAAGGCAGCAAATTTATTGTCACACTGCCACTTGATGATAATAAAAGCTGATGATCAAAATGCAATAAGGATTTACAAAAGGAGGAAGTTTTGGTTAATACAAGGGAACCATTAAATACAGAATTAAGGGAAAAACTTGATCGTTTGGAGGCATACATTAAGGACCTTGGGTCTCTGGCAATTGGTTTTTCCGGAGGAGTAGATTCATCTTTTTTGCTGGCTGTTGCTCATGAAGTGCTGGGAGATAGCGTTATAGCTGTTACAGGCGCGGATGCATCTGTTCCGGAAAGAGAGTTAAAAGAAGCGAAAGCTTTCTGTAATGAAAGAGGGATCAGACACATAGTATGCACAGTAGACCCGTTAAAAGAAGAGGAATACAGGCATAACAGTCCTGATAGATGCTATTTTTGCAAGCATGGCATTTTTACTGAGGTCAAGAAAATTGCTGATGAAAATGGAATCATGTACATGGCAGAAGGTTCAAACATGGATGACATAGGCGATTACAGGCCAGGATTAAAAGCTGCTGCTGAACTTGCTGTAAAGAGCCCATTACGCGCATGCGGATTATATAAAAATGACATACGAATGATTTCAAAGGCTATGGGCCTTCCGACCTGGAGCAAACCGGCTTATGCCTGCCTTGCGTCCAGATTTGTCTATGGCGAAGAAATCACAGAAGAAAAACTGCGTATGATTGACGAGGCAGAGCAGTTTCTCATAGAGAATGGATTTTTAGAAGAACGCGTACGAATGCATGGAAAGATGGCGCGAATAGAGGTACCGGCAAGAGACATCTTACGCCTTGCAGAAGATAAGATGAGAGAAGCTGTCTATGAAAAATTCAAAAAAATAGGCTTTATGTTTGTTACCCTTGATTTAAAAGGATATAAACAGGGAAGCATGAACGCTACGCTTAATTGATTTTAGCAAGACAAGGGCAAGACAAGGGGACGGTTCTTCTGACTGGTTTTAACCAGTCAAAAGAACCGTCCCCTTGTCTTACAAAAAGAGCCGTCCCCTTGTCCCCCACTCCGGTTTATTGACTATTTTTCTCAATAAGTTCCGTTGACACGCCAAACCCCTGTTGTTATCATGTTTACGAGTTAGCATGAGCTAACAAAGGAGGAATGGATGAGAAAAAGATCAATTTTAATGGCACTGGCCATAGCTACAGTTTCAATGGTCGGATGTGGAAGTGTAGAAGCTGCAAGTGGGGATCAGCAGACAGAAACAGAAGTTCAGGCAGAAGTAGAAGTTCAGGCAACTGATGAAACAACACAGATTGATGAGGAAGAGACTGCCAAAGAGGCAGAACCGAATTATGTTTATGGAACAGCCACCCTCACCTATGCGGAGTTTTATTCAGGAGATGTATCAAGCACTGAATCCTATGATGCTGTTTCGTCAGCAACAACCAAAAAGTTTGAAATATTCCCAAACATGAATACAGATTATGTGGATGAGACAACAAATGCTGAAGGATACAACATTCTTGGTGTAAAGAATGTGAATGTAGCAGTGCCTGAAAACCAGGCAGATGCCTACGCAAAGCTCAATGACTCTTTTGTCAGGACAGAAGATGTTCCTTCCCAGTATAAAGTTGTAAGTGTAGATGGGGATAACGTACAGTACTCGGCAACAATATTCAATGTGGCAGCTACAGTTACTGATGCTAAGGCTGAGCTTTTAACAGGAACAAACTGGGGCGACTATCAGCTTAATATTCTGGAGGATTCCACCGCTTATATAAGAAGCTCTCGTGATGATGAAGGAAATCCGATAAGTGCGGATATTGAAGGCATCATTGTGGAGACAGCAAGCGGACTAAAGGTTGGAATGGAGCATCTTCAGAGCATTTGGGTAATGCCCTACGAGATATCTTTTAACATTGAAGCGGATAATACTCACAACACAAGAGTTCAGTTTGATAACATCTCAGAGCTGTCAAAATTAGAGAAGGAAGAAATAGTATCCGTAACATTTATAAACCAGAATGATGCATATGTGTATACCTTTGATCCGGTTTATGTTAAGCCTGTATACAGAGATGTGGAAGTAACAGCCACTATCGATGAGAAAGCAGGAACCATGACCCTGAGTGGTGTGCCTGAAGGACTTGAGAATACAACTCTTTCAGCAACTTATATTGTCGGAAAGGGACATGATGCAGTCAGAACGGTTATTTATGATGGGGCGCTTTCAGGGGAAAATGTAGATATTGATGCCAAGGCTCTTTCAGAAGCAAAGAGCTCACAGGCGGAGGAAGGAAGCTATAGCGTTGCAATATCAAGCGATAACTACGCTAACATAGCTGTAACGGTGAAATAATGCAATATGTGATCTCATTATGTCTTGTGACATTACTTGTTCTCGTGGCAGATGAGGTGCTTAGAAAGAAACCGCTCCCATTTTATTTGGGAGCGATTCTTTTAGCCTCAGTGTCAGTGGCTTTTTCATGGAATGGTATAAGGATTCTTGAGCCGATGGTAGCTAAAGGAGCGCTGACAGGAGCTTTTTTCACACTTGTCATGTTTGCGGGGGCTTTTCCTCAGGGAAGCTTTGGAGCAAAGACCTTTATGCCTGTCAGGGCACAGCTTTCAATTATGGGAAGTATTTTTGCAATATCTCATGGACTATCCCTGGGCAAGCCATATTTTATCAGGCTCTTATCCGGAATAGCCGGTGCTGAAAATCCGGGATTTGATGTTGTCACAATTCTTTCACTTACGGTCGCAGCAGGACTTATGCTGATCATGCTTCCACTTTTTATTACTTCTTTTAAAATGATCAGGAAAAAGATGAATCCGAAAGCCTGGAAGAATCTTCAGAGATTTGCATATCTTTTTTATGCGCTTATGTATTTGCATATCCTCGCTTTTGAGATTCCAAAGGCTATGCGGGGAACTCCGGGCTATGCAGTGAATGTTTTTGCCTATTCATTGGTATTTTTGAGCTATCTCTTTTGCAGGATTCTGCGCTCAGCTTACAAGAATAAAAAAGAAGTTATGGCGAAGATGCAGATCATTGCTGTGATGGGCAGCTTACTGATCACTACAGTCGGAACGTTGTATATTACAGGATATGCTGCGGATAAGGGAAAAGAGGCTATGGCTGATCTACCTGAGGTAGCAGGGGCCAGCATAACAGATAAAAGCAATGAACAGATTGCATCTGACACCATGGGAAAATCAGATTATGCAGATGGGACATATCATGGGACCGGCATGGGAAATAACGGTAAAATTGGCGTGGATGTGACCATTTCAGATGGAACTATCAAGGAAATTCAGATCACCGACTTTCCTGATGATCCTGAATACTTTGATGTTGATAAGGATGGGGCATCTATGATACAGGAAATGCTTAAGTCACAGAACGCAGAGGTCGATACTGTTTCAGGCGCTACCTATTCATCTGAGGGGCTTATAGATGCCGTGAATGATGCGCTTTCGAAGGCCATAAGTAAATAAAGACATGGGCAAGAAAAGGGGACGGTTCTTTGACATGGGCAAGACAAGGGGATGGTTCTTTGACATGGGCAAGACAAGGGGATGGTTCTTTTGACTGGTTTTAACCAGTCAAAAGAACCGTCCCCTTGTCTTGCTGCGAGTCTTGGACTGGCTGCATACGGTGTACTTGCGCTGGCGCAGTTTGTCGCGAAGTTGGTGCCTCATGATAACCAGAAAAAATGTATTAAAAAAGTTGATTGTTACATTAAGTAAAGTCAAGTATTTATCACAGTTTGAACATATTTAGTGTGTACAATTGTTATAAATACTATGATGGAAAGAGTTTACATAATGAGTACATTTATTAACGAATTAATTAGTTCTATATTCCAGGTTCTTGTTTTTTCTATTATCCCGTTTATTACATGGTTATTAACTGCTCGTAAGAAAGAGTCATTCTTTTCCTGGTTAGGCTTTAAAAAAGCTATTCTAGACAAAAAAGGATGCGTTATATTTGCAGTTGGAGCTGTTATTGTTTGTGAAATAGTCGGACTCACCTTATATAAACTGATATTGGATGCTGACTGGAACAGATCAACTTCTGCCGGCATGGGAATTAGCGGACTTCCCAGCGCGATTCTGAATTCAGTTATTCAAACAGCTCTTTCTGAAGAAATCCTCTTTAGAGGCTTTATTCAAAAAAGATTACAGAATGTATTAAACTTTAAGGTCGCTACAATAATCCAGTCCTTATTGTTTGGGTTCGCTCACATAGTTTTGATTATGG
>JAILMY010000199.1 GCA_024692165.1 Butyrivibrio sp. | reverse complement strand
TGATATTTTAAGACCTACACCTGAGCTTTCTCATCCGCAAACTCAGGGGAGAATCTTCTGCAGTCAAAAGAAATAGCTACACCCTTCTTTGCTGCGTCCTGTCCGCCGTTTTTCTTGATATAGTTTGCAAGGCCCTGTGTAGCCTTACGAACTGTGTATTTATTCATTCTGTTTGTGCCGGCTCCGATTACCCCGCGGAGTCCGCCTGTACCAAACTCAAGCTCTCTGTAAAATCTGTCCTCAACCTCTGCCTCATCATTTCTGATGGCAAGAAGCTCATTCTTTGTGTCCTGATCGAAGTAGTCGTCATTTAACCAATACTCGAACTGCTTTGTTGCTTCACTCATTACTCATTCCTCCTCGAATTCACATATGTTAACTTACTGCTAATTATATCATAATTCTTATGGATCACTTATCCCTAAGACTAGAATACCCTTCCACATTCAAACTAAAGTCGCTGCGATCCAGTGAGAAGTTTGGATTGTAGTATGGATCACCCTTGTCCAGAACCTCTTTCCACTTGGTGCGGAAGTGCTCGGACTCGGATTCGTAGCGCTTTGCATTCTCGCCCTCAAGATCAAGGCCGCGGCTAAGGGATTCATAGTGGTACATCTCCGCAAATGGGGTAAAGACATTGAGATAGCCCTTTTCGCGAAGCTTCAGACAAAAGTCCACATCGTTGAGGCTCACCTGGAAGCTCTCGTCGTAGCCACCAACCTCATCGTACTTGGCACGGCTAACCATCATGCAGGCACCGGTAACGGCGCTGACATCCTGGGCGTAGCAAAGTCTTCCCATGTAGCCAAGGTTCATGCCCTCCTGACCGTAGTGGGAATGGCCTGCGGTTCTGTGAGCACCAAGCTTAAGAACAACGCCGGCGTGCTGGATCTTTCTGTCGGGGAAATATAGCTTTCCACCAACGGCTCCAACATCACTTCTCTGGGCGTACATCAAAAGCTCTTCCATCCAGTTGATAGTGATAACCTGGGTATCATTGTTAAGGAAAATAATGTATTCTCCGTCGGAGTGCTGTACTCCGTAGTTTACAACCGCTGAGTAGTTGAAAGGAGGCTTCGTGCCATCGGGATTAAGATGAGCTCCTCCCTCGTAGTAATCAACTACCTTCACAATATCTTTTAACGAGCCGTTTCTAAGCTCCTCGTAGTAGCCCTTGGCCTCGCTGCTCTTACTGCCGTTCTCCACAACAATGATCTCGTAGTTGTCGTAAACGGACTTCTCATAGATAGAAGTTATGCACCTCTTCAGGTCCTCAGCATGCTCGCAGCTTGGGATCACGATGGAGATCTTGGGGTTTCCCATAACCTCGTAGGTGATCTTAAAGATAGTCTCAAAGGCTCTTGTGCTGGTGATCTTAAAATGCTCGTAGCCGTGACGGCGCAGGTGATCTGCCACAGCACCCTTTGCAGCCTCAATGGCGTAGGGCTTTGCACTGATGTCAGAAGCAACAGATCCGGCATGGCTTCTCCAGTAGTACAAAAGCTTTGGCACATGCACGATATGCTCTGCCCTGTCCGTAAGTCTCAGGATCATGTCGTGGTCCTGGCTTCCGTCAAACTTAGTCCTGAAGAGCTCCGTGCCATCCAGCAGAGTTCTCTTAAACACGCTGAAATGACAGATATAGTTATTTGCCCTCAGGTTATCTATAGCGTAATCCGGCTTGAAGTGCATGGTTATCATCTTGTTGATGTCATCGCCCTTGAAGGTGGTCTCATCACAGTAGATATAATCTGCATTCTCCTCGTTTATTGCCTTAACATACCAGTATAAAACCTCGGGATGAAGAATATCATCGTGGTCAAAAAGACCTATATACTCACCCTTAGCCAGCTCCAGGCAATGATTTGTGTTGCCTGCGATTCCCTCGTTCTTTTCCAGTTTCTGATAGCTGATCTTGCTGGTGCCATCGTGATGGAGTGCCTTCTCGGTCTTCTGATACTCCCTTACGATGCTGCTTACAAGGCCGATGTGCTCTGCATCGGACCCGTCAGCCAGGCAAAGCTGCCAGTTTCCGTAGGTCTGAGCCAGAACTGACTCGATCATGTCCCTGAGGAACTTCTCAGGAGTATTGTAGAGTGGCACCAAAATGGAGATCAGAGGCATCTTTTCAAATACTGCCTTCTCCTGCTGAGCCCTTGTTTCCTCACTGGGAAAAGACTCTGTGCCATAATGAGTCATGGCTTTCTTTTCAATCTGCTTGTACTTTATCTTGGCGATGACGCCCCGGACAGATCCCTGATTCCTTAATCTGTCCCTCTGTCTGATGACCCAGTGCATGGTGTTTCTGGCAGGGGTTGAAGCCTTCCATATAGGATTATTCTTGATCCTGTCCAGTTTGAACTGCAACTCCTGATTCTTGTCCTCAAGATCTGCCACCTTTTCAGCCAGGTCAGCGGACTTGAGCTTTTCCCGCTCATAGGCCGCCTTGTAATCTTTTTCGTCTTGCATTGTTACCTCTTAACATTCAAAATATTAGGCACCCAATTAACCAGCTTCAGTCTGCTTGTCTTGTCCGATGCCATCATTCCCACCTGATAATATCCGGGCGGCAGAAGGCCCTTCTTGATCTTAACCTTGTAGCCGGTAAGATCCACGTTCACCTGATCCTGAAGCCTTATCCTGATGTCAGGTCGATATCCCACGTAAATGGGGAAGCTGTAAACCTTAGGACTTACAGGTCCTGCGCCGTCCTCATTTCTTTCAACAAGGCGCAGCAGAAGTCTTCTTTCAAAGAAGGCGTTGTCAGAACCGATGACAAAAGCATAGCCCTTGAGATAATATCCGCTGTCATTCCTCTCAGCACTGCTGCCGTAGAGCCAGTTGTCCAGGGTTCCGTTGTACTCACAGCCTATCCTCAGGCACTGATCCTCTCTGGCATTCCTGATGCCCTTGTCGTGGATGGAAACCGGCGCATAGGGAAGGTCCTCCACAGGGGTATAGTCAACCCTTGGAATTATGGCTGTTATAGTCTCGTCCTCGTTCAGATGCGGACTATAGAAAGGATCCACGTTGTAGAGATTCGGGTGCTTGCGCATCAAAATCTCGCCCTCTGAAGAGAGTCTCTCCATCTTCTTGGGATCCATGGTATCAATGCCCCTGGACAGAGACTCGTAATGCTTCAGATAGAAGTGATTGCAGCACACATTGTAATAGCCTTTTTCGTGCAAAGAATAGCAGAAATCCACATCGTTGAAGGCAACCTTAAGCTCCTCCGGGAAACCGCCGATGTCGTTGTACTTCTGCCTGCTGATAAGAAGGCATGCACCGGTAACACCGATGGTATTGTGGATTCCTCTGTTATAGCCAAAGTAATGGCTCTTATTGTCATGCATTTTCTGCAGCTTGTGGACAGGGCCTCTCATTACGTTGGCAATGCCCGCGTGCTGGATCAGGTCCCCATCCGGGTAAAGAAGCTTTGCTCCCACCGCTCCAACGTGCTTAAGCTGGGCCTGGGAAAGCAGCTCACGAAGCCACCCCTCCTTGATGCACTCAATGTCATCATTCAGGAAAAGCAGATATTCTCCGCGGGTATTCTTCGCACCCTTATTGCACATAGCCGAGAAGTTGAATTCCTCAAGCTTGTAGATATAGTTGATCTTGGTCAGACCGTTCTTTTTCGGAATCTTGCCGATGAATACGCCGTAGCGAACCCTGTTCTTGGCTTCACTGCCGTTGTCCACCACCGCGATATCGTAGGTGATTCCGCTGTTGTCTCCTGTAGTCTCCACAATGGACTCAAGACATCTCTTCAAAACCTCCGGATGATCCTTGGAGGGGATAATAATGCTGACTGTTGTGGGCTTTATCAGCATATGCCTTGAATTGTGGAAGTTACGTCCGTAAAAAACATCCTGCTCAGGGCTTCTGTGGAAAAGAACTTCCTTGATGTGACCGATGGGGAATTCCATTCCGGTTCTCTTTGCGAAGGCATGCTCATGAATAGCCAGCATGCAAAAGAGAACATCCGCCGAAAGTAAGGATGCTTCAAGTCCCACCTGCTCCGGTGAGTTCTTTTTATTACTGGTTCCACCCAGCATGCGAACAGCACTGTCGTACTCTCCTGACGCCTCGTGGAGTGTCCTTGATCTGCAGGCAAAAAAGCTGCCGATGTAAAATGCGTTTAAATAAGAATCCGGGGACCAGTCCGGCTTAAAATACGGATGAATGTACTTGCCGCCCTTTCCTGTCTCGTCCTCATCGCCATAGACTACGTTGTGCTCCGGGTGAGCAATAAAGTACTGCCTGATGACTTCCGTTGCTCTCTTTGTGAGCTTGCCCTTTGGGCTTACGAACAGATAAACAACGTCCTCGTCGCCCTTAATGCCGTTAAGTTCCCACACCTTTGCGTAGGGAATAACCTTCACAGTGGGCTCCGGGAGCTTATTGGGCACCAGCTCACCGTTTTCATTGGTCTCGTAGCTAACAGGCGCCTCTACCACAGGGACTGGCTGTTTCTCAATCTTCTTCTGCCACTTGTCGTAGGCAGAAGACTTGGTATTCAGCAGCTTGTTGTATTTCCTTATGCTTCTCCTTGTAAGAGAACCCTTAACAAGTCCCTTTACCATCCCCAAACTCACTCCTCGTCGTCTTTGTAATAGCGCTCCTCGCGCTTCTGAATGATCTTTTTAACAGTCTTTTTCAAAATATTGTCCTTGGGCGCAGCTGCCAGATGCTCTTCTGCGGCAGCCTCCAGAGATTTACCCACGGCCTGGGCCGCATTTTCAGGTAAAAGAGTCATAATATAAGTCACACATAAGTGATTCCTCTCCTGAATGCTGAGCTTATCGCTGGTAAGACCAAATTCAATATTAGGATCGTTTGTATCAAATAAGATCGAATCGTCAGAAATCCAGTATCCGTTCTGCGGATGAATGGATACGTCAGATACGTTGTCTGCAAAAACCTCGCCGTTCCATGTGGCGGACAAAATTGTCACAAGGCATGGCGCGAAAGCCGGATCAATGCGGACCATCTTGCACTTGCTGTCAACCCTGATATCAAGGCTTACAGTGTGCTTGTCATCGTACTGATCCTCAGGGAAAATAGACTCCTCCTCCGAAAAGCCCTCGCCCTCATCAAGGTATATCTGAATGCAGTCGTCAGGTCTTACCTTGTCATCCAAAGTAACAAGTTCCCTGGGCAGAGTAACCTTTCTGCCAATTGCCTGCCAGATCTCCACCATGGATTTGCGGTTTCCTGTCACATACTTCTGGAATGCATTCTCCTCTTCGAAAAGAACCTCCGCATCCTTATCTGTGATGCCCATCCTCTCGAAAAATGGCTTCGGATCGAACTTTTCTCTTTTCCTATCCTCTAACCTGTAGCAGTGAATGGCTCTCCAGAGCTGTTCCTTGGCCGGAATGCACTTTCCGTAGGTCCATTCATAATCTATTATAGTCCAAATAGGCCCATTTACCATAACATTCGAGAATATCAGGTCGAAATCGGACACGGGATAATCCTGCTTATAATTTATCCTTCTGATGTACTCGTTGATAAGCGCATCGAAGCTGTCCATGTCATCTTTATCCAGGCATTCATCTAAAAGGGAAGCCAGTGGTACTCCGTTGACAAAAGAGAAAATGGCGCAGCCCTGCTTCTCATCTATCAGACAGTCATTGATCTCAAAATCTCCGCCTCTGTACTTCTCCTGAAGTCCTAAGTACGCATCTCTGATGCTGAGCACATGCTCTTTTGCCTGCTCTGTAAGAGGAACCTTTCTGATGATCTTCCTGCCGGCCCTGTCGATAGCGATATCGGTTCTGATCTTAAACTCGTCAACGCGGTCGTTGCTGTACTTACTGTATATGGTGTCAAATCCGGGTCCCAGGATAATCTCAAAAGAGTTTGCGAAATCCTGGTACATACCGTCTTTTACCAGATCCTCGTAGGCATGCTTCTCGTTGAAAAGAAGAAGCCTGTCTCTGTCAAAGTTCCTGACATTGTCCTGAAGCTCTCCAAACTTAGGCAGATAGTGGTCTGAGTGAAGCAGAGTCATCAGCTTGTAGTCAGGATACGGGTAATAGAAGCTGTATTCCTTGATACCACATTTTTTGAAAATATTGATAAGGCCGTTTCTGGTAAAGGTCTTGGCTACGCTGTCCGGGGTGTATCCTTCGATTCCGGAAAAATAGGTGCCAAGGTGATCCTCTGCGCATCCGGCAAAATACTTAAGTCCAAGGCGGTTCTCAATGGCAATGACGATTCTTCCGCCCTTTTTCAGGTGACGGTTCATCATGCGAAGGAACTTCTCGTAGGGGTTGTCGGTGCCGATGTACCCCTGGGCATACTCAAACACGCCGATAAGGAATATGTAGTCGAAGTCCCTTGGAAGGTCCGGCTCCACATCCCTGAAATTGCCCACATGGATAGTCACGTTGTCACAGTCCTGGTTCCTGGTGGCGTTGATCTCGGAACGCCTTCTGGAAAGATCGCAGGCCACTACCTCTTTTGCCTTGCTGGCCAGCATGCCTGTGATAGCACCGCACCCTGAGCCCACTTCAAGAACCTTGGAGTTTGGATCCATGGGAATCCACTCCACGATATTGGCTCTCTGGTCAGAAAGATGGTAAAGAATGGGCCAGTTCGCCCTCTCTTCGATGACCTTCTGATAATCTTCCTTCTTGGTGTTTTTTACTATCTCAAGAAGATCGTTCTCTATAGATCCGTCGCTGTAGAGATCAACCCCCGAGTAATGTTTGAAATTTAGAGTAACTTTGCCAATGTTTATCTTCTCTTGCATGCTCGTACTGTTCCCCAAATGTAATACTTCGTATGCCTACTGTGCGTCTTTTACCTCGCACTTGGAATTCATGTCGTAATAACCTACGGTGTTCTTGTCGGAAACCACCGTGATGTTCAGCGCATCATAAAGTCTGTGATACACTGTGAAGTTGTCCTTCTCAAAGCCTGTGACACCAAAGCTTATGAGATACTCGCCCCCCTGAAGGGTCATATTCTGGGTAAAAGAGATTTCTTTCACATCTCCTGCCTTTACCGGATCAAGGAATGCCTTTTCCACCATGGAATTGGTGCCCGTGATCTCGATACCCATTATGTTCTTGAAGGTGAATGCAAAAATAGGTGCTGACACGTCGCGATTAAATCGAACCTTCATGTGCACCGAAAAATCCGTGCCCTTGATGATGGAGTTGGAGCGCATGCCTGAGGCATCTGTTGCGTAGAACTCCTCGATAACTGCCGCGCCATCGCCGTACTCTAAGGTGTCGGGATTCTTGACGGATGCATCGCCTGCAGCTACCGCTGTGCCTGCATTATCTGATTTCCCGGAATCTGCCTTCTTGCCTTTTTTCTTTCCATTAGCAGAATCAGAATTCTTCGCGATCTTACTGTCTGCCTCATCCGAGGCATCTGCTGCGCGTTTGCGGATATCCTCATCGTCCAGCAGATTCTCAACGTCGCTGCTTGGCAGCGGATACTGACCTACCAATACCTGCTTGTAGATGTCGATCATCTCCTTGGGAGTTCCCTCACCAAGAAGGACGCCCTGGTTCAGAAGAACCGCTCTGTCGCAGTACTTACTTATACTTGAAAGATCGTGGGATACAAAAAGAATAGTTTTCCCCTGATTCTTGAACTCCTCGAACTTGTGATAACACTTAGCCTGGAAGAATACGTCTCCAACAGACAGGGCCTCATCGACAATAAGAATCTCCGGGTCGATGTTGATGGCCACCGCACAGGCCAGACGCACAAACATACCGCTTGAGTATGTCTTTACCGGCTGATAGACATAGTCGCCGATGTCCGCAAACTCAAGGATTGAATCCAGTCTCTTTGTTATCTCATCCTCGGAAAAGCCGATCATCATACCGTTGAGGTAGATGTTGTCAATTCCGTTGTACTCCATATTAAAGCCTGCTCCCAGTTCCAAAAGAGCTGAGATATGGCCGTCTACGTTGACTTCGCCGCTGGTAGGAGTAAGAACTCCTGTGATGATCTTAAGGATCGTGGACTTTCCTGAGCCGTTGGTTCCGATGATACCTACTGTCTCACCTTTTTTTACCGAAAGACTCACATTGTTCAGTGCCAGGTGCTCCTTGAACTTGCGCTTTCCTGCAAGACCAAGGGAATCCTTAAGCCTGTCCATGGGCTTGTCATATAATCTATAGGATTTCGTGAGGTTTTTTACCTCAATCGCAATATCTTTTTCCATGAATTACTCCAAATATCATAACACGTCTGCGAAGTGAGGCTTGGATCTCTTGAAGATCAAAGCTCCGAAGCAGAACACAGCCACTACAAAGATCCAGAAGTAGGTGGATGAGTAGAAGTGCTCAAAAAACCAGGTATCACCGTAGATGGCATTTCTATAGCCCTCAACGATGTAGGTCATAGGGATCAGTTTGACGATCCACTTGTAATTGTCCGGAATGATGTCGATGTTCCAAAGGATCGGTGTTGCCCACTGCAAAAGCTGCAGAGCGATGTTGATGATCTGCAGAAGATCTCTGAAAAATACAACAATGGCGCAGGTCGCGTAGCTGATGGAAAGCACCAGGATAAATTCGCAGCCCACGTAGTATATTAGCTGAAGCCAGTAAATGCTTGGATAATACCCATAAACACAGGCGATCACCAGCAGAACCAGGATAAAGAACATGTGAATGAACATGGCTGCTATGATCTTGATGATGGGCAGTATGCTTATCTTGAAAAGAACCTTTTTTACCAGGTAGTTGTACTCAAGAAGGGATGTGGTGCCGTTTGTAAGAGCCTCGGTAAAAAAGAACCATGGCACAAGGCCGGCTGTAAGGAACAGAACGTAAGGAACCTCCACTCCACCGGACACTGCCTGGGCCCTACTCTGGAAAACCCTGTCGAATACAATATAGTACATGCAAACAGTGACCACCGGCTGTGCCAGTGCCCACACAATTCCCATATATGAACCTGCATATCTCTTTTTAAAATCGTTAACTGACAGCCTTTTGATGAGCTTTCTGGAATTAAAAAGCTCGATCGGTAAAACAGTGAGCTTATCATACCAGAAGTACGCCAGAATGCAGCTGACTGCAATCAGAGTACAGCCACAGATCTTCTTAAGCCGCTCTGTCTGCGGATCTGCCAGTGAATTCGTATGTAATAATATGACCAGCGCCAGTGCAAGCGCCAATACATAGAAAATGCCCAAGCCTAAACGCTTGGGAAGTTTTCTTTTACCCATATTCAATATTCCTTGATTCCTCTCCACTTAGTATCCTTGTCGGAGAAAATAAGCTCAACACCTTCCTGAAGGGGCCACTCAACACCGATATCCGGATCGTTCCAGATAAGTCCGCCCTCATCATCAGGATGATAGAAATCAGAGCATTTATATGCAAACTCTGCATAATCAGAAAGCACTAAAAATCCATGAGCAAAGCCCTTTGGAATAAAGAACTGCTTCTTGTTTTCTGCAGATAAAACAACTCCAAACCACTTGCCGAAGGTCTTGGAATCCCTTCTAAGATCTACAGCCACATCAAAAACTTCGCCGTTTATGCAGCGTACAAGCTTGTCCTGTGGGAAATTCTTCTGAAAGTGAAGACCACGGAGAACGCCTCTTTTGCTGGATGACTGATTATCCTGCACGAACTCGCAGGTAATTCCCGCATTAACAAAGTCATTCTTGTTATAGCTTTCGATAAAATATCCTCTTTCGTCTCCGAATACCTTAGGTGTAATAACCTTAAGTCCTTCAATCTCACAAGTTTCAACTGTAATCTGTCCCATTTTAAAACTCACTCCATGCTTAATTTATTATTTGATTCATATTCTTATAATCTTCTGAGCTCCAATTGAAAATTCGCGCAGGAGTCCTGATATTTCATATTATTTTATCAGGGCAAAGTTCCTACTGGTGTGCCTTCGATAGGCGGCTCCTTCAGATTTCCGGGAAGGGCAGCATCAGGCGCTACTCCATCAGGAATCGTCCCGTCAGGCAAAAGAAATGGTGCATCCGGATTATCCAGCTGCCCTACAACAGCCATACCTGAACCATCCTCTTCCTCACTGTCTTCCTCGCCCTCTTCGCTTTCTTTTCCGTCCTCGACAACTCTGGTATTCTGCTGAATAACTACCACCGCCGGAACTTCCTCATCTTCGTCAAAAAAATCATCATCATAAAGGAATGCTTTTAAGTCATCCCCAATCTGCTGACCATAGGAAGCTTCATCTGCCACGGATGTCTCTATAGAAGCACTGTCCGACGCTTCATTTTTCTCTTTTCCGCCAAAAATCCTTCCCAGTTTATCAGCGTTAGTGGCATAAATGATAACTGCCACAAGAATAAACGCGCTGATGATAGTCAGGATGGCCATTCTAAAGACTCGTTTATCCATGCTTCACACCTCGATAAAACCTCGCCAAGTGCTTACAGCCCGTTAGCAACTTCAACCAGGTATTTGCCATAGTCGGTCTTCATGAGAGGCTCAGCCAGCTTAAGAAGCTGCTCCTTGTCGATAAAGCCTCTCTTGTATGCGATCTCTTCGATACAGGAAATGTAAAGGCCCTGTCTCTTCTGGAAGGCACATACAAAGTCAGATGCATCTAAAAGAGAATCATGATTGCCGGTATCGAGCCATGCAAAGCCTCTTCCCATGGTCTCAACACGGAGTTCTCCTCTTCTG
>JAILMY010000197.1 GCA_024692165.1 Butyrivibrio sp. | reverse complement strand
GTCTTCCTTGTACTCCTTAAGAGTATCGAACTCAGAAACATCGCTTGCGAACTCATCGTTAAGCTCAGGAAGTTCCTTAGCCTTGATAGCCTTAACTGTGCACTTGAAAGTAGCATCCTTACCGGCAAGGTCCTCTGCCTGATAATCCTCAGGGAACTTAACGTTTACATCGCCTTCCTTGCCAATTTCAAATCCAACGAGCTGATCCTCGAATCCAGGAATGAAAGCACCTGAACCGATTGTAAGAGGATAATCTGTTCCCTTACCGCCCTGGAAAGCCTTACCATCAACGAATCCCTCGAAATCAAGAGTTACGATATCGTTCATAGCAACTGCTCTATCTGTTACGTCAACAGTTCTAGCGTTTGTATTTCTCTGCTTGTCGATCTCGGCATCAACATCCTCATCAGTAACGTCGATATCCATCTTAGGAACATCAACGCCCTTGTACTTGCCAAGCTTAACCGGTGGCTTCAGAGCTACCTCAGCAGTAAAGATGAAGTCCTTACCTGCCTCAAGCTGCTCAACATCAATCTTAGGTGATGATACAACGTCCTCTCCGCACTCACTTACAGCGTTAGGATACTCTGACTCGATGAGCTCATTTGCTGCATCCTCGTAGAATACTTCCTTACCGTACATCTGCTCGATCATCTTACGAGGAGCCTTACCCTTACGGAATCCAGGAATCTGGATCTTGCCCTTGTTCTTGTTGTAGGCATTCTGAATAGCCTTCTCAAGCTGCTCTGCAGATACTGTAATCTTAAGCTTAGCCATGCTCTTCTCGAGCTTCTCAACTGTTACGCCCATGTTAACTTGTTTCCTCCTAAAAAATAAAAATCTTTATATAAAATATGAACTGTCTGCCGTACAAACAGTACTATTCATGCCCATTTAGGCACAATCGCTTCAGATTATATCACAATTTAATACTTATTTCCACACTTTTTTCATCAAAAATAGCTCGAATGTGTAATGATTCAGAGCCAAGCATAAATAAAAAAACAGCCATTTTTCGAGCGAGCTCGAAATGGCTGTTTTTTCATTTATGCTTGGCTCTGAATCATTACACGTTGTCGATACGTTCAACGTTAAGAATTGTATCGATGTAGAGCTTTACGCTGGCACCTGTTACCTTGTTCCAGTCGAATCTGTTGTAGCAATAGTCCATTATCTCATCCTGAGTATGGAAGATATCAGGGTTGAGAATGATCTCCTGAAGCTTGTTGGCAAGGCTTGTAACATCTGACTTCTTGAAGTACTGTGCATACTCTCTGCAGGCCTCTGTATTCTCAGGAATATCACTGGCAAGACATTTTCTGCCAAAGCTCATAGCCTCAAGAAGGCTGATGGGCATACCCTCAATATCACTTGGAAGTACATAGAGATAGCAGTTACTGAAAAGCTCTGTCAGAGTATTACCCTGTACAAAACCTGTCATGATGATTCTCTTGTCCTTCTTGGTCTTTTCGTTGAGCTGTGTCACAAACTCATCGGAATGGCTTCCACCACCGGCGATAACCAGCTTCATGTCTGTATCAATGGTAGAAAAGGCATCGATAAGATATGTGATACCTTTCTCAGGGACAAGTCGTCCAAGATAAAGGATGTACTTGTCCTTCTCAAGACCGAACTTTCTTGTAATTCTGTCCGCCTCAAGGAACTCTGTCTTATTTACACCGTTAGGAATGTAGATAGTCTCTCTGTTGTACTTATCCTTAAAGTACTGCTGTACATTACGGGAAAGAACGATAACTTCATCTGCATATTTCGCAGCCATCTTCTCACCGAAAAGAAGAAACTTTGTAGCAAATCCGCCCCACTTGGCTCTCTGCCAGTCAAGACCATGAATTGTAGCAACGGTTCTGATGCCAAAGAAGTGAGGAATAACCAGCATTGCACATGGTCCCTCAGCGTGGTAATGGATTACGTCATGGTTGCCGAGCACTGCTATTATAGTTGCAAGAAAAGAATATACGATAGCATTTAAGGATTTTTTGTCAGGAGTAGGTACATTCACGATTCTGATGCCCTTATATCTCTTTAACTTATGTGCTTCCTTATCTGCATTTTTATCTGCTACGTTCTTACCCTTACGATTATATACAGTAACGGTATGACCCATTTTTACAAGTCTGCTGGACAGCTCCTCTACTACGATCTCAACGCCGCCCTCTCTCGATGGTATTCTTTTGTGACCTATCATCGCAATTTTCATAAAACAACCTGTCTCCGATCAGTAGGAATTCTTACTCATAAATACTTCTGCCACAGTCTTAAAGATAATCTCAATGTCAAGAAGCGGACTCCAATTATCAATGTACTCCACATCAAGTTCAACTACGTCGTTAAAATCCTTGATACTGCTGCGGCCGTTTGCCTGCCACATTCCTGTGATACCGGGCTTAATACTGATTCTTCTCCACTGATGTGTAGAATATTTCTCAACCTCATCAAGTGTCGGTGGTCTTGTACCAACAACACTCATGGAACCTGCCAGCACGTTAAAGAACTGGGGAAGCTCATCAATACTTGTCTTTCTGATGAACTTACCAACCTTGGTGATACGAGGATCATCCTGCATTTTGAACATCATGCCGTCTTTAACCTCATTAAGCTCCAAAAGCTCATTCTTGAGTTCTTCGGCATCCTTGACCATACTTCTGAACTTCCAGATTTTGAAGTGTCTTCCGTTCTTACCAACTCTGACCTGCTTGAAGATAGCCGGTCCCTTGGAATCAAGCTTGATTGCAATAGCAGTAATGATCATGATTGGAGAAGTAACAATGATTGCAAACAGCGCGAATACAATGTCGAATGCTCTCTTAAGAACCTTCTCCCAGTTATTAAGTGTAACTGTATGATATGTAAGAACAGGATAAGTTCCAACACTACTGTTATAGGAATAGCATCTTCTACGTCTGAAGATATCAACAACAACTCTGCAGGTAACACCCATCTCAATACAAAGATCGATGTACTTCTGAATATATGCAATATCCATATCACGCTTCTGCATAATATAAACCTGATCGATGTTGTATTTTCTGATGATCTGCTCAAGATCAGAGAGCTTGCCGATGTACTCTATGGAATCATCGTCATCATAGCTTACGTATCCGATCTCATTAACAATAAGAGGAGTTTTCTTAAGGAAGTAACGGAATTTATTGTAGGAATCCTTGCTTCCAACATAAACACACCTCGGAATATGTTTTCTCTTAATAATTATATCAATAAGTCTCTGGAATATCAGAATCTCAAAGAGAATAAGCACATAGGTAATCACGAGAAGACCCCAGAAAAATCTTGAGCCGAAATTGCTGTCGTTAATGCAGTTGTAGTAGATTATCTCGCCGCAAACAACCGCAATAAAAAAAGACATGGTCTCTCTTCTGATAATTCTATCAATATAGAAAAACAGAGTATTGTTATAGATCTGAGATGTTCTGTTGCAGGTAAGGAAGATGATAGTCCCAACTACATATATTGAAATAATGGATCTCCACTCATCTTCAGCAACACCGCTTCCAAATAAAAGCGCAGACAGCAAAAAGGCTGCTGCCAGAACAATTATATCCAACAACACATGCACAATATCAAAAGATGCAGAAGTATTCGAACGATTCATAAAACACAAACTCCATTCGCCATTAATAAAAAGCTTCAATATTCCCCAATATTTCGGCCACCCTCGTCGTTCGCCCCCACACCGAACCACAAAACTGAAATTTTATAAAAATTTTATAAATAAATTGTGAATTTTTTTCGCAAGCATAAGTATATTCAATTAGATAATAAAAAGCAATATGAAAAAACAAACTTTTTTTGTAAAAATAAAAAAATATTACAAAAAACTTAACTCATATCAGATTGAAAATTTTGCCGTAAGCACGAGGAAACTTGAGAAACAACTGGTATTTAAGTAATTGCTTATTGTCCAGATAGCGTTTGTAATTGTAAAAAAATTCGCAGAAACTTTTTTTACATTCTGTCGCCATTTGGGGATTTTTAAAATATAATTCCGTTAATATATACAAAGTGTTGGCAAGAGTCCGATTCGCAAAAGATAAATCGTTATTCTTGATAGCAATTTTGATACGTTCCTCGTATGCATCAAAGGCATCCATGTGCTTTTTATTGTTCTTGTTTTTTGCTCCGGTGATTCCACCCACATTATCACGGTATTTATAGAGCTTTTTAGGCACATAGGCAGCCCTCTTGATCCTGTAAATGATCTGGTTTACCGCGTATTCATCCTCATGCCACTTACCTTCCTCAAAGTGAAAGCCCTCAAGAAGCGCCCTTGAAAACAGCTTGTTCCAGGCAACCACCATCAGCACATACTCTCTTGACCAGGGATCCTCAAGCCATTCCCTGCAGGTGGCCGCCTTGAGAGTGCAGCTCTCCTTAATATCGTAGTAAGGCTCTGCCAGTTTGCTTGAGTCCACATCACAGAAAGCCATATCAGCCTTGCCGGCCTTGATGGCCTCCAGCATATCAGAAAGATAATTTGGACTTACCATATCGTCCGAGTCAATAAAACAGATGTAATCACCCTTTGCCTCGGCCAGTCCTCTGTTTCTTGCTCCGGAAAGTCCCTTGTTTTTCTGATGAACAACCTTAAATCTCTCATCCAATCCTGCCAAAGCATCACAGATTGAACCACTGGAATCGGTGGAACCATCATCTATAAAAATAGCTTCGTAATTCTCGTAGACCTGTCCCATTATGGAGGCCGCACATTCCTTCAGATACGCCTCAACATTGTAAACCGGTATAATTATAGAAATAAGCTCAGAACTCATTCTTTGTTACCCTTCAAACTATCCTTGAACGCTATTATCCTGCCAAATGCAGCTGTACCCTTTTCTTCTCCAAGAGTCAGATTCAAAAATCTCATAAGATACACATATTTCCTGCCGCTTTTCGGATACCAGCTGGCATCGAAATGATGAATGGACTTGGTATTTGGCGTGATCTGCACAATTCCGGTCTTGAAATTCTTTGGACAAAAGAAATCCACCGGATAAATCTCCATACCGTCTATGTTCTGCCTGCTGCCGTCCAGCTTAAGACCATGCTCAAGGCAAACCCTGGTCCTGAGTTTGGGACTTTCTATATATTCCTGAAGACCATCATAGACATCCATCATTTCCTTAAATATAGGAAATCCCTTTTCTCCGCCAAAACCCTGGCCGTCTCCCAAAAGGTCCTCCCTCTCAAAACCGATGTAGGCATGGTTTTCCAAAAGATCATCAATATTCTTTATCAGTTCAACATCCGTGTCCAGATATATTCCGCCGTATTCATAAAGCACATCCAGTCTTGCATAATCCGATACGAAGGCCCATTTCTTCTCCTCATAGGCCTTTACCATGAATGGATGCTTTTTTATATCGTAATTGTTCTCGTTCCACTCGATGATCTCATAGTCGGGACAAAATTTCTTCCAACTGTCTATACACTTTCTGACCTTGGCGCTTTTTTCTCCGCCGCCGAACCAGAAATAATGAATTTTCCTGGGGATAAACCTCTCTCCCATAACGCTCCTTTATTGCTATCAGTTCTTTTTACAACTATAATTAAAGCATGAAGAAGAGTATATCTGTAGTCATTCCATTTTTCAATAGTAAGTCCTGTATAGGGAGAATGCTGGACAGCATCCTCTCTTCTACTTATATGCCCTCTGAAATTCTGCTTATTGATGACGGTTCCACCGATGATTCCAAGGATGTGATCCAGGAATACGCAAGCCGGTGTCCCATCATTAAATATGTAAAAAAAGAACATTCCGGCGTCTCAGCTTCCAGAAATCTGGGAATCAGGCTGGCTACCGGTGATTTTATTAACTTTCTTGATTCCGACGACTATATTGAGCCAAATATGTACGAGCTCATGGCCGCCGCCATCACAGATGACTCCTTTGACGGATCTGTGTGCGGATACTTCACTCACAAAGACGGTGAAGTTACTTCCTATTATTCTAAAACTCTTGACGTGCTGCACTCAGAGGACATTCTAAAGGGCATGTTCACCGACGAGAACATCAGAGGCTTTCTTGTTACAAGGCTCTTTAAAACCAGTCTTCTTAAAAACTTTTCTCTGGACGAAGATGTATCCATGTGTGAGGATCTTCTGCTCCAGTCCAGGCTTTTTACCAGTGGGAACTATAAGTTCGCCTATGTCAAGGCTCCACTGTACCACTATATCCAGAATTCCGGTTCAGCCACTGTTTCCCGCTCTCTTTTTAAGGATGGTGAGTTTGTATATGCTCCTGCCTATGACAGGATTCGTCAGTATATAAATGCCGATTATGTAGACGACAGCTATAATTCAATAATCGATTACAATATGTACACCATGCTTCTTGCCTATCGAAGAGGCGATAAGTCTGTGCTCCCACAGATACGCCAGCTCCAGGCCCTGCTCCGTACAATCCCTATGAAAAAAAGAGATCTGCACAGCATCGCATATCGGTACGCGCCGCTGTTGTACAGCTATAAGCTCCCAGCCGGCTGATCAAACTGCCCTGTCAGATCTTTTCTCTGCTCATCTGTGAGTTGCTGTATTTGGGATCTCCTGTCACATCCTCCAAAAACCAGTCAGCCATATGGTAATTTGCTGCTGCATCCTCATCAGGAAACTCTATCTCCGCAAGTATCCTTCCTTTGAAAACTCCCTCAAACACATCCAGTTCTATCTTTATACTGCCATCTTTTACTGCCTTTTTCAGGGATTCATGGCCGTCCAGATACTCTTTTGAAAAAGCATCCTCATTGATTGGGAGAATGTACCTCTTTTTGGCAATGATGTTTCCATCGACCTTGGCCTTCAGGTGCTCATAGGACTCCCTGTCCAGCTCCATATTGTATTCAGTCTTGCCTATACCGCTGTAGTTTTCCTTATTGGCCTTATAGGTCATGTAATATGCCTCATCCTCTTTGCGGATTCTCACCGCCGGATGTACGTTCAGATACCCCTGTTCTATCTCGTGATGGGGAAAAGAACCAAGGTCAAAGAGTATATCCTTTGTAATAAACTTTTTTTCTATCTCTATTCCCATGTATTCCTCATGACATTATGTGTTAATATATTAGAATAAATGCTACACTTAACTAATTATACAATATAACATATATTTATGGAGGATACCATGACAAAGACAGCAATTTTTTTGGCAGACGGATTTGAAGAAATTGAAGCCCTTACTGTAGTTGACCTGCTGCGCCGCGCGGGCATCGAGATTACAACAGTATCCATCTCAGACAGCCAAATAGTAACCGGCTCTCACAGGATTGCAGTAGAGGCGGATGCACTTTTGGCAGATACAGATTTAGACAGCCTGGATATGCTGATCCTTCCGGGAGGAATGCCGGGAACCAGTAACCTTGAAGCTTGCAAGCCTCTTACAGACAAGATTCTAGAGTTTGACAAGCAGGATAAGATGCTCTGTGCTATCTGCGCAGCACCTACTGTTTTCGGTAAGCTCGGTATATTAAAGGGTAAAAAAGCATGCTGTTTCCCGGGTCGTGAAGGCGACCTTCTCGGAGCTGATGTCCAGACAGAGAGCGTAACAAAAGATGGTCACTTCATCACCAGTCGTGGCATGGGAACAGCCATGGATTTTGGTCTTGCCATCATCGAGCACTTCCAGGGTGCTGCCGCTGCCGCTGAGATGTCAAAAAAGGTCGTATACAAAGTCTGAATAGCCTTATAAATATTACAAAAGGGGTCTGCTCACCGCAGACCCCTTCCCTTTATTATGCCTGTTTTATCTTTTCTTTGCTGTGGATTCAGCCACAATGAGCTCACCCGGGAAGATCAGGTGCTTATGCCCCCTCTTTTCCTCGATAAGATCAAATAACAGTCTCATGGTTTCCTCTGAAATATCCTGCAGAGGCTGCCTTATTGTGGTAAGGCGAGGTACTGTGTACTCAGTCAGTTCCTGGCCGTCAAATCCGGCTACACTGACATCTTCGGGAACCCTGATTCCTGCATCTGCAAGAGCCCTGAGAGCGCCCACAGCCAGTACGTCGGAGATACAATACAGAGCTGTAAACTCTACGCCGGATTCTATCAGCTCTTTCGTGGTCTCATAACCATTCTTCATGGTGTAGATTCTCTTATCTACAAACTTTATAAGACTCTTATCCACTTTAATATTGTGCATCTTAAGAGCCTCCATATATCCGTCGAGACGGAGCTTAACTACTGAAGGCTCGTCATTGGCCTCAGTCAGAATAGCTATCTTCTTGTGCCCCAGGCCAACGAGATATTCCACCATCTTGCGGCTCTCCAGAGCATCGTCCACAGAAACCGTTGAATATGAGTTTCTGCTTAGGTCATCCGAAATATCAGAGCCGATAGTCGCAAAGATTACCGGAACATTCAGCTGTTTCATCTTGTCTGCAGGGTGTTTGGAACTTCCGCCCAGGAAGATGATTCCGCGAAGTCTCTTCTCTTTTTCCAGCTCAAGAGCCACATCAACCTCATTCTCGTAGGCCTCAACGTGCCTGAGCACCAGTGCATATCCCTTCTTCTCTGTCTCCTGCTCGATGAGCTCGATCATGGGAGCAAAGAAAGGGTTAGTGATACCCCTTACCAGAACCCCGATGCACTTTGCATCTATTCTCTTAAGATTTCTTGCACTGTTATTGGGAATATATCCGGTCTCACGGATAGCTTCCATAATGCGTTTCTTGGTCTCCGGATTGATGTCCGAGTGATCGTTTATGGCTCTGGACACTGTGCTGACACCAACGCCGCATCTCTTTGCGATTTCTTTGATAGTTATCTCTGCCATCTTCTTAATTACTTGAGCCTTCCATAGATTCTTGCGAAATCTTTCATCTTGCCGCAAAGCTCATCGGAAAGCGCATCCTTCTTCATTCTCCATACCCAGTTACCGCCAAGTGTTGACGGAGTATTAATTCTAGCATATTTATCGAGTTCAAGATAGTCCTGCATAGGAATAATTGCTGTATCGGAGACACTGGCAAAAGCAGATCTGATGCATGCCCATACAGCATCCTTGGCATAGTGGATTCCAAGGTACTCTTTTGCAAACTTCTTGTCAGCCTTTGGCAGCTGCTTGAACCAGCCATAGGTGGTCTCATTGTCATGAGTACCTGTATAAACAATGCAGTTTCTTGTATAGTTGTGAGGCAGATAGTCGCTCTCTTCTCTTGAGTCAAAAGCGAACTGCAAAATCTTCATGCCCGGGAAGCCTGTCTTCTGAACGAGCTTTATTACTGAAGGTGTAAGGAATCCAAGATCCTCAGCAATGACTCTCTTTTCTCCCAGCTCCTTCTTCATGGTATTGAACAGATCAATTCCAGGACCCTTGCGCCACTCACCGATCTCAGCGGTAGGATTACCGTAAGGAATTGCATAGTACTCATCAAAGCCTCTGAAGTGGTCGATCCTGACTACATCATAAAGCTTGTAGCACTGGCTGATTCTCTTCATCCACCACTTATAGCCTGTCTTCTTGTGGTAATCCCATCTGTAAAGAGGATTGCCCCAAAGCTGACCTGTAGCACTGAACGCATCAGGAGGACATCCTGCCACATCAATAGGCACATTGTCCTTATCCAGCTGGAACAGCTCCGGATTAGCCCATGTATCTGCGCTATCGAAGGCTACATAAATCGGAATATCGCCGATAATATCGATTCCCTTGCTGTTGGCATAGGCCTTGAGCTTTGTCCACTGTTTCTGGAATACGTACTGCAAAAAGCTATAGAACTCAACCTCATCCGCATACTTGGCAAAGGCTTCCTCCATAGCCTTGGGCTTACGAAGACGAACTCCATCCTCCCATGTATTCCATGCTCTTCCGCCGCTGGCATTCTTAAGGGCCATAAAAAGAGCATAGTCCTTAAGCCAGTCATTCTCGCTCTTTTTCTTGAAAGCCTCGAACTCCTTCACTATATCTTTTGCCTTGTTTGATTTATAAACATTTTCAAAGGCTGTCTTAAGAAGCTTAAATCTTGAGCGATACTGCTTCTCATAATCAATGGAATCCTCAGAACTGCCAAAATCATACTTGCCGGCTTCCTCCTTGGTAAGGAGCCCTTCCTCGATCAGCCCGTTTATATCAATGAAATATGGATTCCCTGCAAAAGTAGAAAAAGACTGATATGGCGAATCGCCGTAACTGGTTGGCCCCAGAGGCAGAATCTGCCAATAGCTCTGGCCCGCCTTATCCAAAAAATCTACAAAATCATAAGCTTCCTTGGAAAATGTTCCGATTCCGTATTCTGATGATAAAGAAAAAATAGGAAGTAAAACACCACAAGCTCTTGTCTGTTTCTTCTTACTGTCTGCCATTTTAAATTCCTCTCCTAATAAAGTTCCGGAAATATTTTCCGTTACCGGTAACGTTTCCGATACACTTACTCTAGCACAATAATTTCACTTGTACAAGCAGGATTTATAATCCCCATCAATTACCTGAAAGCTCGTCAAATTCACTCTTCTTTATGCCCCAGATAAGATTTCTCCACTGGGTAAGCTGATCGGTTGTCATGAATCCGTTAGAGGTTCCCATGTATCCAATCTTATAAGAAGCAAATAAAAGTGCATTCTTTATAGCATTTACGCTGTCCCCTGTCTCCATGTAATAGTGAAGGAAGCAGGCAAAGAGCGCATTACCGGCACCGATGGTGTTTACAACCTCATTGGTCTTAACAGTCTTGTAATGAGCCCTGATATCCTTTGTCTTATCAAAGATGATCAAGCCTTCGCTGCCCTGTCCGAGAATAATTATCTCTGTGTTATAGGTAGCTGCGATTCTGTCGATGAAGTCATAGGGATTCTCTGCAAGAGTATCATCACTAAAGTACAGGATTTTGGCAGGCTCAAGGAAGTCCGTGTTATAAATCTCCTTCTCCGGCCTATAGTTCCTGATATTTACAGCTATTGGCTTTCCCTGCTCCTTGGCAGTCTTGGCAAAAGGTCTGCAGAAATTGGCATTGGCAAGCACCATCATGTCGCAGGCATCTGCAATAGGCGTAACCATGGACATATCGTATACATTTTCTCTAAGGTCCTTAATATCTTCAAAAATCTGCTGCTTTCTATTCTTATCATAAAAAACAACCTCAGTAGGGGTCTCCTTCATCTGAGGTACGATATATTCAGTTGAAAGAGTGATCTTTCTGTCAGGAGGATTTATCATACTAAGGTCCTGGTTTCTTCCCACAATGGACATAAAAGTAACATCGTCGCCCAGCCACGCCAAAGCCAGGGATTCGTTGTAAGCATCTCCGCCCATGGCTGTGAAAATACTTTCATTAGCGCTTGTCAATGGCGCGTAACTAACCGGAATCTTATCAACCCTGATAATTGTTTCAATCTGTGTAACACCTGCTACTAAAAATCTACTCATTTGTTGCCTCCTCATAAAGAAAATAGTAAAGCATTAAAACAAGATTTTCTTATATCTTCAGTCCCACCGTGGATATATCCCTTATCATAATGATGTACTCCCGGGCCTCCTCCAGAAACATATCAGCCCTGAAGTTGCCTTCTTTTACGCTTCTCTCCAAGAGTCCATCCGTTGTATAATCCAGAATTTCTCCGATCTTTCTGTAATCAACCCCCGGCATAAATTTGGTGATATCCGCCCTCTCTCTTAGGGCCTCCATGATCCGCTGATACTTTTCCCGGCGCTCACTGATCTCAGCCAGAGCCTCCGGCTGAGTCTCCTCATCAGCCTTTTTCAGGAAAAGAAATATATATGGATACTGGGCCATAGACGCGGCCTTTGCTGCCAGAACCTGGTGATAGAGTTCAAAATAGTCCGTTTCGTTTTTGTCCACATTTTGTGCAAGCTCAAGAGTCACAAACCTTGTGGCATAGTCGTAAAGAAATGCATACATTCCGATCTTACTGACAAAATAGTGAAACAAAAGACCCTTACTGATATTGGCCTCCCTGACTATCTCGTCGGTACTGGCATGGTAATATCCATACTTGGAAAATACCAGCAGCGCTGCATTTATCATTCGATCCTGTTTTTCTTTTTTTAATTCAAAAAATTTTTCATTCATTCTTTAGGTCTTCCTCTTGCGCAAAATTGACCATAATAGTCTATTAAAATATATCATTTTTAGGACACTAGTTCAAACGTTTTTCCGTTATTTATAAACTTTTAATACACATAGCCCCCACAAAATTATTCATTTATAAACATTTCATGCCCCAACACACTTTCAATTGCGTGTTATTTGTATTAAAATATAGGATGTACACTTACATTGCACAAAATTATATGTGCTCAAGATGGGGAGGCAACATATGTCCAAGAACAATGGATTCGGAAAATTTATCTTATTCTGTATTACAGTAGGAGCCGCTGCAGCAGGTGTTTACTACTACCTTACCAAGAGAGATGCAGCTATCGCAGACGAGTTCGATGAGGATGACTTCGATGATTTCGAGGACTTCGAAGATGAAGAGGAGGATACACCGGAGATTAAATTCGGATCACGTAAATATGTAGATATCAAGACTTCCGAGTCAGAGGAATCTGATTCCAAGAAAGACGAGGAGTTGGACGAGGCAGATAAGGCTTCAGAAGAGCCTGCAGCTTCCAAATCAGAAGAGTTCTTCGACGACGAGAAATAATATAAATGTCATAAAGCGAGTCGGTATTTCCGACTCGCTTTATTTATGTCTTATTCGCCTTTCTTTTCGGCTATCATATCCTTAAGGTTTCTGGCTTTATCTTTGATACGGCTGTTGGCAACTCTAGACGTCAGCAGTTCTGATACCATCTTGCTTGCCGTATCCAGATCATCAGTCTCAACTGCCAGGGCAGCGATCAGATAATCAAGTGTTGATGCATCCATTCCGGCGATAGGGAATTCCTCAGACTGTCTTGCCATTACAAAGCCGCTGAGGGCATTGGCCAAAAGCTCTTTTTCCTGAGCATCGTTCTCTGCCTTCTTAGCATCATAGCCATCTTCAGCAGGGTCAAGTCTCTGGGTTTCACCTCTGATAACCCATGCGGTCTTGAGGCATATATAAGCCTTCTCAGAGTTCTTAGCCTTTTTTACCACCGCATTCGCAAGGGCCAGCTGATACAGATTCTTTGCATATTCATAGGAATATGTAGCACCGGGATCATCAAGCTTTTTGTAATTCATGCTGATCTTGACCCTGATATCATCGATCTGATATTTATTCAGCGTAGGGAAATAACGACCAAGGGCTGCATAACCACAATGCGGACACGCGATAACATCATATTTATTCTGATCCAGCTCGTCATAATCCGGGCGAAGATCTATATCTACATTCTTCATGCGGACCTTACCGGTTCTAACGGTCTTCGTCTCAAAATCATCCTCGCAGACAGGGCATTTATACTTTTTATCAAAAAGATAGTCTTCCTCATTTACGAAGGACAACTTCTTTTTAGGCGCATCCTGCTTTGCAGCCGCCTCTTTTTTCTTGGGATCTTCAAAGAGATTTCCGCCCCCTATGTTTCCTAGTCCAAGTTTCTCCAGTCCAGAAAAAATACCAGCCATAACAATACCTCATCTGATTCAAAACATTAGATCCCATTAATAGTGACATAAATAGTATACCATATCCAGTAGATTCATTTTATAAAATAAAAATTATAACTTATCTCTGGTTCTGGTTATAAACATAGCTTTCCTCAAATGCTGCCCGCCTGAGGGGTTTGTCGTAGTAGAAGCCCTGAACGAACTTAACTTCCATGCCTTCCAGAGCATCCAGCTGCTCCTTGGTCTCGATACCCTCTACGCAGATATCCGCACCGATGGTCTTACCCAGCTGCACCATGGTCCTGACAAAGGCCTGGGAATATTCGCTGGTTTCGATATCACTGACAAAGTCCTTATCGATCTTGATGATATCAAAGGGCAAAGCTCTGATGCTGCTGATAGCCGTATAACCTGTACCAAAGTCGTCAAGGGCAAGCCTTACGCCAAGAGCCTTGATATCCAGCAGTGTCTGCTTGGTCCTTGCCAGGTCGTTTATGGCAAGGCGCTCAGTTAACTCAATGATAAGCCACTCAGGCTTTATATGATTCTCTTCAATATTCTGCCTTATTATATCCACGATGTCGTTCTGCATGATCTGAACAACAGAGAAGTTAACGCCAACGCAGAACTCGCCCACACCGGATTCGTTCCACTGCCTGCAGCACTCGCAGGCCTTCTTAAGAACGTGATTACCAATAGGAGTTATAAGCCCCAGATATTCGGCCAGTGGCACAAACTCATCAGGACTAAGGAAGCCCAGATTGCCGCTGTTCCATCTGACAAGAGCCTCCGCGCCAACGTGATAGTTCTTTTTCTTTGAGCCCTTTCTGCCCTTGCTATCCTGGGTGATGATAGGCTGGAAGTATACCTCGAACTCCTCGCAGCTCTTTCCGATGGCATCGTACATATTCTTCTCAAGATCCAGTCTGTGGATCGAGGAAGCATCGATATTGTCTGAGTATTCAGCAATCCTGTTCTTGCCGGACTTTTTAGCCTCGTACATGGCAACGTCAGATTTTCTGATAAGCTCTGAGACGTTGTCGCCGTTTTCCGGGAACTTGACCACGCCCATACTCATGGTGCAGTAATAGTCACTGTCCTTTAGATACCACGGTGTAGCAAAGGCATTCTTTATCTCTTCAACTATCTTGTCATACTTATCAAAGTGTTCCGGAGGAATGATGATGACAAATTCATCGCCACCCATTCGGTAGCAGGAATTGTTGATACCGTCTATCTTACTCATGGACTTTGAAATGTCCTGCAAAAGCACATCGCCGTACTGATGTCCCAGACTGTCATTGATATGCTTGAAGTCGTCAAGATCAAGATACATAAGAGCTCCGGTCTTACCTGTGTTTCTGGCCTCATCCACGTACTTCGCCAGATCCTTCTCACAGCACATTCTGTTGTAAAGTCCCGTCAGGAAGTCAGTGTAAGCCTGCTGCTCAATCCTCTTCTGATACAGCTTCTTCTCGGTGATATCGTAAATCGCGCACAGCGAAACTGGTCTTCCGTCCACCCACTTGATCCTTGTGTAGTAAACGTCGTACCACTTGCCTCTTGCCTTGTGACTTACTTCATAGTTACCGGAATGGCTCCTGGAGGGGATATTGGATTCAAAGAGCTCAATCAGCTTGTTCTCCTGAAGCTCCTTGGTAAAGTTCTTTTTAAAGCTTCTGTTGGCGAACAGCAGAACTCCGGTGCCTATATCTCTTACATAGATCGAACTTCCCACGTTATCCAGCACCGCTTCCAATGAGGCAAAAGAGCTGGCGAGGGAGTTAGTCTGTATTCTCTTGGTGATGATACTCT
The DNA here is from genome assembly GCA_024692165.1 of Butyrivibrio sp. Taxonomy (GTDB): domain Bacteria; phylum Bacillota; class Clostridia; order Lachnospirales; family Lachnospiraceae; genus Butyrivibrio. The sequence continues at coordinate 3,307 of JAILMY010000197.1, read as the reverse complement.
GAAGTTTCCTGATGGCATCGCTAATGAATTTGATGTCATCTATGGACCAGATCCGGCTTTCTCTGTTTTCCGAAAGACATGCATAGAATCTCGGTGCGCCGTTGATAACAATGGGAAGTGATACCAGCGCCTTGATTCCCAGCATATCCAGCTGCTCACGTTCACCGGCATTCATCTGGGTATCACTGGATACGACAATAGCTTTCTCGGTACCAAGGAACCAGCAAACCTCCTGGTCTTTGGTATCAAAGAACATCTTACTGCTGCCGGGTGTGGTCCACTGCACCACTATATCCATAAGAGTATTGTTGTGAATCCTGCAGGTAAAACCGTTGCTGATCTGCAGATAAGTGCAGAGCTTTGACAATATGTTAACCATAATGGATTCGATACCCTCGTCGCTGTCCAGGAGGGATACGATCTCAGTCATGGTCTCTGCCCTGTGGAAGGAGGTTGTCATTTCCAGCTCCTGCTGCTTGGACTCCTCGCTTCTGGCAACGGCTTTAGACCTGGATCTCTCAACCTTAAGGATAATATCCAGGGTCTCTCTTAATAGATCCAGAGTTTTATAAAATCTGCTTTCAGTTATCTCATATTGGAATGAATCGATAGGCGGAACATGGAAGAACTCCGCCTCATAATCGGCATCGGTAAATATGCCGCAGACAATCCAGACAGCGGCTGTCTCCTTGCCATGCTTAACTGCCACAGCAGCAAGGCGAAGATTGGGAACCTCGGTGATCTCTACAGCCTGGTCCTCCAGCTCGCTTTCTGATACTCTCTTAAAGATGTTACGAATTCTGATATCCGATACGTACTTCTTGATGATCTCTATTTCATGAGGATTTCCAGAAAAAGAGCTCAAGGGGTTGCCGTTTGCATCAAGACAAAGAGCATATACCTTTGACATCTCACAGAACTTATCCTGCCAGGACTGCATTGCCTCGCCGTTTTTAAGCGCAAAATGACCAAGAGCTCCCTTATCTTCCTCTAAAGAGCCCGTGGTCATCTTCTTCTCAAGTTCTGCCTGTGTAATCGGATCCTGCATCTTTCCCCCTCAGAAAAGTTCGGACGATACTACAAGTAAATCTGTATGTTTTATTATCAGCCGTTATCTACGCTGTAATTAGGTGCCTCTTTTGTAATCTGAATATCATGAGGATGTGACTCGCGAAGAGCAGCCGAAGTCATCTTGATGAAATGGCCGTTTTCTCTAAGCTCAGGGATAGATCCGCATCCGCAGTAGCCCATACCTGAACGAAGACCACCCATAAGCTGGAATACTGTATCCTCTACTGTTCCCTTGTAAGCAACACGTCCTTCAACGCCTTCGGGAACGAGCTTCTTGGCATCTTCCTGGAAATAACGATCCTTGGAGCCATTCTCCATGGCTGAAATGGATCCCATTCCACGATAAACTTTGTACTTTCTGCCCTGGAAGAGCTCGAATTCACCTGGAGCTTCATCGCAGCCTGCGAACATTGAGCCCATCATTACGACACTTCCGCCTGCAGCGATAGCCTTTGTGATATCTCCTGAGTACTTGATACCACCGTCTGCAATGATCGGAATACCATATTCCTTGGCAACCGCATAGCAGTCCATGATAGCTGTGATCTGAGGAACACCGATACCTGCTACCACACGTGTTGTACAGATAGATCCAGGTCCGATACCAACCTTAACGGCATCTGCTCCTGCTTCAATGAGAGCCTTTGTAGCTGCTCCTGTTGCAACGTTTCCTGCAATAACCTGAAGATCAGGGAATTTCTCCTTAATCATTCTAAGGCACTTAAGAACATTCTCTGAATGTCCGTGTGCTGAATCCAGTACGATAACATCAACCTTGGCATCCACAAGGGCTGCAACTCTCTCGAGGCAGTTTGCGGAAATTCCTACTCCTGCTCCGCAGAGAAGTCTTCCCTGCTCATCCTTGGCTGAAAGAGGATATTTGATAGTCTTCTCGATATCCTTTATTGTGATAAGTCCTACGAGATTGTAATTGTCATCTACTATAGGAAGCTTTTCCTTCTTGGATTTGGCGAGGATACTCTTAGCCTCCTCAAGAGTGATGCCCTCTTTTGCTGTAATGAGGTTCTCACTTGTCATTGCATCCTTGATCTTCTTTGAGAAATCCTTCTCAAACTTAAGATCACGGTTTGTGATGATACCTACGAGCTTTCTGCCCTCTGTGATAGGTACGCCTGAAATTCTGAATTTAGCCATCAGAGAATCAGCATCAGCAAGTGTATGCTCTGGAGAAAGTGAAAATGGGTCTGTAATTACACCGTTCTCTGATCTTTTTACCTTATCAACCTCTTCGGCCTGAGCCTCGATTGACATGTTCTTGTGGATGATACCGATACCACCCTGTCTTGCCATGGCAATTGCCATTCTGTGTTCTGTTACAGTATCCATTCCTGCACTCATCATAGGAATGTTAAGCTTAATCTTCTTGGTAAGATAGGTACTAACATCTACCTGATTAGGTATAACCTGTGAATAAGCCGGTACTAATAATACGTCGTCAAAAGTAATTCCTTCGCCAATAATCTGTCCCATTTTCTAACTCTCCATTAAATACTTGATATTATTCCCCAATAATTATCCAGTTTTTTATCAATCAAAAAAGACTTTACGAGGTGCCACATTTCTGATAGCTTCCACAAATTCTTTTGTTGGTTCAAGAATTATCTTTTCCTTGCCATCATAATATATTGTATAAGTAGGATCAGGCTGAGGGTTCTTCTCTCTTGCTGAAAAATCCAGAACCTTATAGGTCTTATTCTTATACTCGTCAAGATGATAGGATTTGCTTGGGCCCATAGCCTCAATACGACCAACATCATACTTTCCGATATTTTTACGTCTGCTCTTGTTCAGAACCTTGTCCACCGTAATCTCGCGATCACAGTACTGATACTCAAACTCAATACTGGCATTAAGCGAAGCAAAATAATAAGCTGCTCCGGCAGCAATCGCCAGAATAATACTGACAATACTACCTGATAATAATCCGAGAATAACAAATACGATAGTAAGCGCAAGGGTGATTCCCTTAAGAACAACCATAAGAGGTGACGCTTTACTTGATACAAGACATTCTACATAACTGTTATCGCTAACCATTTTAACAATAACCTCCTTGCACATTTCAAGTGCCATTTTTACGGATTATTTTATATTGGATTAAACATTCTTTCAAGTTGTTTTTTAATACTTTTTTTATAAATGATAATTGACACTTTATGTGCAATGTTTATACTATGTTTATTGTGTTTTCAAAACAGAATGCACCTATTCTTAT